>CAMYFZ010000014.1 GCA_947255165.1 uncultured Varibaculum sp.
CGAGGGCGCAAGGCGGCCGTCAGCGCCTCAGCCAGTCTAGGATAACACTGGTTAAGCAGCCTCAAAACTGGCGCCAGGTTCCATCAGAAATAAAAAGGACGTGATTAATGTCGTTTTCGGCCTATTAGGGCATGGCAACCAGGGCAAACCCCGCCTGTCGCGTATGGTGGCATCGTGAGCTATAACCCGGAAACAGAGATGACCACAGCGGAAAACGTCAATAGCGAAGTAGAAGTGGATCAAACTGCCTCTAAAGGCCGTAAACAGCTGGTAGAAGAAATGCTATCGCGCTGGAATGACAGGCTGGAGCATACGATCGCAGAGGAGACCGCCTCCGGATATTTAGAGCTGTCTGCCGCCCACCCCGGTGGCTTGGCGCAGCTATACGGAGGGCGACCGACTCGGTTATCTAATCTGGTGCGGGAACCGCGGGCCCTGTCTCATTGTCGGATTCGCGCCCGCGAAGTGCTCTCTGCCTCCCGTGATCGAGAGTCCCGGTACGGTAGCGCCCCCGTTTATCTAGCGATTGGCACTGCCTCGTGGCGGCAGGGGGGAACTTTGGGGGCAGCTTGGGAGCGTGCCTCCAGCAAAGCGGAATCCTCGGCGACGAAATTGTCAGCCACCGCCGCCACCGCATTGGATATTGAAAATACCGCTTCTAGCAGTGAAGATCCTAGCGAGGAACCTGGCGCAGATAACGCGGTTTACGATATTGAAAAAGTACGAGCCAGCGAGCCGCGCACTATCACTGGCCCGGCGTTACTTTGTCCAGTGGAGCTTTCTCTTACCGCTGATGAGGACGTGTTGATCACTCTGGATAGCGCGGTAGCGGTGTGGCCACCCCTGGAAGCGGCACTGCGAGAAAAAGGTGAACAGGCAGAAATCGTATCTATTTTGCAAAGCCTGCAGTCAGAGGTAGCGTTTAGTCCCACTAACGCTCTGCACGAATTGCGGCGCCTGGGATTGCGGCATCTGCTGGGATTTGACCTCTATGATTCGCTCACCGTAGGGCAATACTTGCATCCTCTATCCAACCTGGTAAAAGACTTTTCGCTCAATCAGGACTTGCTGGAACAATCTGAGGTGACTGCGGCGCTTTGCGGAGATGTAGCGGCTGCGGGCGCGGTGCTATCGCCGCTTCCAGAACCGGTATTGACCGACCGGGATCCCCTGGCTGAACATGGGGTGGGCGACCTTGACCCCGCACAGCATAACATTCTCGATGCGGTCGCTTCCGGGGCGAACCTGCTGCTAGATGCGCCGCCAGAATCAGAAAAAACCTCCACCGTGGCCGCGATTTTAGCTGATGCTGCCAGCGCGGGACGCACTATTGCCTATGTGCCGGGGGCAGGGCGGCGCCTGCATCAGGTATTGGGATATTTGAACCGGTTGGGACTAGAGAGTCTCACCCTGGATTTGTCGAACCGGAGCCGTTGGCGCGATATAGTACCGGCCAAGTTGCTGGAATCCTTGCATGCTCCCGAACAATCACCGGATCCAGCAGCCGATGAGGCCACCCTGAAGATGCGCGAGGAACTGACGCAAGTACGTTCCCAATTGGGTGGATATATGGAACAGCTACATCGCAAACGCGATCCCTGGCAGGTGTCCGCCTATGATGCTTTGCAGGTGCTGGCCGATTTAACCTCCATGAAGCCCGGGCCACGCACCAAAGTGCGCTTTGATCTGGAAACTTTGCATCACATCGCCTCCGACGGCGCTAAACGTGCCCAAGAATTGCTCAGCCAAGCCCAAAAAGAAGGGATTTTTTCGCAAACGCGAGCGACCAATCCCTGGCATTCGGTGGTGATTTCCTCCCCGGAAATGGTTGATACCGCAGTTGAGGGGGTTAGCCAACTAGCGGGGCGAACGTTGCCACAGGTGCGGACAGATATTGACCGCGCTCAGAAGGAAACCGGGTTGCGACGGGCCGAAAATCTTAACCAGTGGCATGACCAGTTACGGATGCTGGATGGCTTGCGCGAAGCTATGGACGTGTTTAAGCCCCAGATTTTTGAGCGTTCGGCTGCCGATATGGTGATCGCTACCGCCACCAAAAAATGGCGTAAAGAGCGCGCCCTTAACATGAAAGAATCCCAGCGGCGCCGGTTAATAAAACAGGCTAAAGATCTGGTGCGTCCGGGCCGCAAGGTAGAGGACCTACATCGCGAACTAATCCGGGTGCAGCAGCAGCGGCGCATATGGCGAGAATATTCTCCCGGTGGGGGTTGGCCGGTGCTTCCGGGACGTCTCGACCAGATGCAAAAGGCCGAGGAGGCGCTGCGCACCCATATCAATCGTCTGCAGCCCTTCTTCTCTACCGGTTTCGGTGATTTAACCGAAATGCCTCTCGACGAGCTCGCCAGTTTGATGGATAGCCTGTCTAAAGATGAAAAGGGCGCAGAGCGCCTGCCCCAGCGAGTATCGCTGCTAAAAGAACTACACGATTTAGGGCTAGACGAACTGGTAGAAGACCTGCGTGAAAGGCGGGTTCCTTTCGATCTAATCCCTACGGAACTAGATCTTGCCTGGTGGGCATCAGCGTTGGCAGAAATGCTGCGTTTAGATGACCGCCTGGCCCATTTCGATGGGGAACGTCTCAGCGAGCTTTCGACGCGACTGCGTGAACTCGACCTCGCCCAAGTCAACTCCTTGTCGGCGCAAGTGTTGCACCAGGTACGCCAGCAGATAGCCAAACTAGTAGAATCGCAGGCGGAAACGGCCTCGGACCTGGAGCAAGTACTGGACGCGGCGCGCACCGACCTGCCAGAAGTTATCGGGCAGTTCCCGATTGTGGAGCGGCTGCGGCCTATTCGCGCGATTCCCCCCGTACTGGTGCCCGCGATACTTGGTAATGACCATCCCGTGGATTTGCTGGTATTAGACGGAGTGGAAAATACCGACTTAGCGGAAGTCATTCCCGCGATTGCGCGCGCAAAACAAGTGGTAGTCGTAGGGGATGTTCGCCGCAGCGAGCAAGGAACCATCTCCGAGTTCGCGGGAATATTCCCGCAGTTAACTGCACCTCCTACCCGGTCACGGGTAAATGAGTGGGTGGCTTCTTTCCTAGCAGATCACGACTATGGCCGGGACGTAATGCCGGTGACGGTACCGCGCCCGTCCCGCCCGGTAACTTTGACCGTAGTAGATGGGCGAGGAATGCCTGCCCCGGGAGCGCACTGTGTCGAAACCTCTCCGCAAGAAGTCGAGGAGGTAGTGCGGCAAGTCTGCCTGCATGCTCAGTCCCAAAGCAAGGAGTCTTTGGGGGTGGTAGCTTTGACGGTCAAACACGCCCGGCGGATCAGCGCCGCGATCATGAGTGAAGTTGCCCAGAACCCGCAGCTAGACAAATTCTTGGGTAGTAATCAAGAGGAACCGTTTGTGATTGTAGATGCGGCCGGGGCGGCTGGTTTGCGCCGCGATCACGTGATTTTATCGGTAGGGTTTGCTAAGACTCCTCACGGCCAGGTCCTACATGACTTCGGAGTTATTTCCGCAGCCGAAGGGACAGCGCTACTGGTAGACGCAGTTTCTATGGTACGTAAAGAGCTGTCACTGGTTTCGTCAATGGATCCGGAAGCTATCGACCCGCAGCGACTACATCATCCTGGCTCGCAGATGCTCTACGATTTGCTGCAGGCGGCCCGGGCCGAGGCGCAAACCGTGGGACCGGTCGAGGCCGCGCAGGCGATGGATGAGGAAGAATCCCAGCCTGATCGGCTGTTACTCGATTTAGCGGAACGGCTCTACTCGGTGGGGCTAACCGTGATTCCCAACTTGGGGCCCAAGAACGGTATGCGGATTCCGCTAGCCATCGGACATCCTGACTATCCCGATGAACTACTAGTGGCAGTCCTGACCGATAACCCCGACTATGTAGCCGAGAAATCTTTGCGGCGGCGCGAACGTCATTGGCTGCAGCGGCTGAAAGAATATGGATGGGTGGTAAGTATCGTTTATTCCACCGCGGTGTTCATGGATCCTGCCGCGCAGGCGCAACACCTGCTTGACCTGGTCGTTGACGTAGTAGAAGAACGTAAAAAAGCACTGGCAAGACGGCAGGCAGCAGCAGCTCCCGCGCCTGCTCCCGCTTCTGCGCCCGAGCCGACAGCAGCGCCCCTTCCTGCTGCCTCCCCGGTTTCTGCGGAAGAGGAGCGCATGGAAGAACGTGGCGTAAAACGTCCAGCAATATCACGAGGTTTGCCGTTAACTGCCTATGGTGATGACCAGCTAGATGACCTGCTCGCCTGGATCCGTTCCGACGGCAAACAGCGCGACGTGGATGAGGAAGTAGATTTGCTCTTCGGAGAGCTAGGTTTGCGGCGCCGCGACAGCCAAGTGGACACGATCCTGAAGAACGTAGTTAACCGGAACCATTAATCATGAAACATCCGGCGGTACGCACCTACTCGCAGGTGGATCGGTGGCGCCTCCGCGAAGGCAAACCCACCTCCTGGCAGGAAAGCGCAGACCCCATCCCGGATCAAAGTGATCGTCACGAAACTGCAGATCAGGGCCCCGAAGTAGATTACCTATCCGAACTCCCGCCCCACTGGCGCGAACATAACCAATAACCCCGATCCAGATTTTTCTTCGGGGCCACCGGGGTACGCGGGGGAGAAGTTTTTCCTCCCGCCCAAGAATTCGGAAAACGTAGCGGCGTTTTCCGAATTCTTATGCCCACCGCGCCTGCTCGGATAAAACTTCTCCCCCGCGCAAGGGTCGCGGCCGGGAAAAGATACGAGAGGGGCTTGACCTGCGCAGCAGGTCATGGGGTCCCCGGAGTGCTTTTACCGAGCCAGACCCGTGCCGGATTAACTATTTTGCGAGGCGGATTTTTCGGATTGTAGCAGGTCGCGGATTTCGGTTAGCAGTTCTACTTGGGGATCTGCTTTGGGGGCTTCTGCCTCCTCATCGGCCTTAGCTTTAGCGTCGCGTACGCGCATTAGTTTATTCATCGGCACAATGATGCAGGTGTAAATCGCTAGGGCTACTAGCAGGAAGTTCACTAAGGCAGTGATAATTGCACCCGGCTGCACGGTGGCGCTGCCCAGGTGGAACTCCAAAACGTTATCGAAATTGGGCTTGCCCACCAGTCCGGCGATCAGGGGATTAATGAACTTATCGACAATGGCGGTGACTACCGCCCCGAAAGCAGCACCGATAACCACCCCTACTGCCAGGTCAATCGCATTACCCCGGGAAATAAATTCTTTAAAGCCAGCAATGAAACCAGTGTTTTCTTTACTCATTAGTCCTCACCTATTTGTATTAACCAGTCCTGGCCAATTGTAGCGGTTCTGCTTTGCTGGCTTGAACCAGGCGCCCAGCCTCTGTAGGTTGAACCGCAACCTCAATGGTGGCAGCGGTCTGACCCCCCGTCAAAGACCCGCTAGCGGCACTGACCGATAACACTCGCGCGGTGATTTGAGTGGAGTCTCCTTGGTTCTCCGTAGCTTTTTGCGTCTCGCTACCGGGAATGCTTTTATCGGTGTTTGCGCTGTTAGTAGCGCTAGGAGAGCTCGCTTGATCATCTGTGAGGAAGAAAATCACTTCATCACCGGCGCTTGCCAGGCTTTGATCACTTTCTCGCAAAGGCAGCGCCAATATCACTTGCCCTTTATAGGCATGGCGCGAAAATGGGGAGGTAGACAACAGCGCTGGAAAGAGGACGGTACCGGATGCGATCGGGACAGCGCTCCGCTGTCCGATTACTTGGGAAGGTTTCTGGTAAGCCCGGGGTGGTAGTGCCGCTATGGGTACCTCTTTTACTGTTACCTGATCAGCGCTAATGATCGTGCCGGGTGGGACAGTGGTGGCTGTAACTAGCAGAGGTTTAGTGGCAACTTGGGGTAGCACCAAACGTAGTAGGGTTACCGCCACCGCTACTGCGGCGGCTAGGGCGATGGTTCGCCGCCAGCGCCAGAGGAACTCTCGCATAGCCTGATTATTATTCCGGGTAGCAGCGGCAAGGACTCTCCAGATAATCCTCCGGAAAACTGGTTGATTATGTTCCCTTGGGGACAAACAAAAATCTAAGCTCGTCCTCTTTTATTCTGTACCTAGCTTTTGCAGCCGTCCTGAGGACGTCAGTACCTGGTCAACGGGATGATCGTGAGGTTCCCGGGGGAGCGTCCCTGCCTGTAAAACCTCCCAGTCATGTACCAGTGCAACCAGTTGAGGACGGGTAGAACAAGTCGGGTCACAATGCGACAAAGCCTGATCGTACCAACCGGCTCCTCGCCCCAAACGCATCCCCGTCCTATCTACTGCTAAAGCAGGCAAGAAAATAAACTTTAAACCCAGTTTTGCCAGGTCACCACAATTCATTTCTTTTGAAACCAGCGGCGGGTGCGGGTAGAAACGCCGATAAAGGGCACGCGTGTGTTGTACCGGATCCAGCTGTCCCCAACGCGGCTGCTCCAGATCGCAGGGAACAACTAGTTTGAAACCGGCGGCCAAAACCGCTTCGTTGAGCAAAAAAGTTGGAACTTCGGTGTCGAAGGAAAGGTAACTGGCCACCATATCGCCAGGTTTTAAAGAATCCAATAGGGGCTTAGCTGCCGCCAACACCTCCGATTCTGCCCGGCGGCGTTGATTAGGTGAAAACGTTAGGCGACGCCGGTCGAGGAATTTTTGTCGCAATGTCGCTTTAGTAATCACAGAGCCCATAAATCAATGATAGACGCTTGTAGGTTTGACTCCAGTCGGCTTTTCGCCGCTCCTGGGCCGCCGCCGGCAGGTAACCTGGGAACAGTATCAGACTCAGGAGGACGAATGCGCACGGTCGCAGAACATTTGAATACTTGTCTTTCCCTAGTGGCACCCCTAGATCCCCTGGACGTGTTGCTTACAGACGCGGTGGGGTGTGTCCTAGCCGAGAACGTAAGTGCACCTTTCGATTTGCCCGTTACTGACCAGGCAACTTTGGATGGTTACGCGGTGCGTTCCCAAGATGTGGGGGGAGCGGGCAAAATGCGCCAGGTTTACCTGGACGTCATCGCGGAGGTCAAGGCAGGGGATGCGGAACCGTGCACCCTAGTAGAAAATAGCGCAGTCCGGATTGCTTCGGGTGCGCCCTTGCCAATGGGCGCCGACACCGTGGTTCCCCTAGAGGAAACCGACCAAGGCAGTGCGCGGGTCCAGATCCTAGCTGCCCCCAGCAAAGGGAAGAACATTATCCGCCGGGGACAAGACGTAAGTGCTGGCACCTCGATTTTACGTGCCGGGTCGCGTATCGGGTCGCGGCAGGTAGCGCTTCTGGCGGGAGTGGGACGCCTCCGGGTGACAGTGCGGCCTCGGCCTCGGGTAGTGATCTTGTCAATCGGAGATGAACTGATTGAGCCGGGAAAACCGATTCGCGCGGGCGCGGTTTTCGACGCTAATGGGCATGCCCTATCTTCCGCGGTAGCAGATGCGCGTGCCGATACTTTCCGAGTATCAGCGGTCCCCGATGAGCAAAGCAGACTTTCGCAAACTATTGAGGACCAGCTATTACGGGCAGATATTATTATTACCACCGGCGGCCTTTCCTATGGCAGTGCCGATACGGTTAAAGAGGTGCTTGCGCCCTTGGGGACTGCGCGCTTCGATAATGTGGCGATGACTCCCGGCAAACAACTCGGCTATGGCACAGTCGGGGAAGGTACCCCGATTTTTTGTCTCCCCGGAAATCCGGTAGCTGCCCAAATTAGCTACGAGATTTTCGTGCGTCCCTGTTTGCGTCATATGGCTGGATGGGAAGAACTTTATCGTCCTTCTCTGCGGGCGCGGGTGGATCGCGGTTGGCGTTCCCCGGCTGGCAGACGCCAGTTTGTACCGGTGAAAATCGTGGGTGCTCCCGATTCTGGTTATCGCGCCCGTCTTACGGGCGAGCCAGAGGACCTGTTACTGTCCGCGATGGCCAGAGCAAATGCCTTGGCGGTCATTCCGGAGGCGGTTACTTCGGTTTCTGAGGGCGACTATTTCCACTGCATGGTGCTAGATTAGGGCACCGCGTTGCTTTACGAACGTTTCACTTTTCGCCATCGGCCGCGTCGGTGCGCGCAGCTAGATAATCCGGTAGCTCGTGGCCTGATAAAACCGGGGAATCCGCCGGTTAGACAGCTGTCTGTGAGGGAAATGGATGCGCAGGACCATCGGAAGGCAGCGCAGGTGCGGGCCGATAATCAGCGCTGGTTGGCACCGTGGGAGGCGTGTGCCGCCCCCGGATATCTCCTAGAAGATATGGAGCTGGAAGCTTTTATTCGGCGTAGTGCCCGCCTAGTGCGTAAACGCCGTTACTACCCATTTGCAGTTTGCGTCGGCGGGAAACTGATAGGGCAAGTAACGATTGGCGATATTTCCTTGGGAGCCTCGCAATCTGGAAACCTGGGCTACTGGGTAGCGGAGGAATATAGCGGACGCGGAGTGATTACCACCGCGGTGGCTATGGTGTTGGATTTATGTTTAGGGGCGCCCCTTTTGCATCGGGTAGAGATCAATCTGCGTCCTGAAAATAAAGCTTCGCTTCGAGTAGTGGAAAAGTTGGGACTGCGTTTCGAGGGACGGAAAAGTAACTTCTTTTACATTGCGGGAAAATGGGCTGATCATCTCGGGTATGCAGCTACCGCTGAGGAAATTCCCGAGGGCGGGTACGTGGCGCAATTAGAAAAAAGAGCGCGGCTAAAGGCTAGGGGGCCGCGAGAACTGCCGGACGAAGCTAGTTATTAGTTATTTTGGGTATTAACCCTATTTTGGTTCAGCTCATTCTCCGCGTTATAGCTAACGTGAGATCGCTTAAAAATCAGTTTTAACCGGGGAAAAATATAGAGAAAAGCAAAAATAAAATGTTGCTATTGGTGCGGTTGTTACGCATGTTGCATTTTGTCAAAATTTAATAACTTTCCCTGTTCAACACGCCTTTATGAAGAGAGAATCTAACGCCTAAATCCCCTATTTTTAATATGTGGAGTTTATTGGATTGGCCTTACCGGTATTGGTATTGATTCTCGGGGGAATCTACCTTCCCCTCTTAATCGACACCAAGCGTCGGCAAGCTCAATCTCATGGCGATGACCGTTTCAGCGCAAACTTGCGGGTGCTCGACACCCAACCCGACACCGAAAGACGGCAGCGCTACAGCGTAAACCCCCCAGTTTTAGGAGGAACTATGCAGCGACCAGTAGCCCCAACTCAGCGTGACCACAATGAACTGATGGCCGCCAAGATTAACCGGGCGCGCCAGATTGAGCGGCGAGCGGAAGCTGCCGGCCGTCGCCTGACCTTACTGACGGTACAATTCGCGGTGGGGATGGTGCTAGTGACGGCGGGTGCGGTAAGCCTGCTGTCCTGGTGGTGGGCACTGATTCCGCTAGCGGCTATAGCGGGGACACTGGCATTGGGGGCGCAAGCTGCCAAAGTTGGTCGCGAAAACGATCAGCGTGCCCAGGAACGTATTCGCGCCCTCGAGACTCGTCCTGCCAAAGGACATCGAGTTAGCGCCAGCGAAAAGAAGTTCGCGCAAATGCAAGCCCGCTCCGAGCGCACTGTGCACTCTGACAGCGCGGAAGAAAGCGAAACCAACGTGCAGGAGGCTGCTGGCGAGCTCGAAGAGCAAGCAGCCAGTGAAAACTTGGGGCAGCAAGTGCTAGGAAAACTAGCTGCTGCTGCCCGGCGGGCGGCCACTTTACGGGAATACTTTGTGATTCACGAGGACGAAGCGGAAGAGCGACCGGAAGCAGAAGCGAGTGGGCCTGCTCGGGAAAGCATTGTCGATGACTCGCCCCGCCAGATTGAAGTTAATGCTGAAAGCGCCACCACAGTGGCCGCGGAGGATGAAGACACCGTTGCCGCTGACGAACAGGTAAACGAATTGTCTGTAGACGTGACAGCAACGGAGGTTATCACCGCGGACATTGATGAAGACGCTACTGATGAAGCAGATTCCCCAGTAGTATCCGACCGCGGTAAGGCGGAGGCAGAAGATTCAGCAGGTGCTGACCACAGTTGGGCTCCCACGCCGATGCCGAAACCGACATACGCCCTAAAGCCGCGGCTAGCGCGCCGGGATGTAGATGCTTCTGAGCTGCTCGCGGAGCATTTGGCGGCGCGGGGGAGTACCCCCTACCGACCTTCGCGTCCGCTCCCGCACACCGAAGAATCCTTAACCACCGCGCAACTGGTGGCGCAGAGCAAACCGGTAGATGTGGAAGCTATTTTGAATAGCCGCCGGGTCGCCAATTAATAACTAGGCAGGGAAAGCCTTAACGGTAGTCTCGCGCGCCGAAAACATCGGTGCCGATACGCACCAGGGTCGCGCCTTCACTGATCGCGATTTCTAGATCCCCTGACATTCCCATCGATAGTTCGCGCGCATCCTGTCCGCGTCCTCCGGCATTAACCGTGCGATCGCGCAGGTCGCGTAAAATCCGAAAAGACTCGCGAACCCGCTCTTCATCAGGGCTAAGCGCCCCGATAGTCATAAAACCGCGCAGGCTAAGCTGCTCCATTTGCAACACTTGCTGAGTTAGCTCCCAGGCGTCTTCTGGGCTAATTCCCTCTTTGGAGGCTTCGCGCGAACAGTTCACCTCAATAAAACAAGGCAGAACCCGCTCCGGATAGTTGGCCTCCAGGCGGCGCTCTAACCGTTGGGCAGTTTTTAGAGAATCCACCGTTTCCACCAGGTCGCACACTTCAAGGGCGGAGCTAATCTTATTGCCCTGCATACGACCAATAATATGGACTTCCGCCCCCAGGTCTGCGGCCCGCACTGCCTCGTTGGTAGCTTGTGCTTCCTGTACATGGTTATGTCCCAGCACTACTGGCAGGCCACGTTGTTTCAGTTCCTTAGCGGCGGCAATAATCTGTTCGCTAGTGCGGGTTTTCACCGCCAACTCTAAAGTAACTTCGCTACGTTCTCGTCCGGCCTGTTCACAAGCCTTAGTAATCCGTTGGTCTACTTTTTCGATCCCGGTTGCGATATCCATAGCTCCCACTCTAGCGGGCGCGGCAAATCGGTGCGGCTATCGCTAGCGGGTATCTAGGCAATATCTCCGTAGGCTACCAGGTAGGGCTGCAGCTGCCCGCTCTCATCAAGTTTCGTTATATCCAGGGCAAATAGCATTCGCCATTCCCAAAGTCCGCTGCCGTCATCCACTTCTTGCAGCAAGGCCCAAACCTTATTGCCGGCCAGTAAATCGCTATCGGGATCAAGGTAGCGGGAGAGCAGTTCCCGCGCCTTTTCGCCTTCGCTAATCAGCGCATGGCTACTGGCGCGCGCTCCCTGATCTAGAGACAGATCATCATAGCGTTCCCAATAGTCATCCAGCAGAGCCCCGCGATCCTCATCGGACCAGGCATTCCCATCGGGATGTAAATCTTGACAGTCCTGAAGGCGGGGCAGGCTATCGAAAGCTACTGCCTCTACCCGCTGCCAGGCAGCATTGCGGAACTGGCGGCGCAAAGCGAAAGGATTAGCACTGGGTAGATGATTTTCTCCGCTCCCAAAGGCGGGTTCTTCCTCGGCTTCCTCCGCGTGGCTCTCCCGTCGTTTCCCACTGGCCAGTGCCTCCCACTCATCTAGCAGCGAGGAGTCCACCCCTTTAACCGTGTTTCCCAGCCAATTTAATAGCTGGTCGAAGTCCTCGTTCCGGCGCTCCGGCGGCACGATTTGTCCCAGAGCGCGATAGGCATCGGTCAGGTAGCGAAGTACCACGCCTTCGCTGCGCGCCAACTCGAAACGGGAAATGAATTGGGTAAAAGTCAGCGCATTTTCTACCAGGTAGCGCACTACCGATTTGGGGGAGGGGGCAGAACCGTAAACCCAAGGATTAGAGTGGGCAAAAGTCTTAAACGCGCCCGCAATCAATTCTTTCAATGGCTGCGGCCAGGTAGTTTCCTCGAGGATTTCTTGACGCTGGTTGTATTCCACGCCCTCCGAACGTAACTTTTGATACACCTGGTCGCGCTGGGCTTTTTGCTGGGCAATCAGCACCTGGCGGGGATCCTCCAACACCGACTCCACAATCGAAACTAAATCCAGGGCGTAATCGGGGCTACCCGGATCCAGTAAATCCAAAGCCGCCAAGGCAAAAGGCGATAAGGGCTGGTTAAGCGCGAAATCTTCCGGCAGGTCATGGGTGAGCACTAGGCGCCCGAGCTTCCCCGCCTTTTCCGAAGGCAAATGCCTAACTACTTCCGCCTGTTTCAAAGAGGAATAAACCTGCCCTAAACGGCGCAGGTGGGGGTTGGATTCCTGCGGAGCATCGTGGTTATTGCGTGCCAACCACAGCAAATGCTCTCCGGCGTCGCGCTTGCCGGAAAGCACATTAAGCGCCAGGGAATGGTCGATCCGGAAATGGGAGCGCAGCGGCTCTGGCTGGGCGGTGACCAGGCGTTCAAACGTAGACCGTCCCCAGGAAATCTTCGGTTTTTGATTGTTTGTCGAGGGCGCACTCTTACGTTTTTGGCCCTTCGCCGCCAACTTCTTGGCCTCGATCACCTCGGGCGGTGCCTGCACCTCCACAAACCCCATCGTGTCAAACCCGGCA
Source organism: uncultured Varibaculum sp. (assembly GCA_947255165.1). The sequence continues at coordinate 12,531 of CAMYFZ010000014.1, forward strand.
CGCCCGGCTCTGCCCGCAATTTGGTGAAACTCGCGCGCCGTAAGGTGCCGCCGGCGTCGCCCATCGAACTTGACTAGGGAAGTAAACACCACGGTGCGGATAGGAACATTTATCCCCACTCCTAAAGTGTCAGTTCCACAAATAACCGCCAGCAACCCCTGCTGAGCGAGCTGTTCCACCAGCAGGCGATAACGGGGCAACATACCCGCATGATGCACCCCCACTCCCAGGCGGAGTAGTCGCGACAGAGTTTGTCCGAACCCCTTGGTGAAATGGACTCCCTTTAACTGGGTAGCGATTTTTTCGCGCTTTTCGCGATCCAGCAGATTAGCGGAAGCCAAGCCGGCGGCGGTTTTCACCGCATCATTTTGGGCGAAATGCACCAAATAAATCGGCCAGCGTCCCGCTTTGACCAGGCTTTCTAGTAAGTATTGGGGATCATCCTCGCTATATTCCATCTCTAGAGGCACCGGGCGCTCCGCCCCGTCCACCAATGCCACTTCCCGCCCGCTGCGGTCTTTCAAGTCCCGGATGAAAAAATCTACGTTTCCCAAGGTTGCCGACATTAACACGAATTGCACATTCGGCAGTTCCAGCAGCGGCACCTGCCAGGCCCAGCCCCGGTCAGGGTCGCCATAAAAGTGGAACTCATCCATGATTACCACCCCGGCATCCAGGTCGGTGCCATCGCGAAGCGACTGGTTAGCCAAGATTTCTGCGGTGCAACAAATAATCGGCGCCTCCGCATTTAGAGAAATATCGCCGGTAATCATCCCCACGTTGCGCGCCCCAAATAGCTCCACTAAGTCAAAGAATTTCTCTGAGACCAGGGCTTTTATAGGGGCGGTGTAGTAGGAACGCTGATCTTTAGCCAGCGCCGCCAAGTGTCCCGCTAAGGCGATCATGGATTTGCCTGAACCGGTAGGAGTCGCCGCAATCACGTGGTTTCCCGAAAAAATTTCGGTGGCCGCTTCCTCTTGATGCGGATACAGCGCCCGGCGGGTGGAGGCCGCCCAATTGGTGAAGCCGGCGAGGACTTCTAAAGGATCGTTTAACTTCCCCGCGTCCTCTAAATCGTCCAACAGCTGATTTAGGGGGGCAATACTCATGCGGCTATTGTAACTAGCTTCCGCAGTGTGGACACGTTTGCATCAAAACGTCCTCCCCGACTGTCCTAATAGGGACGCCCAAAATAGTCTTGGGCGGATGAAAGGACAGAAATAACGTGGATCAAGCCGCCGCAATCGTCAAGCAAATAGCTGATGCCATCGCCCTCTACGCCGAAATTTGGATCCTTATCGGCCTGGGGATCTTCTACACGGTGATTACCCGGGGAGTGCAATTCCGCTTCTTCCGCCACATGTGGAAAGTGGTTTTCGCTTCCCGCCAGGGTTCGCAGGGAGGAATCTCCTCCTTCCAGGCCTTCACTATCTCCCTAGCCGCTCGGGTAGGGGTAGGTAACGTGTTTGGGGTGGCAGCGGCCTTAATCATCGGCGGTCCGGGCGCGATTTTCTGGATGTGGATAGTAGCGCTAGTGGGGATGGCCACCTCTTTTATGGAATCCACCCTGGCACAGATTTTCAAAGTTAGGAACGAGGACGGGACTTTCCGGGGCGGCCCGGCCTACTATATGTGGCTAGGGCTGCGTAAACGTTGGTTTGGTTCCATTTTTGCGATTATCGCTATCGTCACCTGCGGTTTCGTGATTACTTCTGTGCAGTCCAATGCGATTGCCGGCTCGATTATGGCCACTCTGGGCACGACTGAAGCCCAGCAGGGAGCCCATTCGGCGATTATCGCGGTAATCTTGTTCGTTTTCGCAGCTCCGATTATTTTAGGAGGAATCCGTTCGGTAGCACGAGTAACCGAATGGATGGCTCCGATTATGGCTGTGGTTTACGTGATTATCGCCCTGATTATCTTGGTAATGAACATCGGGCAGATTCCGGCGATCTTGGCGTTAATCGTTAAAAGCGCCTTCACTGGCGGGGCACTCGGAGGCGGCGTCGGCGGAGGAATCTTCGCTGCCCTCATCAACGGGGTACAGCGTGGCCTGTTTTCTAACGAGGCCGGGCAGGGCACTGCCCCCAACGCCGCAGCTACCGCTACGGTTTCCCACCCGGTGCGTCAGGGCCTCATCCAGTCGCTCGGAGTTTTCGTAGACACCATCATCGTTTGTTCCGCCACCGCCATCATCATTTTGAGTGCCCCCAAATCGGTACTAACCGGTACCGATCCCTCCCAGGCGGCCTCTTTGACCACGGTGGCGGTAGCTTCCCAGCTGGGGGGCTGGTCAACCTACCTAATGCTGCTGATCATCTCGGTATTGGCGTTTTCTTCGATTATTGCCGCCTACGTTTACTCCGATGTAAACATGTCCTTTGCTACTACCAAGCCTTGGGCTTCTTGGCTGGTACGGATAGTTTCCGTGGCTTCAGTGGTCTTAGGAGCGGTGGTTTCTCTGCCGCTGGTGTGGAATGCGGTCGATATCGCCATGGCAGTTATGACTATCACCAACTTGATTGCGATTACTCTGCTTTGGAAGTGGGCTGCCGGTGCCTTGAAAGATTACTCGGCCTCACGGCGGCGTGACCCGCAGACGGTGCCAGTATTTGTGGCCAAGAACAACCCCTATCTGCCTGGAGACCTGCCCACCGATGTCTGGAATGAGAAGGCGGGCGAGGCCCCAGCAGCTGCTGAGGTCTAGGGCCTGCGGTGGTTATAGAAATAAGTGACTTAGTTTTCAGGTTTTCGCTTATTTGAAACCCTAAGGCAAAATAGTGGCTATGGAACAGACCCCGATGACAGTACATTCTGATTTCACGCGGCTAGACCATTTTAAAGCCTGGGCGGTACACGCTTTTACCGCCTCGGCAGTAATCTGGGCTGGCTGCGCGGTGCTGGCTTTGATGCGCCATAACTACTTACAGATGTGGGGTTGGCTGGCGATTAGCCTAATCGTTGACGGTCTAGACGGCACCTTCGCCCGACGTTACCGGGTAAAAGAAGTGGTCCCCTGGTTCGATGGCTCTTCGCTCGACCTGATAGTCGACTACCTGACCTGGACGTTTATTCCCGCTATTTTCATGTCCCAAACCATAGTTTTTGCCCCGGGAACTCCCGGTAAAGGAATAGACCTAGTGGTGACGGAAGTGCTGATGGTGGCGGTTTGCGTATCCTCTATGTTTTGTTACTGCAATAAGAAAGCAAAAAGTTCCGATAACTATTTCGTGGGGTTTCCCGCTGCTTGGAATATCGTGATCTTGTATCTGTATCTGGTAGCGCTGCCCTGGTGGTTCAATCTAGTGATTGTGCTGCTCTTTATTGTTTTAACGCTTTCGCCGCTCACTTTCTGTCACCCCTTCCGGGTGGAAAAATTGCGTTGGCTAAATATCTTGTCGGTAGTTATCTGGCTGGCCTGCATCATTTGGCTGACTATCTACTTCCCGGAGCGCAACCCGCTTATCTGGTGGGCATGGTGGATTAGCGGCATTTACTTTATTGGCAATGGCGTGGTGCGTACCTTCGTCGGTCCGCAAGCAGTGCGCAAGCAGCCGGTGAGTAATCGCTGAAGATCTTAGTTATCTCGAGTTCCGCGACGTTATTAAGAATTTTAGCAAGTAGCGTTCCCGGAGATATTTCGAGCCTTCGACCAAGAAACCGGAAATGATAAATAAGACCACTATTACTATCACGTAGGTGGGGTAGTCTTTTCCGGTCATGGCGAAATATACATAGGGGGCGGCGAAAGTAATCGCGGTAGTAAACGTACCTACTATCCGCACCCACGTGCGTTTCGCGGTAAACATGGCTAATACTCCCCAGGTGTAGGGGATAGCGGTCGCAATATCCATCGTCCAGAGCACTAACAGCGAACCGTGGAATTCTTTAACCAGGGTTACCGGCAAAACCCGTAAGCTGGAATAGGTTATTACCACCAGATAGGCCAACACTTTGGGGTCAGTAAACCATTTAGCCAAGCGGGAACGCCGAGTTTGTTTAATCCCACAGGCCCGCAGCGCCCCCGAAATCTCGGGCGGCAGATGGGTGGCATCAATTCCCAAGAAGGCCTGACGTATCCGCTGCCTGGTCAGGGGATGTAAATCTTCCCAGCGATCAATAATCGCTCCTACCAGGTTATGAGGATCTAGCATCCAAGGGCGCCTAACATCCTTCTCCGGATGTTCGCCAGAGGGAATAGAGCTGACTAGGCGTTCGCGATATTCCATGCCATCGGGATAGTGGGCAGTATCGACTATTCTTCCAGTGCCGAGCAGCCGGGAGAGGAAGGCGGCCTCACTCCTGCTGCCTCCTCCTATCCAAATACTCAGGGCGCGTTGTAAATCTGCGCGTAGCTGCCCTAAGAAACGTTCACCTTCCTGCGTGGCTAGAAACTGGTCAAAGGTTTGTTCCGGGAGGGAAAATAACCAAGATACATCGCGGGTGCAGCCCCGTCCTAGTTCAGAAACGCGATGCAGGCCGGCACCGCGGCAAAGGACCACGGGATCGACGGCGTATTCAGATACCACGGCGAGATCGGTGAGCTTTTGCCCATTTTTGAAGGAGGAATCGATCATCGCCATGCTCTTAAGTCTATGAGAATTCCAGAATTTACGGTCTTTACGCGACAAGAAAGAAAAAAATGGTCATACTAGAGATATGAAGGTTTTAGTAACGATCGCCTCCAAGCATGGAGCGACAGAAGAAGTTGGAAAAGTCATAGTTGACGAAATGGAAAATGCCGGTCTGGAAGTAGACCTGGAAAAACCAGAAGAAGTCTACAGCCTAGATGGATACGGGGCGGTCGTTATCGGCTCTGCGGTTTATCTAACCAAATGGATGGATAATGCCACCGATTTTTGTCGCCGCTTCGCTTCGGAGTTGCGTCGTACCCCGCTATGGGCATTTTCGGTAGGCCTGTCAGGAGTACCGCAAGATAAAGTCCAAGACCCCTCCCGGGTGGGACCGGTGCTGTTGAATATCGACCCCAAAGAATATGTGACTTTCCCGGGTAAACTCGATCCCACCGAGCTGTCTTTGCGGGAACGTACAGTGGCACGTCTAGGCGGTGCAGTCGAGGGCGACTTCCGTGACGACCAGCTGGTGCGCGACTGGGCGAAAAAAATAATAAAAGAAATCAAGGCCTAGGTTTTCTACCGCCTTTAACGATTGTCCGCAACTGTCAGGACTACCGGGACCCCCGGTGGCTCCGACAGCTGCGGACAGTGTTTTTGCCCGGCAGAAGTTCGGGCTTATTCCTAGACATTTATCTGGGAAAATGCCGATTTAGTTGTCCTGTTCGTGTCGGGCCAAGAACTCATAGACAATCGCGTCATCAACTCCGGGGAACGCTCCCGGCGGCACTGCTGCCAGCAGATGGGAATGGGTTTTGACTTCCGGAAAGGCTTTCCCATCCCATTCATTAGCTAGGCGCGGCTCTGGCAATCGGCAGCACCTCGGGTCGGGGCAAGAAGAGGCAAGCCGGTTCTTGGTGTCGCGCCCGGCGAACCATTTGGACTGAGCAAAGGGAACGCCGATTCCAATCGAGTATTTTCCGGTAGAAGTTTGTACGATCTGAGCGCTACAAAAGAAGGTTCCCATCGGGGTATCGGTGTATTGCCGGTAGGGGATCGCCGGGTTTTCTTGTTTGAATGCCTGCATAGAGGCGTATTTTCTACAGATTAGCTGCCCTTCAATCGCCCCGGAGACGTCCTCGGGAAATCTAATCCCGTCATTGGCGTAGATTTTGGTGAGCACTCCAGCAGGGGATACCCGGTCGAAATGTAAACGGATCCCCAGATGGCGGGTAGCCAGATTAGTGAAGCGGTGAGCTGCGGTTTCATATCGCACCCCGTAGCGATCTACCAGCGCCCCTACTTCTAGTTCCCGCGCTTTCTTCGCCTGTTGCAGCAGGGCCGCTACCGGTTTTTCTGGCAGTAAAATAGCGGCGGCGAAATAGTTAGCTTCGATGCGTTGGCGTAAGAACTCTCCAAAACTGTGGGGAGTGTCGTGTCCGAGGGCCACCCCCGCAATTGAGCGCAACCCTAGGGAGCGCACATATTTTTCACCCGGTTGATTAGGGCGCAGATAGATCCGCCGATTCTTTAGATCCCGGATGGCCCGGGTAGCCGCTGGTAAATCATCGGTGCGAATCAGGGCATAACCGAGATGCTGCACTATCCGCTCCAAATCACCTTCCGCTCGCGGACCATTTTCCATACCTAGAGAGCCGAGAATTTCGGAGGCCACGGTTTCAATTTCGGCCAGGTAGTTATCGCGGGCTCGCATCTCTTCTCGCAACTTTCGGTTTTCGGCGCGAGCTTTTTCGGGGGTTCCGGCATGGATTTGACGGGAAGCAACCAGCTGACGGTGTAAACCTACGATGACTCGCAGCGCATCGGTAGAAAGGCGCGAAGAGGGGGCCAGTGCGGGAAGCTGTAGTTTTTGATAAAAGGATTGTTCCTGGTAGCTGGCTAATTCTAGTTCCAGAAGCGAGCGTTCGTCGGGAGCTGTATTTTCTAACAGGTAGGAGGGGGAAACCCCCAGAGCCTGGGCAATTGTTTTCAGAAGAGAAAGGCGGGGCTCTCGTTTTCCGTTCTCGATTTGCGAGATGAGAGAGGGAGCGCGGTCTACCGCGGTGGCTAACTCTTTCAGGGTTAGCCGTTTTTCTCTGCGGGCGTGGCGGATCCGGGCACCAAGCAGTGCTGAAGCGGAGAGAGCCGGTTTTTCTGTTTCCCTAGCCATAATTTCCTCACATTTTTACATAGTGTGAAATTCTTCAATAGTTTACCCAAGTTTAGTAGAGATCGAGAGATTGTATAGCGCAATACTCGAAATACGTCCTCGTTCGAGGCGTAGGTCAGAAAAGGCTCAAATTCTAGTTCTAGAGGAGAACACCATGAGTACTGCAGAAGAAATCCAAAAACGAGCAGCCGCTATTCAAAAGGAATGGGATACCAATCCTCGCTGGAAGGGCGTTGAGCGTCCCTATTCCGCCCAGCGGGTAGCCGAGCTGCAAGGCTCCGTTATTGAAGAACACACCCTGGCTGAGCGGGGTGCACAGCGGCTGTGGAAGATGTTGCACGAAGAAGACTACATCAACGCCCTGGGAGCTATCACCGGCAATCAGGCAGTACAGATGGTGCGGGCAGGACTAAAAGCTATTTACCTATCAGGCTGGCAGGTCGCGGCCGATGGTAACACCTCCGATAACACCTACCCCGACCAGTCCCTATACCCCTATGACTCCGCCCCCAAGATGGTGCGTCGCATCAACAACGCCTTCAAGCGTGCCGATGAAATCACCTGGTCGGAACATCAAGATGTTGACTTTGACTGGTTTGCCCCGATCGTAGCCGATGCTGAGGCGGGATTCGGTGGCGCCCTCAACGCCTACGAACTAATGAAGAACATGATTAAGTCCGGCGCTTCTGGGGTTCACTACGAAGATCAGCTGGCGGCAGAAAAGAAATGCGGTCACCTGGGCGGGAAAGTTTTGATCCCCACTTCGCAGGCGATTCGTAATCTAGATGCGGCTCGTCTAGCGGCGGATGTGCAAAACACCTCCACCTTGATTGTGGCGCGCACCGACTCACTGGGCGCTAACCTGATCACCTCCGATGTTGACGAACTGGATCGCCAGTTCCTAACCGGTGAGCGTTCTGCCGAGGGTCACTACTACACCAAGGCCGGTAAAGAGGTAGTGATCGCGCGCCTGCTCGCCTTTGCTCCCCACGCCGATCTGGTATGGGTGGAAACCGCTACCCCGGATCCCGAGCTGGCTCGGGACGTGGCCGAAGCAGTTAAGGGCAAGTACCCGGACAAGATGCTGGCCTACAACTGCTCGCCCTCCTTCAACTGGAAAGCCAACCTGGATGATGCCCAGATTGCTTCCTTCCAGAAGGATCTGGCGGCTATGGGCTACTGCTTCCAGTTCATCACCCTGGCTGGCTTCCACCAGATCAACTACGGCATGTTTGACCTGGCCAAGGGCTATGCGCAGCGCGACATGAGCGCCTTCGTAGAGCTGCAAGAAAAAGAGTTTGCAGCCGAGAAAGATGGCTACACCGCTCACCGTCACCAGCGCGAGGTTGGCGCCGGTTACTTTGACATGGTAGCCACCGCCATTAACCCCGAATCGTCAACTTTGGCGATTAAAGGATCTACCGAAGAAGCCCAGTTCTAGACCAAAAGGCATAGGAAAGAATGAATAACCATACTGATATAAAGGAAGGGAAGGTCGAGGTTCGCTACCCCCAGCACGAAGATCCGGGGACTAACCTCACCGACCGTTTCGACGAGATTTTAACCGATGAGGCCTTAGAGTTCTTGCGCCAGTTGCAGCTACGTTTTGGTGCCACCCGCGCAGAACTACTAAAGGCACGCCATGATCGGCGTCAGCGCCTGACTAACGGTTACTTGCCGCACTTCCTCAAAGAAACCAAAAATATTCGCGAGGACGATTCCTGGAAGGTAGCCCCGATTGCTCCCGGCTTGGAAGATCGCCGCGTGGAAATCACCGGTCCGACTGAGCGGAAGATGACCATTAACGCCCTGAACTGTGGGGCGAAGTGCTGGCTGGCTGATATGGAGGATGCTAACACCCCGCATTTCACCAATGTGATCGGTGGCCAGGTGAACCTCTATGACGCGATTCGTCGCACCATTGAGTACACCAACCCGGCCAATGGTAAGCATTACCAGCTAAATGAGGGCGAGCTGCCCACCATTATCGTGCGTCCGCGCGGTTGGCATCTGACGGAAAAGCACATCCGGGTGGGGGGACATTCCTCTTCCGGTTCGCTAACCGACTTTGGTCTGTACTTTTTCCACAACGCAAAAGAGCTGATTAAGCGGGGTAACGGTCCCTACTTCTATCTGCCGAAGATGGAAAGCCATTTGGAGGCACGCCTGTGGGCAGACGTGTTCAAGTTCTCGGAAGAGTACCTGGGGATTCCTCATGGCACCATTCGGGCTACCTGCCTGATTGAAACCATTATGGGAGTATTCGAGATGGAAGAAATCCTCTATGAACTGCGGGATTACTCTTCCGGTTTGAACGCGGGGCGCTGGGACTACATTTTCTCTGCGATTAAGAAGTTCCGCGACTCCGGCCCCAGCTGGGTGTTGCCGGATCGTTCCGATATCACTATGCAGGTTCCGTTTATGCACGCCTACACGGAGCTGCTCGTCAAGACCTGTCACAAGCGCGGTGCCCACGCGATCGGAGGAATGAGCGCTTTCATTCCTTCTAAAGATCCGGCAGTTAACGCCGAATCTGAACGCAAGGTTCGTGAGGACAAGACTCGCGAAGTCGAGGCCGGCTTTGACGGTTCTTGGGTGGCGCATCCGGGAATGGTTGGATATGTACGCGAAGTTTTCGATAGCTACCTTCCAGATCGCCCCAACCAGGTAGATCGGCAGCGCGATGATGTAAACATCACCGCCAAAGAGCTACTCGACTTCGCTTCTACTCCGGGCGCTATTACCGAGGCGGGGGTGCGCACCAATGTGGCCGTGGGGTTGCGTTACCTGTACTCCTGGCTAGGTGGAAACGGGGCGGCCGCTATCTACGGGTTGATGGAAGACGCTGCGACTGCGGAGATCTCGCGTTCTCAGATTTGGCAATGGCTGCGCTACCAGTGCGAACTAGATGATGGGCGCAAAGTTACCCAGCAGCTGGTAGAGGAACTATTTGCCGATGAATACGGTAAGTTCCTGGAAGAGGTCGGCGAGGCCGGTAAAGAACGGGCAGAACAGTCTGCGCGGATCTTTAAAGAGGTTTGTTTGCAAGGCGAGTTCCCGACGTTTCTAACGGTTCCGGTCTATGCCAACGAGTTGGAGTAGACCCCAGCCAGGAACTCGCTGAAGAGCCTAAATGATTTTGATTGATCATTTTAGGCCGGGAGCCAAAATAAAATAATTTACTGACCGGTGACCGGCGGGGAGAAAACTCCCCGCCGGTCATTTTATTTTAAGTATCTCTAGTCACATACATGCCTCTCAGTTATGCATAACTATTCATTACTTGATATAAATATTCACTATGAAGGTTTCAATTATTGGTGCTAGTGGATTTGCCGGAGGAGAGATCCTGCGGATAGTTGCGGCGCACCCCGCCTTTGAGGTTGACCAGCTATGCGCGTCCTCTTCGGTAGGGAAAAAGCTAGGGGAGTTTCATCCCCAGCTTCCCCAGTTAGCCCAGCGGGAACTAACGGCGGTAGATCCGGCAGCGCTAAAAGCAAGCGCGGCGATTTTCTTGGCGCTCCCGCACGGCCAATCCGGGAAAATAGCGGGGCAGCTGCGTAAAGCCGGGGTGGAAAGCCTGCTGGTAGACTGCGGAGCCGATCATCGCCTTACTTCCCCGGCAGCCTGGGATCACTACTATGGCGGCAAATACCACCAGGCCTGGACCTATGGAATGCCGGAACTGCAGAGCTGTAGCGGCCCATCTCAGCGCGAGCAGCTGAAAAAAACTAAACAGATAGCGGTTCCCGGATGCAATGTTACTGCCGTTACCTTGGCCTTTCAGCCGCTGGTGGCCGCGGGCTTGATAGACCCGGGCGATATTGTGGCCACCTTGGCGGTGGGATATTCGGGAGCCGGAAAATCGCTAAAACCACATCTGTTGGCCACCTCTGCCCTGGGAAATGCCCAACCCTACGCGGTAGGGGGAACCCATCGGCATATCCCCGAAATCGCCCAGAATTTTGCGGTCAACAGCGGAAGAAACGCTAGCGACTACAAGATCACCCTCACCCCGGTGTTGGTGCCGATGTCGCGGGGAATCCTGGCAACCGTAACCGCTAGTGCCACCGAAAAAACTTCCACGAAGCAGCTGCACGCCCTCTATCGGGATTTTTATCAAGAAGAAAGCCTTATCCAGGTTCTTCCCGCTGGTATCTGGCCGCAAACCCAAGCGGTGACCGGGAGTGCGAATGTGCAGGTGCAAGTGGCGCTAGATCAGCGTTCCGGAAAAATTATTGCCCTCAGCGCCCTAGATAACCTGGGGAAAGGAACCGCACAAGCGGCAGTGCAATCGGCTAACTTAGCGTTGGGCCTGCCAGAATATACCGGCATTAACCAGATCGGAGTTGCCCCGTGAAACCAGATAAAAGCCTGCAAGGCGTAACTAGCGTACCGGGATTCAAAGCCTGCGGAATCGCCTCCGGAATGCGCCGCAGCGGACGCAAAGACTTGGCGCTCGTCCTCAACACGGGAGCAAATCCGGTGGCAGCCGGGGTATTTACCTCTAACCGTTTTGCCGCCGCGCCCGTACTTTACTCGCGGGCAGTGCTCAGTAAAGGGGCGACCGGGATGCGCTCAGTAGTGCTTAACTCCGGTAGTGCGAATGCCTGCACTGGGGAAAGCGGTCTCAAAGATGCGGTCATCACTGCGAAGGCAGTCGGGGACGCCTTCGAAATCGATCCGCGGCAAGTGCTGGTGTGCTCCACCGGGATGATCGGGGTGCCGCTGCCGATGGACAAAATGCTTTCCGGGATTGAAACTGCGGCCGCCAACCTGAGTGAAGAGGGCGGCGCTGATGCCTCTTGGGCGATTCTCACCACCGATAACGAACCCAAAACTGTTCACTACCAGGCGGACGGTTATCAAATCGGAGGGATGGCGAAAGGGGCAGGCATGTTAGCCCCGGCCCTGGCCACCATGCTTTGTGTAATCACCACCGACGCCCTCTTAGATGCCGAAACCGCCCAAAAATCCCTAGAAGTTGCCTGCGCAAAAACCTTTAACCGCCTGGATTCCGATGGGTGCATGTCCACCAATGACACCGTGATTTTGCTGGCCTCCGGGGAAAGCGGGCAGGCGCCGAGCGGATTTAGCGCGGCACTGACTGAAACTTGTGCCCAGTTGGCGCGGAAACTCGCTGATGACGCCGAAGGCGCGCAGCACACCGTAGAGATCGCAGTCACCGAAGCCGAAAGCGAAGCCGGGGCTTTGATCGCGGCGAAAACTATTTCCCGCTCAAACCTGGTTAAGACGGCAATCGCCGGGTGCGACCCCAACTGGGGCAGAATCGTCTCTGAACTGGGAACCGTACCCGAAAGTGTTTGCCCCTATGACCCCACGCAGGTGTCGGTACTGTTCAACGGGGTGCAGGTGTGTAAGGACGGTGCCGCCTGGGGGAACCGGGAAGACGTCCCCTTTGACAGTCGCGACGTGCATTTAGAGGTGCGCCTAGGGGCAGGAAATGCCCAGGCCAGCGTACTAACCAACGACCTCACCCACGAATATATTCATATCAACGCGGACTATTCATCATGAGTGTAAAAAACCTATCTGCCTGGGATAAAGCCGGGATACTGCTAGAAACCTTGCCTTGGCTGCGCGAGTACTCGGGCTCCCGGGTTGTCATTAAGTATGGCGGCAACGCCATGATTTCGGAAGAGCTCAAGACCGCTTTTGCCCGGGACGTTATTTTCCTGCATGAATGGGGGATTGAACCCATAATTGTGCATGGCGGCGGTCCCCAAATCGGCGCTATGCTCAAAACTCTGGGAATCGAGGCTCCGTTTGTTTCCGGTCTGCGAGTCACCAGTCCGGAAGTGATGAAAGTGGTGCGGATGGTACTCACCGGGATGGTGCAGCGTGAACTGGTTTCCCTGCTTAACGAAACTTCGATTGCGGCAATCGGAATGTCCGGGGAGGACGGGGCGTTCCTAAAGGCAGTTAAAAAGAGCGCTAGCGTAGAGGGAAAACCGGTTGACCTGGGGTTAGTTGGAGAAGTGACCGCAGTAGATCCCGGACCAATAGAAGACTTACTGCAGTCCGGGCGGATCCCGGTAGTGTCCTCGATTGCGGTTAATCAAGATGACCCCACCCAGGTGTTGAACATTAACGCCGATTTGGCGGCTGCTGCCGTTGCGGGAGCTTTGGGAGCGAAGAAACTTATCGTCCTCACCGATGTAAAGGGGCTCTATCGTAACTGGCCAGACCCCAATACTCGGATTTCGCAGATAAAAGCCAGTGAGGCCGCCGAACTGTTGCCTACCCTAGAAGCGGGAATGCGCCCCAAAGTGCAAGCCTGCATTCAGGCCTGTCAGCAAGGAGTACCCCGAGCCACCATTATTGATGGACGGGTGCCGCACTCGATGCTGCTAGAAATCTTCACCGATACCGGATTTGGAACCATGGTGAAGGGAGATGACTATGAATAACGCTGAATGGATAAGCGCCTACCAGGAAAACCTGTTAGGGGTTTTCGGGCAGCCGCAGGCCTGTTTTACCCACGGTAAAGGCACCCGCGTGTGGGACGCCGATGGCAAAAGTTATCTGGATTTGCTGGCGGGGATCGCCGTTAATGCCCTCGGGTATGCCCATCCAGAAATAGTGAAGACTATCGGGGAGCAAGCCGGCCGCTTTACCCACGTTTCTAACTTTTTCACTACCCCCCAGCAGGTAGAGGCCGCGGAGGCGGTAAAGAAAATCTGCGCTGCCGGTTGGCGGGGCCAGATAAGCGAAAAAATCAAAGCCCAGGCGCGAGTGCTGTTCGTGAACTCCGGTACCGAAGCCAATGAAGCTGCCTTGAAAATGGCGCTGGCTGCCCAGCCGGGAGGGCGGGCAATTGCGCTGAAAGGGGCATTTCATGGCCGCACCCTGGGGTCTCTTTCACTGACCTATAAAGCTCCCTACCGTGAGCCCTTTGCTCCTTTCGTGGGGCCCACCGAGTTTGTAGAGGCTTCGGTAGCAGGCATCCAGGGGGTGGATCCGGAAGGAATATCCGCGATTTTCCTGGAACCGCTGCAAGGCGAAGCGGGAGTGATCCCCTTAGCTCCCGAAGTTTTAGCCGCCGCGCGCCAGCTCGCCGACCAAACCGGCGCTCTGTTAATTTTTGACGAAGTGCAAACCGGGATGGGCAGGTGCGGAAAATGGCTTGCCCACCAGGGGATTTATCATGATGGAAAAGAAATAATCCCGGATGTGGTGACCCTGGCGAAAGGCCTAGGTGCCGGAGTGCCGGTAGGGGCTTGCGTGGCGATGAACCAACGCGCTGCCAGCGCCCTAAAACCAGGAAGTCACGGCACCACTTTCGGGGGAAACCCCCTGGTAACCGCGGTAGTGGCACGCACCATCAGCCTGATGGAGGAACTGGATTTGCCGACCCGCGCCGCCAAAGTTGGGGACGCCTGGATGCAGGAGATTGCAGATGCCCAAATCCCGGGGGTAAAGGCAACCCGGGGACAAGGGCTGCTGCGCGGCCTCGTCCTCGAAAAAAATATTGCCCCCCAGCTTGCAAAAGCACTGTTTAAGGCGGGGTTTATTGTAAATGCCCCGGCTGCCAACATTATTCGCTTGGCGCCGCCCCTGATTATTGAACTTGAAGAAGCAAAAACCCTGATACCGGCGTTAAAGGAAGCGCTCGCGCAGGTAGAACTAGACCTAGAAAAGGAGAATAACCATGAGTAAAGATCGGGTAGTACTGGCATATTCGGGCGGATTGGACACTTCGGTGGCCATCGGCTGGATCGGGGAGCAAACCGGTAAAGAGGTGATCGCTTGCGCCGTTGACGTAGGGCAAGGCGGGGAAGACCTGGAGGTAATTCGCCAGCGCGCCCTCGATTGCGGGGCAGTAGATGCCTATGTGGCTGACGCGAAAGATGAGTTCGCCGAAGAATATTGCCTGCCTGCAATCAAAGCTAATGGTCTTTACATGGATCAATATCCGCTGGTGTCGGCGCTTTCTAGGCCGCTGATTTGTAAACACCTGGTGAAAGTAGCCAATAAGTTCGGCGCCGACACCGTCGCTCACGGTTGTACCGGAAAAGGCAATGACCAGGTACGTTTCGAGGTTTCGCTGACCAGCCAAAATCCGGAGATCAAATGTATTTCGCCGGTGCGAGACCTGGCGCTAACCCGGGACGTGGCAATTAAGTACGCCGAAGAACACGAGTTGCCGATCGAAACCACTAAACATAACCCCTTTTCCATTGACCAGAACGTGTGGGGACGCGCGGTAGAAACCGGATACCTGGAGGACCTATGGAATCCGCCCACTAAAGATGTCTATGTTTACACCGATGACCCCGCCTATCCGCCAGTGCCGGATCAGGTAGTTATTAGTTTTAAGCAGGGCGTTCCGGTGGCTTTGGACGGACAAAAAATGTCAGTTCTGCAGATTATTCAGGAAATGAACCGCCGGGCTGGCGCCCAGGGGGTAGGCCGCCTGGATATGGTGGAAGATCGCCTGGTAGGGATTAAGTCGCGGGAAATCTATGAGGCTCCCGGCGCAGTGGCACTGATTATCGCCCACCAGAACCTGGAAAATCTGACCTTGGAGCGCGAACAAGGACGCTTCAAACGGCAGGTAGAACAGCGCTGGTCAGAACTGGTTTACGAAGGGCAATGGTATTCACCGCTCAAAGGTTCACTCGATGCTTTCGTAGAGGACAGCCAAAAATACGTCACCGGTGATATTCGGATGATTCTGCACGGCGGACGGGCAGTAGTTGACGGGCGGCGCTCCGAAGTCGGCTTGTATGACTTCAACCTGGCGACCTACGATTCAGGAGACAGCTTCGACCAGTCTCTCTCGCGCGGATTCATTGGAATCTATGGGCTCTCAACCCAGTTGGCAGCGGCGCGGGAACAAAAAGAAAGCAAGAAATAATATGAGCGAGCAGGTATCGCTATGGGGAGGACGCTTTTCGGGCGGCCCTTCCCAGGCTTTAGCGGCACTTTCAGTATCCACCCAGTTCGATTGGCGCTTGGCGCTCTATGATTTAGCTGGTTCGCGCGCCCATGCCCGGGCGCTTGCGGGAGCCGGTCTGCTATCAGCGGAAGAACTATCACAGATGCTGGCGGCTCTGGGGCGGCTGGAAGAAAAAGTTAAAAGCGGTTCCTTCACCCCGGACCCCGGTGACGAGGACGTGCATACCGCCTTAGAAAGAGGGCTATTAGAGGAGGCCGGAGGGCATTTAGGAGGGAAACTGCGCGCTGGGCGTAGTCGCAACGACCAGATCGCCACCCTCATCCGGATGTACCTGCGGAACCAGGCACGCGCCCTCGCGGAGCGAATCGTTGAGGTCGCAGAAGCTCTGTTGAGCCAAGCGAAAGCTGCCGGGGACACGGTGATGCCTGGGCGCACCCATATGCAGCACGCCCAGCCAGTATTGCTTGCCCACCAGCTCTTGGCTCACCTGTGGCCCCTGCTGCGGGACATAGAGCGTCTTCAAGATTGGGATCGGCGCGCCGCTTCCAGTCCCTACGGATCCGGGGCGCTCGCGGGCAACACTCTGGGGCTAGATCCGGTGCAAGTGGGGAAAGACCTGGCCTTCGACCGGGTAGTGGAAAACTCGATTGACGGAACCACCACCCGCGACGTGGTAGCCGAGTTTGCGTTCATCTGCGCCCAAACCGGGATTGATATTTCCTCCCTCGCCGAAGAAATAATCATTTGGAATACCAAAGAGTTCGGGTATGTCACTTTGGACGATGCGTTTTCTACCGGCTCGTCGATCATGCCGCAAAAAAAGAACCCGGACGTGGCGGAACTGGCGCGGGGCAAAGCCGGTCGCATGATTGGCGATCTAACCGGCCTGCTGACAGTCCTAAAAGGGCTACCCTTCGCCTATGCGCGCGACCTGCAAGAAGACAAAGAACCAGTTTTCGACCAGATCGACACTTTAGAGGTCTTGCTGCCTGCCGTCAGCGGGATGGTAGCCACTATGAAGATCGACTACGGTCGCCTAGAAGAACTCGCTCCCCAAGGGTTCTCGCTGGCCACCGATATAGCCGAATGGCTAGTGGCGCGAGGAATGCCCTTCCGGCAGGCACATGAAGTATCCGGCGCTTGCGTACGTAAATGCGAAGAAAACGGGATAGAACTAGCGGATTTGAGTGACGAGCAGTTCGCCGCTATCGATCCGCTGCTGACTCCCGAGGTGCGAAAAGTGCTCAGCCCTGCTGGTTCGGTGCGGGCGCGTGCTGGACGCGGAGGGACGGCGCCCGCGCAGGTCGCGCGGCAGATCGAATCCGCCGAGCAGCAGATCGCGCGCATCCGCACCAATTTCGCCGGCAAACACCTGGAATTCAAATAGTTCCTTCCCTGTTTCCGCGCGTGCGGGCGGATTTTGCCTCGCGCCCCGAAATCCGGAAAATGCTCTGGCATTTTCACGGATTTAGTGCCCGAAGCCTACCCCTCGGCATAAATCCGCCCACACGCGCTCAGCGAATTCCTCCAGTCGCATCTGCTGCAGGGAGTTTTTACTTTTTAATCCCGTCGTTGTTTTCCGGAAATCGGTTGCTTGCGCGCTAGAGGAATAATTCAGCCTACTGGCAACAGGGACGATCTTTCGGTCGGCGCGTCCCTTGTTGATTGTGATACGAACACACTTCGCGTCTGCTCGGATAAAACCTACCCCCGCGCTCAAGCGATTCTTTCAGTCAAAACTTTTCCGCCCGCACGTTTTCACAAAAGTGCTTCTTCCTTGCCATATCTGCTGTCGGGTGTTCTTACTTTTTAATCCCGTCGTTGTTTTTCGGAAACCGGTTGCTTGCACGCTAGAGGAATAATTCAGCCCACTGGCAACATGGACAGTGTTCAGCTGGCTACGTACCTTGCCGATTCTGATGAGAACGCGGTCGCGTATAGAACTTGTCGGTAGGTATCCGCATGTACAGTAACTGTTTCGATAGCTTGTTGCCCGGGGGAGAAGTTTTATCCGAGCAGACTAGGAGGGCGTAAAACTTGGGAAAGCCTGGGCTTTTCCAAGTTTTTGGGCAGGAGGAAAAACTTCTCCCTCGGGCTAGGGGAGGAAAAACCTAGCCCTTGCGGGTACTTGCGAGAAAACTAGCGTCTGCGCTCTGCGTTTTTCAGGAAGGGCGGAGGATGGCGAAGGGGTCGGTTACCTGCAGGGTTTGCTTGGTGAAGCGGAAACGACGCGCGGGACGCCCCCCTTTGGTGCCGGGGGCTTTACGCTGGCCGGTGGGGGCGAGCTGCCCGCGGCGACTGAGCACCCGCTGCAAGTTGGTGGGGGAAACTTCATGCCCTAGAGCGGCCTGGTAAAGGCGGGTTAGTTCCGCCATAGTGAAATCCGGAGGCGCCAAGGCAAACGCAATATTGGTATAGGAGAGTTTTGCCCGCAACCGGTCGATGCTCTCGGAAATAATATCGGCGTGGTCATAAGCCATTTGCGGCAGGTTGTTTACCGGCACCCACTGGGCGTGAGGAGGAATTGCGGTAGTCACGTGGGCAGGTACTAGCCCTAAATAGGCGGTGGCTACGGTGCGTTGGCTGGGGTCGCGGCGGGGATCAGAGCGGGTGCCCAGCTGTTCCATATAGGCAAGCGCGGCAATATCCATTTTTTCGGAAAGATGACGAAAAGCGCTGGCGCCGAGGTTTTCTGCTGGCTCTAAAGGGCCAGAGGGGAGGGCGGGTAAGCCCTGAAAAGGTGGGTGCTCTCGGCGCGCAACCAGCACCATTAGCTGCGGGGAATCTCCACGGATTTGCAAGACTACGCTCAGCGCTTCATGCCGGTAGACGGCAGCTCCTTCGGCGTCTCGCAATTGGGTTCTCACAAAATCTTATGGTAGCTTAAATTTTAGTTTTCGACTATTAGGCGAAAACTAAAGAAGTTACCTCGAGAAGGAAAGTTTCCAAGATGAAACAACGTATTAAAGGCTGGTTATCGCTATTTTTCATTGATGCTATGACCGGTATGGCGCACGGGCTGTTCGCCTCCCTGATTATCGGCACCATTATGGTGCAAGTAGGCGGTTTCATTCCGGGAATCATCGGACGAGGACTGGTACTGGTTGGCTCGGTGGCCTCAGTACTTACCGGTGCTGGTATCGGGATGGGGGTAGCGCACCGCCTTCATGCCTCGACCTATGTGGTGGTAGGCACCGGTCTGGCGGGCATGATTGGTGCCCACGCCGCCAAGATCTTGAGCGGCGGAATCGTAGATGGTCTTTCTATGCAGCTGAAAGGACCAGGCGAACCCTTGGGCGCGTTTATCGCCTCCTTTGTGGCAGTCGAGGTAGGTCTGCTGGTTTCAGGTAAAACCCCGGTTGATATTTTGGTTACCCCCTTTGTTACGGTTACCAGCGGCGCTATCGTAGGTCTGGCCATCGGGCCAGGCATTTCACAGATGATGACTGCCTTGGGAGCCATCATTAACTGGGGAACTGAGCGTCAGCCTTTCCTAATGGGGATTATCGTGTCGGTGCTGATGGGGATGATCTTGACGCTTCCGATTTCGTCGGCAGCCTTGGGGATCGTGCTGGGATTATCCGGCCTGGCAGCCGGGGCAGCGACCGTAGGATGTAGCGCCCAGATGGTAGGTTTCGCCGTCGCGTCCTATCGGGAAAATAAAGTTTCCGGCCTAATCTCGCAGGGCATCGGTACATCCATGCTGCAAGTCCCCAATATTATGCGGCATCCTTTAATCTGGATTCCCCCCACTTTGGCTTCTGCGATTCTCGGTCCGATTGCCACCATGTTGTTCAAGATGGAATCTAATGCGGCCGGCTCCGGAATGGGAACTTCCGGCCTGGTAGGACAGATCATGACTTGGAACGTCATGGGGCCGACCACCTCCTGGCCGGCGCTGCTGGGAATGATTCTGCTGCTGCACTTCATTGCGCCCGCCGTTCTCTCCCTGCTCTTTGCGGAGTTCATGAGGAAGAAGGGTTGGATCAAAGACGGGGATATGCTGCTCGAAAAATAGGAAGTGTTCCGGATAGGAGGCAAACCGCCAGCCGTGTCCGTCGGTGGGTTAGACTAAGCCGAGAAGAGTAACACCGTATTCACCTCAGAGGGTGAGCGGCGGGTTTAACCTGCAGAAGAAAGGAATATCGTGGCCGATATTATTGATGAGCTGGAATGGCGGGGTTTACTAGCCCAGCACACTGATCTCGCGAAACTGCGGGAGGCACTTGCCAGCGGACCGGTCACCTTCTATTGCGGTTTCGATCCCACCGCGGCTTCCCTGCATCATGGGCACCTGGTGCAACTGCTGATGATGCGGCATTTACAAAAGGCCGGCCATCGTCCTATTGCCCTGGTTGGGGGAGCTACCGGCTTGATTGGGGATCCCCGGATGACCGCCGAACGGCAGCTGCAACCCAAAGAGGTAGTAGCAGGCTGGGTGGAACGCCTGCGTGGACAAATCAGCCGCTTCCTTGATTTCGAGGGCGATAACCCGGCGATCATGGTTAACAATATGGATTGGATCCAGAACCTGGGAGCAATCGAACTCCTGCGTGACTTGGGTAAAAACTTCCGGATGGGCACCATGCTGGCCAAAGATGCGGTGGCACGGCGCCTGAACTCCGAAGAAGGAATTTCCTACACTGAGTTCAGCTACCAAATCTTGCAAGCCTATGATTTCCTGCAACTATATCGGCGCTATGGCTGCACCCTGGAGACCGGAGGTAACGACCAGTGGGGCAACCTAGTGGGTGGCATGGACCTAATCCATAAGGTTGAGGGCAAAGATGTTCACGTAATGACTACCCCCCTGATCACCAAGGCCGATGGCTCCAAGTTTGGAAAATCCGAGGGCGGGGCGATTTGGCTAGATCCGGAAATGCTATCGCCGTACGAGTTCTACCAGTTCTGGCTGGGAGCCGAGGACGCGGACGTAGTTAGGTTCTTGAAGGTATTTACTTTCCTGCCACGCGAAGAAATTGAGGCGCTAGCGGTGGAGGTAGCCGAGCGTCCTCATAAACGGGAAGCGCAAAAGGCACTGGCTGCAGAGGTTACCCGCCTGGTACATGGGCAGGAGGCTCTTGACCAGGTGTTAGCAGCTACCGCAGCCCTGTGGGGTAGCGGGGATCTGCACCAAGTGGATGCCAAAACTCTAAAAGGCGCAACCTCCCATTTGCCTAGCGCGCAGGTAGAAATCGGGAAAACTAACCTGGTAGATCTGCTGATTGCGGCCGGTTTCGAGAAAGGACGCGGTGCGGCGATCCGCACCATTAAGAACGGCGGAGCCTATCTGAATAATCAGAAAATCACTGACCCCGATCGGATTATTACTTCCGACGATATTTTGCCGGGCTCGCTGGTGCTTTTCCGGAAAGGCAAACGGAATCTAGCAGCCGCTCACCTGCAGTAATAGCCTTTTATTGGCAGTGTGTGAGAGCTCACCGCTTTTCAGTTTGAAGTTTTATAAACGGAGTAGGTAAGTTATTACCTGTTGCCCCGGCAAGGAACTCCGGTTCCGGGTCAGTGGGCAGGATTGTTTGACTTAGTATTTAACAGATAAAAACTGGTTTTATGGCCTGTTTCACTTAGAAATAAGTTGCGAGCCAAAAATCCAATCTGTTAGACTGAGACTCGCGCGTTTTTCGTGCAGGAACCTTTACTGATCGTTTTTGGTTGGTTTGTGGTTTGGTTGTTTGTGTTCTCGATAGTGTGTTTTTTTG
>CAMYFZ010000015.1 GCA_947255165.1 uncultured Varibaculum sp.
CCACGTTGGAAAGAGTGTTCCAACGGTATTTCTTTCCCATCGTGCCTCCCAATTTTATTGGCTTACTTCTTTTCTAAACGGTTACGATACACCAGTGTATCCAGCGGTGTTAATTGCCGGTAGAATCTTTTTTCTTATAGTAAACAAGCTGCCAGCGACAATCCCCGGAGATAGGGCGAAACTCACTATCGGAGCGTGCCGTATCCACCTGCCAAAGCTGCGGACGAATCTGGGGAGCGTGGGCGTAGTCAGGCTGGTCACCCACATCTAAATCCAGATAAGTAACCACCAGTTCATCAGCTACTGCCATCCCTTCCTCATAGAGGCGGGCCCCGCCGGTTATCCAACATCTTTCCGCCCCGGAATCCTCCGCTAGCTGAAGAGCCCCTGAAAACGAGGAAGCTACCTGTGCTCCCTCGGCCCGGTAGCCCTGCTGGGAAGTTAAAACAATATTTAACCTGCCGGGTAAAGGCTGTTTTCCTAAGGCTTCAAAAGAGCGCCGCCCCATAATAATCGGGCTCCCCATAGTGGTGGCTTTGAAATGTTTAAAATCAGCGGGAACATGCCACAGCATTCCCCGGCCATCCCCAATAACCCGGTGCGCTGCTTGCGCCCAAATCATGCCAATCTTCATCATTTGCCTCCTAAACCGCTATCGGCGCTTTAATAGTCGGGTGGTGGCGGTAGTTTTCGATCTCGATATCTTCCCACTTATAGGTATAAAGATTATCGGCGCGGCGCAAATGTAAAGCGGGGAAGGGGTAAGGATCCCGGGAAAGCTGCTCACGCACCTGCTCCACATGGTTGTTGTAAATATGGCAATCCCCGCCAGTCCAAATCAAATCCCCGACTTCCAGCCCGCTTTGCTGAGCCAACATATGGGTGAGCAAAGAATAGGAAGCGATATTGAAAGGAACCCCCAGGAACATATCGCAAGAACGCTGATAGACCTGCAGAGAGAGGCGGCCGGCGGCTACGTAAGCTTGAAAAAGCAGGTGGCAGGGGGCAAGTGCCATTTTATCTAGTTCCGACACGTTCCAGGCCGATACCAACATCCGGCGCGAGGAAGGGTCATTCTTAATGGTGTCAAGCAGGTTTTCGATCTGGTCGATATTGCCCTGTGGGCTGGGCCAAGAACGCCACTGGACCCCGTATACCGGCCCCAGCTCGCCCTCGGCGTCGGCCCAGTCATCCCAGATATGAACCTTTTTTTCCTGCAGAGGACGCACATTAGAGGTACCAGATAAGAACCAGAACAGTTCCTCGGCAACTCCCCGCATAAATACTCGCTTAGTAGTAATTAAAGGGAAAGATTCTGCCAGGTTATAGCGCAGCTGAGCTCCAAACAGGGAACGGGTACCGGTTCCGGTACGATCTTGCTTCTCGCTGCCGGTTTCTAAAATTTTGGCCAGTAAATCCTCGTATTGCCTGTCCGTCACGCGCCCTCACCTTTCGCTAGTCCTTGCCCATATTCTAGCCGGTTATTAGCAATTATCGCGCCGCACTCAGCTGAGAGCGGCAAGCAGGGGAGGAAAAAGTACTGTTGGAATCCGCAGCGTCTTAATCGGCGAAGAAATCAGCTTCCACTTTGGAGGAGCGGGCCGGCTCGGCAGTAACATCAATCACCGGTGCCAGTTCCACCAGCAAATCCTGGGAAGAAATATCACGAATCGGTCCCAAGGCGGCTTGTACGCCCTCGGTGGTGCGCCGCGCTACTGCCTTACCTGATAGGTACCCCACCCCGGCACCAATTCCAAAGGGAATCAGTCTCCCAGCGATCCGGCCTGCGGTACGCCGAGTAAGTTTCTTAGATGCATATTTCATCAGAGCTTTGTTAACTTGCCCCAAAGTCGGGGAAGACAGATTCTTCAGCGAGGAGCGAGCCCAAGCTAGGGTACTGAGTCCCAACTGGTCGGAAACAATCGCGGCGCCCTCTTCTCCGAGCAGGCTAGATAAGACCAAAGCTCGGCGCTCTTCGCGGTCCTTAGGGCGTACTCCGTGTAGACGCGAAACTCCCAGAATATAAGTAGTGGTCTGTACCGCATAGACGGCTAGTTCCCCGGCGGTCAGTCCCAAGGCCACCCCGGTGCCACCGCCCGGCAGAGCCGCACCTGCTCCCACCGCTGAGGACGCGTAGGCGGTACGGCGGATATATTGCTTATTCAAAATCTTTTCTAGCTCTGCGGCATTTGCCTGAGGATGGGCCTTTACTAGTTGCAGCAGCTTGTTGTCAATATGCTCACTGGGGATATCTAGGAGAGCATCTACTACCTCCCCAAAACTAGAGGCTCGGCGAACTTTCGTCACTGACTCGCGCAAAGCCGTGGCAATCTCTTTGTTGGAGGCACGATTTTTGGAGCGAAAAAAATGGGGAGTCTTAAAGTCAAACATGAGAGATTTTCTCCTGGCCGTCCTAGTGGTTAAAGTGGGTACAATCTAAATGCTATTTCAGGTTAGCCGCCTCCGCGGGACGCGGCCAGCCTACCGGCAGATGAAACCTTGAAGAAAGGGATAGCGCTTGCGTAAATTCGAGCTAGAAGTTGAGTATCCGGCCTTACCAGAGCAAGTTTGTCAGATGCTCACCGACCCGAGATTTTTGGAATTTCGCTGGACGCAAATGCCGCAAGCTAACTGTCAAGTTCAGGTGGAACGGGCAGGGGAAGAAACTTTTGTTTCGCGGGCAAAGGTAAGGTTGGCTGAACTGGCTGCTGCCTCTGCCTACGCGCGGTTGCTCCCCGAGGAGTTGGAAATCGAAGTGGTAGAAAACTGGATCAATAATCCTCGCCCCGGTCTTTTTGCTCAAGGTGATTTCGAGGTACGGTTCGGCAAAGTTCCCGTACAGGTAACAGCGGGAAGCTTCCTGGAGATTTCCCCCGACGATCCCCGGCAAACCCGGCGGAAGATTAGCGGTACCCTCCAGGTAAATATGCCCCTAATCGGAGGCAAGATTGAGCGAGAGCTGCTATCACATCTGCAGGTTTTCGCTGATGGGGAGGAAGAAGCGGCGACGCGGTGGTTGGCAAATCGGGCCAGCTAAGGCTATGCCGATCCCCTCGGTTCCGACCTCAAGCGGTGCCTAGCATAGACTGGTATTCGTGAGTGGGATGCGGGAACTGATCCGCCGCTACGGGCAGGATCTATCAGAGGGCGATATCGACCATCTGCATATGTTGGTGGGAGACTGGCAGGTGCTATCCGACATAGCCAGTGCCGACTTAATCTTATGGATTCCGGGTGAGCAGGGCCGTTTTGTGGCGATTGCCCACGCCCGCCCCGGATCCGGCTTTACTATCCATCTTGATGACGTGGTGGGGTTGTCGGCGTCGCCAAAACGTTCTGGGATGTTGGCGGAGGCGGTTGGCCCTGACTCGCGACCTACAATTCCCGAGGTGAGTTGGGCAGGGTCTTATTCAGTGATTGCCAGCGCCCTGCCAGTGCGGCATAACGGCCGGGTAGTGGCGGCCCTTACCCAAGAGGTGAACATTCAATCTCTGCGGGTGTTTGAACAGCAGGAACAGTGGTTTCATAAAACCGCAAATGTGCTTTGCGAAATGATTTCTGCCGGGGTGTTTCCCAATTCTGCGATCCCGCCGGCCACTAAGCATGGGATGCCGCGTTTGATTGATGGGGCTATTAATTTGGATGCTAGTGGGCGGGTACTTGACCTGACTCCGAATGCCCGTTCCTGCTTGCGCCGTCTGGGGGTGCGAGAAGAGGTCAATGGCGCGGTACTTGCGGAATTAATAACCGAGGTGATCTCAGACCAATCTGAGGTAGATGAAGCTTTGCCAGTGGTGGTGATGGGTAAAGCTTCTTGGGTAGCGGAAGTAGAATCTTCCGCCGGAATCGTGTCTTTTCGGGCGCTGCCGCTTAAAGAGGACGGTAAACGCATTGGTGCGCTGTTGCTGTGCCGAGATGTAACTGAGATGCGCCGTCGAGAACGCGAACTAATGACCAAAGATGCCACTATTCGCGAGATTCACCATCGGGTAAAAAATAATCTGCAAACGGTTTCTGCGCTTTTACGCATGCAGATTCGGCGCTCGGATTCCCCGGAGGTGAAAGCGGCGCTGGGGGAGGCGGAACGGCGGGTGGCCGCCATTGCGCGCGTGCATGAAGAGCTATCGTTAAATGTTGACGAAACCGTTGAGTTCGACAATATGATCTCTCGCCTCTTGCGGATGTCGGCGGCAATGGCTACTACTGATCAAACAGTTGAAACCGCTTTTACCGGCAGTTTTGGGATGGTAGATGCCGATGCTGCTTCGGCGTTGGCAGTGATAATTTCCGAATTGGTAGCCAACGCGGTAGAACACGGCCTGGGAGAGCGAGGGGGCAAAGTCACCCTAGAGGCTAAACGAGATGGGAATAAACTCGATGTTTGGGTACGCGACAACGGTTGCGGACTGGAGGATAAGCCATTGAATGGTTTGGGAACTTCGATTGTACGCACTTTAGTGCGCGGCAATTTGAATGGCACGATTGACTGGAGCTGCCCCGAACAAGGTACCCAGGTACATATCCACTCCCTTCTTGAGGAGGATGCTAGATAGATGGGGAAATCACGTAAGCGCCGCGGGTGGCCGGAAGTCCCTGAACCTTTAGTGGGCAAAGTGGTAGATAACCACACTCATTTACCGCTGTGGGACGAGCAGATCCCCCTGGTCGAGGGGGTGCGTCTGAGCTTAGCTGAACAATTGGAGCGCGCCCAAAAAGTGGGGGTTAGCGCCATGATTACCTCTGGTTGTCAGGTAGATGAATTGGCCCCGACGGTACGTCTCGCTGAAGAGCATCCTCAGGTGTTTTGCGCGTTGGCGATTCACCCTAATGAGGCGGCTTTGCACGCGAAAGTGGTGGCGACTGCCCCCGATGGGCAAACCTATCAGCTACAGGAATGGCATCAGCGCTATTCTCTAGAGCAGGCCGTTCAGCAGGTTTATGAAATGGTGACCTCCTCAGAAAAAGCGATAGCTATTGGGGAGAGCGGCTTGGACTATTTTCGCACTTCCCCTCAGGGGCGAGCGGCGCAGCAGCAGGGCTTTCGGATGCATATTTCCTTAGCTAAGGAGTTGGGCCTGCCCCTGCAGATTCATGACCGCGAGGCCCACGCCGATACTATTCGGATTCTGCTGGAGGAAGGTGCCCCCGAGCGGACGGTTTTCCACTGTTTTAGCGGCGATAAGGAAGTTGCGCAGGTACTTGCAGAAAATGGCTGGTATGCCTCGATTGCGGGACCGGTTTCCTATAATGCCAATCAGTGGTTACGGGAGGCGGCGGCGGCAATGCCTGCTTCGCTATTGCTGGTAGAAACCGATGCGCCCTATTTAACCCCTCATCCGCACCGGGGACAGCCGAATGCCTCCTATATGAGCGTGTGGACAGTGCGTAAGCTAGCGGAAATAACCGGGCGGAGCGAAACCGAGATGGCGCGGCAGTTGGTTGCTAATACTCGTGAGGTTTACGGTGAGGCGGTTACCGCCTTCGCCGCTTAACGAACACTGCTTAACGGACGGTTAAAGTATCTTCACAAACCCGGGTAAGGCTACTAAAATAGAGGCTGGTATTGCCTTAGGTATAGGTCACATCGGGGTAGCCAGTTGATAACAATCAGGTTACAGTTGTGGTTAAAGAGAAAATAGCTAAGGATGCTGCAGCTACTACCGACGCAATAAGGAACCACGTGAGCAGGAGACATCGACGCACCAGCGCCAAAGTAACGGCGATATTCACCGGCATCGCCACCGCCATTGTTCTAGGCGGGGGAGTTGCCGTGGCCAGCGAATATAAGACGGTCACGGTTACCGTTGATGGGGCTAGTCGCCAGGTGCAAACCATGAATCGTACCGTCGAGCAAGTCGTTTCGGATATGGGAATAAAAGTTGGTCCCTACGACCAAGTAATTCCCGGTCTTGACACTCATATGTCTCGGAACCAAAAAATTAAAATCGTGCATGCCAGCCCGGTGGTGTTACAGGGAAGCAAAGACGCAAAAATCGGTTGGGGAGTGACCGACCATGATGCCCCCCAGTTGCAGGCAACTTTTAGGGTTGATGGCCGGGAAGTTAGCGGCTCCTATACCGAGGGCGCAGATCCGCGGGTAGCGGCGCAGGCAGCGGGGATTGAACTTTCTGCTCTTGATCGGGTGATGGTGGAAGCAACTACTCCCGCCACCGCCACTATTAAGGTTTCGCGGGTGGAACGCGGGGTAACTAAGCAAGAGCAAGTTACGGCTCCTCCCGTCAAAGAGGTAACAGACCAGAACCTAGCGCCCGGGGCGAAAGTTGTGGAGGACGAAGGGAAAGAAGAAGTCACCGCGAAAAGTACTTTCGTAGAAAAAGTCGATGGACAAGTCGCTTTTCAGTCCCCCGAACAGGTGACTACGGTGGTTAAGGCCGAACCCAAGATTGTCAGGGTAGGGCCTGCAGATACCTCGGGTAATACCGATACCGACTATGGGCCGGTAGTACCGGCGGGAGCAGCTCAAGAAATTGCCCACGAGATGGTAGTTTCACGCGGTTGGTCAGAAGGACAGTTTACCTGCCTGGTAAAGCTATGGAATCGCGAATCTGGATGGAATAGTCGCGCGGAAAATCGCAGTTCTGGTGCCTATGGGATTCCGCAATCTCTGCCGGGAAGCAAGATGGCCTCTGCTGGTGCGGACTGGCGTACTAATCCGGCTACCCAAATCAGGTGGGGGCTAGATTATATCGCGGGACGCTACGGCGACCCCTGCGGTGCCTGGAAGCATTCCGAAGAGGTCAACTGGTACTAGTAGGCTAGAGGGGTGGAAAAAAACCCGCCTGTTAAGCTGCTAACTCCCAGCGTAATTCATCAGCTGTGCCGCCAGCTGGATATTCGCCCAACCAAACAGTTGGGGCAAAACTTCGTCACCGAGCCCAATGCTATTAGAAAAATTGTGCGCGAATCTGGGATCAAAACCGGTGACCAGGTGCTAGAAGTTGGCCCCGGACTAGGATCGCTAACTTTGGGTCTGCTAGAGGCGGGCGCGCAGGTAGCCGCCTGCGAGATCGATCCCCGCCTAGCTGGGTTTTTGCCGGCAACTATTCTAAGTCACGCCCCTGGTGCTGCCAGCCAGATGTATCTGCTTCAAAAGGATGCCTTAAAGCTAGTCCCGGCAGATTTAAGCGGCATGGTCAGCATTGCCGAGGACGCTAAGGGAAGCGCGGATCTGATACCTGGCGCGAGCCGGGACTTTTCCCCGACGGTCTTGGTATCTAACCTGCCCTATAACGTAGCAGTTCCCGTACTTTTGCATTTATTCGCGGCTTTCCCTAGCTTGGAGCGCGCTTTAGTGATGGTGCAAAAAGAGGTAGCGCTGCGTTTGTGCGCCCTGCCCGGCTGTAAAATCTACGGGGTTCCCAGCGTGAAAATCGCCTGGTATGGCCAGGCGCGAATGGGATCTGAGATTTCACGGCGAGTTTTTTACCCGCAACCGAACGTGGATTCGGCGTTAGTAGAGATCGTGCGCGATAGCAAAACCTTCATCGCCCGCGAAGATAGTGACGAGACCGAGAGTTTGCAGGGCAAACAGGCAGGAGACCAGGCGCTTAGGCCGGTAGCAGATAAAGAAGCGGAGCGGGAAGCGGTGTTTAACCTGATTGACCAGGCATTTGCTTCCCGGCGCAAGATGCTGCGGGCGGGACTAAAATCTTGGGCCCGGCCCTTGGCGGTTGTACCGCTACTTAAAGCGGCGGGAATCGATCCCACCACGCGCGCGGAAAATTTGGAGGTTAATCAGTTTTCCTCGCTCTCCCGCCTGCGTCGCGCCCTGCTGTCCGGTTTCGAAAATGTGCAGGAGGCAGCGGCAAAACCCAGCGCGCAAATCCCTTCTCAGGCAGCAACGGCGGGTGAGGCCGCGCCTGGTAGCACCGGCAATATTGAAGGAAAAACTGCTACCGCCAGTGCAAACGGTAAAATAAATCTTTTTTTGGCCTGCGGGGAACCGGCAGCTGGTTATCACGGCCTCTCGACGATATTTCAAGCGGTGAACCTGCGAGAAACCGTGGAGATTACTTTGCAGCCCTCCGGTATTGACTTGCAGATGTCCTTTAGTGCGCCCTTAGGGGCAGTAGGTTATGACCGCCGCCGTGACCGGGAGGCACTTTGGGGACTAGATCCTAAAAATAACCTGGCTACCCGAGCCTTCATGCTGGTAGCCGCGCAATGTGGTTATCGAGGAGGAGCGCGGATCAAGGTTGACAAACAGGTGCCAGTAGCTGCTGGCATGGCGGGAGGGTCTGCCGATGGCGCGGCAGCACTCCTAGCCGCTAACCAAGTGTTGGAAACAGGACTTAGCCGGGAGGAGCTTGCCGAATTGGGAGCGAGCCTAGGCGCCGATGTTCCCTTTGGGCTTTATGGGGGAACGAGTTTTGGGGATCGGCGCGGTGACCGGATTACCCCCCTCCCGCCGGCGAAACGTTTGCACCTAGTGGTAGCGGTCTCCCCTAAGACGCTGCCCACCCCCCAGGTTTTTAAGCAATTTGACCAACGCGAAACGGCACGCGACATACTTCCAGATTTAGCCGATTTGGCCCCCCTCCTGACAGCGGTTTATGCCGGGGACTTAGCTGCATTGCGTGAACTGATTGGCAACGATTTGCAAGCACCGGCGCTGCAGCTGCTTCCCGAGTTGACCGCAACTTTAGAGGCGGCAAAAAAGCAAGGGGCTCTCGCCCTTATCTCTGGTTCTGGCCCCAGCGTGGTTTGTCTGGTAGAAACCGCTGCTCAGGCCAGGAAGTTGGCAACTTTTATGGCGCAGCTTCCGCAGGTAGCCTATGCGCTTCCCCTGGCCTTTAGCGCCTCTGAACTGGATCTCTCCCGAAAGCAGTGGTTGGCGTGAGTACCTTCTTAGCTGGAACTCACGAAGCCGGCGCCCTCGCCGGGCCGCGTCGCCTGCTTGCCGGAATAACTGTCAGCCTCGCTCCCTGCGACCGGATCGGAATCTTAGGGCCCAATGGTGCCGGAAAATCTACGCTGCTGCGTCTGCTGAGCGGAACCCAAGAACCCGATAGCGGCAGTGTCACCTTTGCTCCGGGGGTAAGTTTTGCCTGTCTATCCCAGCAGCAAACCCTGGATCCTGCGCTGAGCGTGAAAGAGGAAGTCCACGGGAACATCCCCGACTATCAGTGGGCATCTAAGCCGCATTTGCGCCAAATTGATGAGGGACTCCTGCCGGATATAGATCTATCCACTAAATGCGCCGAGCTTTCTGGGGGACAGGAGCGCCGGGTAGCCTTGGCGCGCACCCTGGGCAAAGATGCCCCCATTCTGGCGCTAGACGAGCCCACTAACCATTTAGATGTGGAGGGGGTAGCCTGGCTGGCCCGCTATCTCAATAACCGTTTTAGCTCTGGAAATGGCGCTTTGGTGGTGATTACCCACGACCGTTGGTTCTTGGATGCGGTTTGTAACCGGATTTGGGAGGTAGTGCCGGGAGTTGACCCCGGGTTTGGGCGCGAACAGATTCCTGGGCACGTGGAAGAATACGAGGGTTCTTACGCCGCCTATGTACTTGCCCGGATGGAGCGGGCACGGCAAGCCCAGGTGGCGGAAGAAAAACGTCAGAACCAGTTGCGCAAAGAACTTGCCTGGTTGCGGCGGGGAGCCCCAGCGCGTACCTCCAAACCGAAGTTTCGGATTGATGCCGCCGAAGCCCTGATTAGTGATGTTCCCCCGTTGCGTGACAGCGTAGAGTTAGTGCGCCTGGCCTCGGCGCGCCTGGGGAAACGAGTAATTGAGCTCGAGGACGTGTCCTTTTCTTATCCCGGGTCGAGGCGAAAAATCTTAAACCGGGTGACTTGGCGGTTAAATCCCGGTCAGCGGGTAGGGATTATCGGGGTCAACGGTGCGGGTAAATCCACTTTACTGGGGATTATGAGTGGGAAACTTACTCCCACCCAAGGCAAAGTTAAACGGGGAAAAACCGTGCAGCTAGCCACCCTAGAGCAAACTCCCCAGATCCGGGGGATGAATCCCGATTTGCGAGTGGTAGAAGCGATCTCCCAGATCAAGGAACGAATCCAGTGGGGAGAACGAGAGATAACCGCCGCCAAATTGGTAGAAAAACTGGGATTTAGTAAAGAGCGTGCCTGGACTCGGGTAAGTGACCTTTCCGGTGGGGAGATGCGGCGGCTACAGATCGCCTCCCAGCTGCTGGCGGAACCGAATGTATTGATTTTGGATGAACCCACGAACGACCTGGATACCGATACTTTGGCACAGCTTGAAGATCTGCTAGATTCTTTCCCCGGCACCCTGGTAGTGGTTAGCCACGACCGCTACCTGCTGCAACGGGTAACCGATTCGCAGGTGGCGCTACTGGCAGACGGTACTTTGGCGGCGCTGCCCGGCGGGGTGGAGCAGTATTTACAATTGCGGGCAGCCGGGGAGATTTCCGCAGGTAGCGACCGCGGGGATACAGCTGATAAAACTACCGGTGAGGGTAGCGCGAAAACCGGCAAGCAAGCACAAAAAAGCGGGGCAGAGATTTATCGGGCGCGGAAGTTACTTTCAGCTACCGAAAAGAAATTAGAGAAGTTGCAGGGACAGCTCAAACAGGTAGATCAGGAGTTAAGCGAAGGTGCCGCCGATACTTCCCCCGAAGGCTGGGAGCATCTGCAAAGGCTTAATCAACGCCGCGCCCAATTGGTTAGCGAGGAGGAAGAGCTAGAAGAAAACTGGTTGCGCCTGTCAGAAACTTTGGAGTAAACCAAGATGCCCTTGGGGAGCGGGAACCAGGTGGCAATCAGCGTAAAAATGGGAAAGCCTGCAGGTATTTACCGCAGAGGACGCACCGGGGTGCCTTCGAAAGGTAACAGTAGTCGCCGCAGCAGTCCCGAGAGCACTTTTCGTTCCTCCTCATCTAAGGGAGATACTAAGTCTGATTCGCGCCGCAGGAGTTCCTTGAGGGCCGCATCAACTCGGGTAACTCCCTTGTCCGTAAGGGACACCAGCACGGCGCGGCGGTCATGAGGGGAGGGGGTGCGTTTTACTAGCCCCTTCTTTTCTAGGCGATCGATGCGATTGGTCATGGTGCCGGAAGAAACCAGCAGTTCTTGCAGTAAGGTACCAGGGGTTAAAGAATAGGGGGCGGCGGCGCGGCGTAGCACCGACAGCACATCAAATTCCCAAGGCTCCATCCCTTGCGCACTAAAGGCCTCTTTACGAGCCAAATCTAGGTGGCGAGCCAGACGAGCGACCCGGGAGTAGACCTCCATTGGAGAAACGTCCAAGTCAGGGCGTTCAATCTGCCAGGCAAGAATAATGCGGTCGACTTCGTCAGTAGCGTCAGAGGTAATATTCTGTGGAATCACAAGCTAAGTTTACTCGAAGTCGAGACATCGGTCTATGCCTCGACGTACCTTACGTATATTGAGCGCGTGATTGGATTGGTGCCTCATTAGCGACTCGCTGTGGGTGGTGGCCGACAACGATGTCGTGCCTACCACCCACAGCGAAACGTGAGTTCTACCTAAGTTGTTGTCAGTTATTACTCTCGATCGTGGCGTAGGTATCCGAGAACCACGGAATCAGCCGTTCATATGCGTCGTTGAACAACCTATAGGGCTGTTCGTAGCGGTTGTGAATTGCGATGTCCGGGGTTATATCGGTGTCTCGTTTCGACAGGCGTTGGGCAACCGAAAAATCATCAAAGACTCCGGTGCCTACACCGGCCAGAACAGCCGCGCCGATCGCGTTAGCTTCATCTACGATGTTGCGGGGCGCAACTGGTATGTTCCAGATATTTGCCATGAGCGAGCACATGACAGGGGACTTTGCGAGGCCACCAATGACGTCAATATGGTCGACGTTGAATCCAGCATCGGAAAAGGCCTCCAAGCCGACTCTTAGGTTAAAGGCAACGCCCTCGAGTATTGCCTTCATCATATGTTCCTGTTTGTGGTCCATGTGTAGGCCAGCGAAGACCCCTCGAGCCAGCGGATTCCAGTGCGGTGAACGCTCTCCAATGAGATAGGGGAGGAAGAACAGCCCCGACAGTGCAGCGTCAACCCCATCGGCCTGATCAAGGAACTCTTCATAGGTCTTCCCACCCGAGAGGACATCCATGCCCCATGAAACGGATGCCCCACCGGCCTGCATCGTTGCTGTCGGAACGAACTGTCCCGGAATCACGTGGTTAAATGTCATCGATCGCATCTTAGGATCGAGTAGAGGTTTCGATGAGGAAAGCGAGACCCATGACGATGAGCCTAGATAGGAATATGCGCCCGACTCTTCATCGATAATTCCCGCTCCGAGGGCTGCAACGGGGCCATCGCCGCCGCCAATGATGACTGGTGTTCCCGCCATCAAACCTGTTTCTTGCGCGGCCTCGGCCGTCACTTCGCCTACTTTGTCGGTAGAGGCGATGATCTCGGGGAACAGCGAACGTTTAAGTCCTGCGGCGTCAATGATGTCCCACGCCCATGTTCCAGCGGACTGATCGTAGGCATTCGTTGACGATGCGTCCGACGGGTCCGTAACGAGACGGCCAGTTAATCTCATCGCAACGTAGTCTTTAGCGAGGCAGAAACGCTTGATACGGGAGAAGTTTTCCGGCTCCTGGGCGCGAAGCCACATCAGCTTTGTCAGGGAGTAGGTGGGGTTTAGTCTGTGACCGGTAATCCGGTAGCAGTCCTCCATCGATATCGTTTTCTCAAGCTCGGCCGCCTCTTTGGTTGACCGAGTGTCCGCCCAGATGATAGCCGGACGGACAACCTCGTCGTGCTCGTCAAGGGGAACCAGTCCCATCATCTGGCCTGAGAATGAGATTCCATTGATATCGGCTGCGGCTGTGTTGGATTTTTCAAGCAGAATTCGGTTGGCCTCGGCCACCGCATGGAACCAATCGTGGGGATTCTGCTCTGCTTTGCCGTCTGTGCCCCAGTCAGCACCATAATTGACGGTGTGCGAAGCAAGCATGGTGCCATCGTCTGACACCAGGGTTGCTTTGTTTCCAGTTGTTCCGAGATCGTGCGCAATCAGCATGTGTACTCCTTTGTTCTCTTGCTTAAGATTGAGATCTGCGTTAGCTCGCTAGTTACCGTAACGCTTATTGAATTCCTCAACGAGGGCAACGCCTGAGGACGTTCCAATACGGGTGGCCCCCGCTTCAACAAACGCCAAGGCGTCATCAAGGCTACGAATGCCGCCAGCTGCCTTGACCTGGACATCATCGCCGACGATGCTCTTCATTAGCTCAACATCGGGCAAGGTGGCTCCTCCGGGCCCGAAACCTGTCGAGGTCTTGATGAAATCGGGCTTCACTTCACGTGCGATGTTGGCCAGAGTGGTCTTTTCCTCGTCTGTGAGGTAACAGTTCTCAAAAATGACTTTTGAAACGACGTTCGCGTCCCGGCATGCCTTAACGATCCGGGTCATTTCCTCGGTGATATAGTCTTGATTTCCTGCTTTGAGCTCGGTGATGTTTACGACATAGTCAATCTCAGTGGCGCCATCAGCGATAGCAGACCGGGTTTCATTGACTTTCTCGTCAATTGTGAGCTGGCCGAGGGGGAAGGAAATCGCGGCTCCGACTCCTACCCCCGAACCGTCCAATAGTTCCGAACACATCGACACTGGGTATGGATTAATCGCTACCATGGCGAATTTGTATTGTCGCGCCTCTGCGCACAGCACGTCGAACTGTTCCTTCGTTGCATCGGGCTTCAACAATGTGTGGTCAATCATCGCGGCAAACGTTTGGGTATCCAGATTCATATCAAACTCCGTTGTTGTTGAACATGTGCTTGTACTCACACAATTGTACCGACGCCTGCGGTGAATTACTAGAGGTCGGCGTACTAATCAAGGTAGAAAAAGCACGCGAGAAACGGACAACCAAACTCACCATCGGCATCAAAACCCACGCCGCCTAACCCCCGCTTCGCGTTCAAATTGATATGAGGCACCACATGCCGGGTTACTCTGAAGAGCATCACGAAGTTAGGTTTATCTAAAATATGGATCTGGCCACAGAAATTAGTAGCTGGTGAAGTTCTTTCATGGACGGGCAAGCAACTAAATAATGACTGCTAGCATCCGTTTTTACCTCTCGCCGAGCGTCATTATCCGGGAATACCGTCAAAAAATGATTAGCGGCCGCAGCCGGGAAAACTCTAGGTATAGCAACGCAGTTTTAGAAACTTTTTTCGGATGTGTAAGATAGAGGAAGTATTCCGCCCTGGTGTATAGGTAACACGCGGGCTTTTGGTGCCTTGAGAGCCGGGTTCGAATCCTGGGGGCGGAACTGGCAGTTAAGTGCCTATTCTTTCCAATCCGGCTACCTACAAGGGGTCAAATCGTGGAAAATGCACCCGCGGCAGCGATTATATTAGCTGCTGGTAAAGGTACTCGTATGAAATCTGCCCACCCCAAAGTACTGCACCCCCTGGCGGGTAAAGCGCTGTTGGGACACGCTATCGATGCGGTGGCAGCTCTAAATCCGCAGGCACTGTGCGTAGTAATTCGTCACGAACGCGAAGCGGTGGCTCAGTATGTAAACAGCTACTGCCCGCAAGCTATTTTAGCTGATCAAGATGAAATCCCGGGAACCGGGAGGGCAGTGCAATGCGCCCTCGAAAAACTGGCTGAGCAAGGCCAGCTCAGCGGAACCGTGGTAATCACTTCCGGAGATGTACCGCTGCTAGAAAGCTCCACCTTAGAGAAAATGCTGCAAACCCATCAGGGAGCTGGAAATCAAGTAACGGTATTAACCACCCAGGTCCCTGATCCCAGTGGTTACGGACGGGTAATCCGATCCGAAACCGGCGCGGTCAGTGCCATTGTGGAGGATCGGGACTGCCAGGAAACCCAGCGGCAAATCCGGGAAATCAACGCCGGGATTTATGCTTTTAACGCCCAGTTCCTTATCCAGGCGCTTTCAGGACTGGGTACTGATAACGATCAGGGCGAGGTTTACCTGACGGACACTATTGCGATAGCGGCTGGAAACGGACGCGCCGGAGCGTATCTGCTTGATGACTATATGCAGGCAGAGGGATGTAATGACCGCGTTCAATTGGCTGGTCTGCACCGGGAATATAACCGGCGAATCCTGAACCAATTAATGAAGGACGGGGTCAGCATTATTGACCCCGAAACCACTTGGATTGAAAAAAGTGTCACTATTGCTGCTGATGCCCGCGTTTTGCCGGGATGCGATTTACATGGAAATACTGTGATTGGCGCTGGCGCCGAGATCGGGCCTTTTACTTCCCTAACTGACGTGAAGGTGGGGGAGGGCGCTCGGGTGCGCCGCTGTGATTTGCAGGCAGTAAATCTGGCTAGCGGCTCCAACCATAGTTGCGAAACCAACCTTTAGGGCGTTTCATGGCTTGTAGAATCAAAATAATGGCAGGACGAATCTAGCCAAAAATGAAAGGTAATACGCGATGACGGGGATTAAATCTACAGGTCAAAAACACCTTTTGATTGTACCGGGACGGGCGTACCCCGAACTTGCACAAGGAATTGCCGAGGAACTCCATACCGAGGTATTACCGACTGTCGCCTACGACTTTGCCAATGGCGAGATTTACGTGCGATTTTCCGAGTCGGTCCGAGGGGCAGACTGCTACGTGGTGCAGTCACATACTGCACCTTTGAATAAGTGGGTAATGGAGCAGATGATTATGGTGGATGCCCTCAAACGGGCATCGGCCGCCCGGATTACCGTGGTGGCGCCCTTCTTTCCCTACGCACGGCAGGATAAAAAACACCAGGGGCGCGAACCCATTTCTGCCCGCCTGATCGCCGACTTATTTAAGACTGCCGGTGCTGACCGCTTGATGAGTGTCGATTTGCACGCTGCCCAAGAACAGGGATTTTTCGATGGACCCTGGGATCACCTCTATGCGCAGCCCGTCCTGATCGACTATGTGAAAAGGCGGGTAGACCAAACTAATTTGACGATAGTTTCTCCCGATGCGGGCCGTATCCGGGTAGCGGAAAAGTGGGCCAATAAGCTGGGTGGATGTGAGCTGGCCTTCGTGCACAAGACTCGAGACACCACTCGTCCTAATGTGGCGGTTGCCCACCGGGTAGTGGGCACGGTTGAGGGGCGTACCTGCGTACTGGTTGATGACCTGATTGATACTGGCGGAACTATAGCGGAAGCCGTGAAAGTACTGCTGCATTCGGGGGCAAAAGACGTGATTGTGGCGGCTACCCACGGGGTGCTGTCTCCGCCTGCCGCCGAACGCCTCTCTACCTGCGGGGCGCGAGAAATTATTGTTACCGATACCCTGCCGATTTCGGTAGATAAACGTTTCCCACAGTTGACGATCCTGCCAATTGCGCCCCTGTTGGCCAGCGCGATTCGCACCGTTTTTGATGACGGTTCGGTTACCGCCCTCTTCGGTCAAGATTAGGAAAAACGCCTGGCGCTAAATGTGAGTTGCCAGACCTTTTACACCTTCCGGTTTTACCTGGCCGGATTGGGACTATATCCTGACATTAGGTTGCCTCGGCGAGGGCGCATTTGCGCCGTTATCGACGTGGCCGTGGGGAAACCCACGTCCTCCGGGGTTCCGTAAATATTTGTAATCCTAAGGAGGAACACAGTTATGGCAGCAGAACTGTCTGCACAACTACGTAATGAAACCGGTAAGGGCGCAGCGCGTCGCGCCCGTCGGGCAGGACAGATTCCGGCAGTGCTCTATGGGCACACCGTAGAAGAAAACCTGCACTTGAACCTGCCGGGGCATGAAACTTTTCTGATCGTTAAAGATAACCCCAACGCGATTATTAACCTCGATGTGGATGGGGAACAGCACCTGGTACTGCTAAAGGAAATCCAGCGTCATCCGGTACGCCGCGATATTTTGCATATCGACCTATTGGCGGTTAGCCGGGACGAAAAAGTGGAAGTGGAAGTACCGGTCTCGGTGGTGGGCGAGCCTACCCCTGGTACCGTGGTCAACTTGGAAATCTTCAACTTGCCGGTGGAGGTATCTCCCTTGGAGATCCCCGAAGAAATCGTTATCAACGTGGAAGGCTGGGAAGAAGGCCGAGTATTGCGTGCTAGCGAGATAGAACTACCTGCAGGGGTAGTTACCACGCTGGACGACAATCACGATGTACTCTCTATTACTCTGCCGGAAGAAATGCCGGAAGAGCCGGTTGTGGAAGAGGAAGAAGAGAGCGAAGAGGATTCCGAGGAAGAAGAAAAGGAAGAATCCGAAGAGTAACCACTGGTTATACTTTTCGGGGAGGGCTCACGCCCTCCCCGAAATCAATTTTGGGGAAAAACTTTAAACGATTTAAAAGGGGTAGAAGGTGGCAGAATCTTGGCTGGTGATAGGCCTGGGTAATCCGGGTGATAAATATGCGGGCACCCGCCATAATGCCGGTCACTTGGTGATCGAGAACTTGGCGGAAAGCCAAGGAGAGCAGCTGCGGCGCCACAAAACCGGCTGCCAGGTAGCGAGCTTCCATCTGGGAATGCCCGGTGCTTCCGCGCCGACAGTGCACCTGGCGAAGCTGGATTCCTTTATGAATACTTCCGGCGTCCCCACCCAAAAACTCGTGAAGTTTTTTGGGATTGATCCCACTCAAAATTTGCTGATAGTCCATGATGACCTGGATTTACCGGCCTATGATTTGCGGCTTAAACGCGGAGGCGGAGAGGGCGGACACAACGGCCTGCGCTCCATCAGTCAAAACCTGGGGACAAAAGACTATGCCCGTTTGCGGATCGGGATTGGGCGTCCTCATCCCCGTCAAGACCCTGCCGACTATGTGCTCTCGCGTTTTCCCCGGGGGGAACAACGCGCCCTCGAAGACGTCCTAGATCGCGCGGCAGCAGCGATAACTGAAGTGGTAACGGCAGGTTTTACCCGCGCGCAACAGCGCACAAACTCCCACGTTCAATAGGAAGCTAACTAGAAAAGCTACCTACTGGACGACGGAGGGAGTGCTGATTTTTACCTTCGCATCCTTGGGGTTTAACCCCGGAAGTACTCCCGCATTCTGTCCCAACTGTGCCTGTAAATCCACCAGACTAGCCAGGGTCTGAGCCACCAGAGCCTTTTGCGTATCGGGAACCACTGCCAGCAAATCCATCTGCACCTGGCCGGCAAGACCTAATCCCTTGACAACCGTTGTTTTATCGGCACCGCCCAGACCCGCATAGGGTTGGTAAACCGCATCGCGCGGATCGGTACCCAATTGGGTAATCAGTTCTTGCTCCTGCCGCAGCAACAGCGGGGTGATTACCTCAGAAACCAAGTTTTTAAGTTTCACATCCTGGCCTTGAGCCACTTGTTTCTCGATGTTGAAACGTAAAGCATCTAATTGGCGAATTCCTTGTCTTAGCTCACTTGCTTGCTGCTTGGTAAGCGGGCTCGGCCCGGTATCCTGCCCGTTATGGTCTGCTTTAGTTTTATCGGGGCGCCATTTTCCGTCTTGGTAGCGCTGCGCAGTGAGTGGAGTGGTCTTGGCAGGCGGAAGGGTTAGGGAAGCCGCTGCGGCGATCTGTTTATTTTCCCGCTCCATGGCGACTCCCGTTGCGAATAAAACCTTCGCTAATGACATTGTTTCCTGTGCATCCGCGGTAGCTTTTTCATCTCCCTCGCTAGCGGCTAGTTGCTCCCGGGCCAAGGTCGTAATCTCCCCGGCGTCCTTGAAGGTATCAGCCTGACAATCTGCAAGTTTTTGAGCCAAGGCTTTCCCGTTTCCCGGAATCCGGTAAACCGCGGGCTCAGGCAGATTCTCCGGTTTTTCTTTCTCCGACAATTTCACCTGGAGGTTTGGCCAACGGGGCCCCAATACTTTGCTGCGAGCAGCGAAGTTGCCTTTGAAAGCCGCCAGCTTCGGGTCGCCGGCGAAAATACGCTCGATTCCCGAACCGATCGCCTCTTGACAAGCGCTGGCACGATATCGCGCCATCTGGGTTACACTCGCTCTCACAGCGTTGCCGGAGCCATCATCAAAGCGTACTCCGCAGCCAGACAGGCTTAGCGAAGCAACTAACAGACCCGTTAGGGGAACAATCCAGGTTTTCTTCATCAAAGTTAAGTTTGCCACGGGTAACATATTTTTTAAAATGTTTAATCAGCGAGGGGAAAAATGGCTAAAGAAAAAACCAAACTTGAAAATGAACTCTATGAGTTACTGACCCCAGATTGTCAGGCGGCCGGTCTTTTCCTGGAGGAGGTGTCCTTAAAACGCGCCGGTAAATATACCCGCCTAGTGGTGACGGTAGATTTGCCCCACGGGCCGGGAGCCGTGCGTGAAGATCAGCTTTCTCAGGTGACCTTAGAGATCTCTCGACATCTAGATGAGGTAGACCCCATAAACGGCACCTATAACCTGGAGGTCTCCACGCCGGGAATTGAGCGACCGCTAAAGGATGAACGTCAGTTTTCGAGGGCGATTGGGCACCGCGTATTAGTTAAGAGGTGTGATGGCCCCAGCGAAGAGGGTAAACTGGTAGCTACGACAACTGAAGAAATCGAACTGGAAACCACCGCGGGGCAGCGCACTATCGCCTTGGAAGATATTGCGCAAGCTCAGATGGTGGTGCAGTTCTAAGGCTCGTAAGGAGCATCATGGATATTGATATGGCCGCGTTACGCATGGTAGAGGCGGAGAAGGGCGTCAGCTTAGATACCCTCATGGCTGCTATCGAGGACGCTCTGCTAAAGGCATACCACAACGCCCCCGGGGCGCTTGATGATGCCCGGGTAGAAGTTGATCGCAAAAATGGCCATGTGATGGTGATGGCAGCCGAAATCGATGAAGACGGCAATAAAATCGGGGAGTTCGATGACACCCCCTCGGGATTTGGGCGCATCGCTACTACCACTGCTCGCTCCATCATTATGCAGCGGCTGCGGGAAGCCGAGGACGAGCAGGTGCTGGGGTCTTTCCGGGATAAGAAAGGCGAAGTAGTTTCGGGGATCATCCAGCAGAGCCGAGACAAAGACACCGTGGTGGTGAAAGTCGGCGAGTTCGAAGCGGTTTTACCGAAAGCCGAACAGGTTCCGGGAGAAAAATACCACCACGGGCAGTGGATCCGGACGGTAGTGGTAAAAACGATGCTCGGTGAAAAAGGGGCTCGGATCGAGGTTTCCCGCCGTCACCCCGACTTGGTGCGCGGACTCTTCGCCCGGGAAGTCCCGGAGATTACCTCTGGGGAGGTGGTTATTGAATCGGTGGCGCGGGAAGCTGGTTACCGTACCAAGATTGCGGTGCGTTCCACGCGACCGAATATTAATGCCAAGGGTGCCTGTATCGGGCCTATGGGGCGGCGCGTGCGGGCGGTCATGAATGAGCTTAACCACGAAAAAATCGACATTATCGACTATTCCGAGGATGTAGCGACTTTTGTTGCTAATGCGCTTTCACCTGCGCATGTTACGTCTGTCACGGTAGAACCCGCCGAACATGTATTGGCACATGTGGTAGTACCGGATTTCCAACTATCTCTGGCTATCGGTAAAGAAGGTCAAAATGCGCGTTTAGCTGCTCGTTTAACCGGAGCAAAGATTGATATTAGGTCGGATCTTGACCCGGAATCGGACAGCGAGGAAGCCTAAACGCTGGGGATAATTTATTTTTAAGTCTGTCACTGGCTTCGGCTTATTTAAGCTAAGGCGCTAATATAGATTACGGAACCTAACTTTGGTTGCAAAGGACGCACCGGTTCTCGGCATTGCCTGACCGGTGCTTTCTTGTGAGCAAGTGAGGAA
Organism: uncultured Varibaculum sp.; assembly: GCA_947255165.1. Next base: position 20,715 of record CAMYFZ010000015.1, read on the forward strand.
CTTTTAGGCAAGGTTACCGGCATCTACACCCAGTGGATGCCCGATACAGGAAAGCAGGGTTGGAAGCTGATGGTCACCCGATGAGCAACCAGCGATGATCTGCCAATTTAAGCAATAGCCTGCTCCATGCTGGGCAGGCCAGCAAGGAGAATTGTGGCAAAACTTAGAGTTCATGAGTTAGCGAAAGAGCTCGGAACCACTTCGAAAATTGTGCTGCAGGCACTAAAAGACTCGGGGGAGTTCGTCAAAAGCGCGTCCTCGACTATCGAGGCTCCGGTGGCGCGGAAAATGCGAGAGCATTTTGCCAAACTAGCGGAAGAAGCAGAAACAGCGGCTCCCCAGGCGAAAGCGGCGAAGAAGAAAGACGCTGCTGCCGCCGCTAAAACTAAGGTAACGAAGGCGCGGGCGAAGAAGAGTACTAAACCTGCCGCTCCTAAACCTGAGAAACCAGCGGCAACGGAGACTGCGCCGGTGCAGGAAGAACCCGAACAGAAGCTGGAATCACCCACCCCTGCCAAGAAAACTGGTACCGGATCGGCCCCCAAGCCGGGTCCGAAGCCGGCCGTTAAAGAAACTGAGGCGAAGCCGCAGGAAAAGGCAGCTAAGCCGGCACCTAAATCCGGCAGGTCAGCGGCGAAACCTGGCCCCAAGCCAGCTCCTCGTCCCGGCGCTCCGCGTCCGGGTAACAATCCGTTTGCCTCGGCGCAGGGAATGCCACGTCAAGGTGGTCCGCGTCCAGGCAATAATCCGTTTGCCTCGGCGCAGGGAATGCCACGTCCAGGTGGCAGTTCGGGGCAGCGTAAGAACGCTGGCCGCGGACGTCCCGGTCGGGGAAATCGTCGGGGGTCGGGGGCAACTCCGAACGTGATGCCCACGCATTCCGCAAATGCCCCCATGATGGATCAACCAGCGCCTTCCCGCGGTCAGCGCCGCGGTGGCGGTCAAGGCGGGCCGGGGGGCCCTGGCGGCCCGGGTCGTCCCGGCGGTCACCGGATGAACAACCGGGGTCGCGGCGGTTTTGGTGCTACCCAAGGTGCCTTTGGTCGGGGCGGATCTTCGAAAGCTAAACGGCGCAAATCAAAACGCGCAAAACGCGCCGAGTACGAGCAAACAGCTCCGAAGATCGGCGGCGTACAGGTTCCTCACGGAGATGGTTCGACGCCTTTGCGCTTGCGTTCGGGAGCTTCCCTAGCGGATATGGCAGATCGGATCGACTGTGATCCCGCATCCTTGGTAACCGTGCTGATGACCTTGGGAGAGATGGCTACTTCCAACCAGTCTTTGGACGAAGACACCTTGGTCACTTTAGGCTCCGAACTGGGCTACCAGGTAGAGGTAGTCTCTCCAGAGGACGAGGATCGCGAACTGCTGGAATCCTTCGATATTGACCTTAAGGAAGAAGAGCAAAGCGATGAAGAGGACGCCCTTCCGCGTCCTCCGGTAGTTACGGTTATGGGTCACGTTGACCATGGTAAAACCAAGCTATTGGACGCGATTCGCGATACCGATGTGGTGGGCGGCGAACATGGGGGAATTACCCAGCATATTGGTGCCTACCAGGTAAATATTGATATGGATGAGGCCCGCCGCGCTATCACCTTTATCGATACACCCGGTCACGAAGCATTCACCGCCATGCGTGCGCGCGGGGCGGAAGTTACCGATATTGCGATTTTGGTGGTCGCAGCCGATGACGGGGTTATGCCCCAAACGGTGGAGGCGATCAACCACGCCCAGGCAGCTAATGTGCCGATTGTAGTGGCGGTTAACAAGGTTGATAAGCCCGAGGCCAATCCGGATAAAGTCCGCGGCCAACTTACGGAATATGGCTTGGTCGCCGAGGAATACGGCGGCGACGTTATGTTTGTTGACGTTTCGGCTAAACAGCGTAAAGGCATCCACGAATTGTTAGAGGCGGTGCTGCTAACCGCAGATGCGGCCTTAGAGCTGAAAGCTAATCCGGATGCTCCTGCCCGCGGGGTAGCGATCGAAACCCGCCTGGATAAAGGCCGCGGCGCCGTGGCCACTATTTTGGTGCAGCGCGGGACCTTGCGTGTGGGCGACTCGATTGTGGTGGGCTCGGCTCACGGCCGGGTTCGCGCCATGCTTGATGAGTACGGCAACCAGGTTGAGGAAGCCGGTCCTTCCTTCCCCACGGCGGTGCTGGGCCTTACCAGCGTGCCCGGAGCAGGAGATTCGCTACTGGTAGCCGAAGATGAGCGCACTGCTCGCCAGATTGCCGATAAGCGGCAGGCACAACAACGTGCCGCCCAACTGGGCAAGCGTCGCAAGCGGATTTCGCTGGAAGATTTCAATGCCGCTTTGGAACAGGGCAAGGTAGATACTTTGAACCTGATTTTGAAGGGCGACGTTTCCGGTGCAGTCGAGGCCTTGGAAGATTCACTGCTCAAGATCGATGTGGGCGAAGAAGTGCAGCTGCGGATTATCCACCGCGGCGTGGGCGCTATCACCCAAAACGATATCAACTTGGCCAGTGTGGACAACGCGGTAGTTATCGGCTTCAACGTGCGCCCAGCGCAGCGAGTAGCCGAATACGCCGATTCTGAAGGCGTAGATATGCGCTTCTACAACGTCATCTACCAGGCAATTGAAGATGTCGAGAGCGCGATGAAGGGTATGCTCAAACCCATTTATGAAGAAAAGCAGATGGGAATGGCAGAAATCTTGCAGGTGTTCCGTTCTTCCAAGTTTGGTAATATCGCCGGTTCGGTGGTGCGTGAGGGTCTGATCAAGCGGGGCGCTAAGGCCCGCTTGGTGCGTGACGGCGTAGTAGTTGAACCGGAACTGCAGATTTCTTCTTTGCGTCGCGAAAAAGACGATGTTACCGAGGTTCGCGAAGGCTACGAATGTGGTATTTCGCTGGGCGTCAAAGACATCAAGGTTGGCGACCAGATCGAAACCTGGGAAATGGTGGAGAAACCACGCGATTAGCGTTACTGGTCGGCTTTTTGGGCGCGAGCATTTTGCGCCCAAAAAGCCGCATTAGGTAAAGGAGTTTTCATGGCTGATCAGGCGCGCAGGCGCAGAGTCGAAGACCGGATCCAAACTACGGTGGCTCGGCTTTTGGAGCGGCGCATCAAAGATCCCCGTATCGGTTTCACCACGATCACTGATTGTCGAGTTACCGGGGATCTGCAGCATGCCACGGTGTTTTATACGGTTTTTGGAGACGAGGACGACCGCAAGAAAACTGCTCGCGCCTTGAAAAGTGCTAAAGGACTGATTCGTTCCGAGGTCGGCAAGGCGCTAGGGATTCGGCTTACCCCCACTATCGAGTTCGCTCTGGATGCTTTGCCGGAACAAGCTGCCCGTTTCGAGGAGAAACTGGCCAGTGCGCTGCAATCTGATCAGCAGTTACACGGGATTTCCCAGGCGGCGTCCTATGCCGGTGAAGAAGACCCCTACCGTAAACCTCGGGAAAAGAAGGTTTACGAAGAGGAATCGGCCATGCCAGCTTTCACCGAATGGACTGGTGAGGAAGATATTTTGGACGAGGACGCGGGCGAGGACGTGCCCGTAGACTCCCCAGAATCCGGCGAGGAAGAAACTTCCGACGCAGACCACCACTTTGAAAGTTAAGTAGCTGCACTTATGGACACTGCCAAAGGCGCTCCAGATTTTGCTCCCGCAGACGGTCAGCTGCCGATTCCGCGTGCGCAAATAACCGCTCCTGATGGGGTATTGGCGGTAGATAAACCCTTAGGGGTAACCAGTCATGATGTAGTGGCGCGTCTGCGCCGCTTGGCGGCTACCCGCAAAGTGGGGCACGCCGGCACCCTAGATCCGGCGGCCTCGGGAGTGTTAGTAGCCGGTATCGGGCGGGGAACGAAACTGCTGCAATACCTGCAAGGACAGAAAAAAACTTATGTCACCCGGGTATGTTTCGGGGTGGAAACCGATAGTGAGGACGCCGAAGGTGCGGTGACCGCCAGGCGCGGGGCTAGCCGAGAAGACCTGGAGAATTTGGAAAGCATCCTGCCGACGTGGCACGGGCAAGTAATGCAAGTGCCCAGTGCTTTTTCCGCGTTGAAAATCCGGGGCAAGCGGGCCGCTGACCGGATTCGCGCCGGGGAAGAAGTGAAGATGGAACCCCGCCCGATTACTATCTATGAACTTGTTGCCCTGGGGGAGCCGCAAGCGGGCGAACTCGCCGGGGTAGGGGTGGTTTATCAGGATCTAAGAGTTACCTGTTCAGCGGGTACCTACATTCGCGCCCTCGGCCGAGATTTAGGAAATCAGTTGGGAGTGGGGGCGCACCTAGTGGCACTGCGCCGGCTAGCAGTCGGTGCTTTTACTGCCAGCGATGCTGCTATCTCCAACGCGCTCTTTAGCGCCTATAGTCTGGCGGAACTAGCGGAAATAGTCAGCTCCGGTCAAGAACTGCCGATAGTGAGCCTAGACAAAATCTGTGGGGAACTGTTTCCCAGCTGCCAGGTAACCCCGGAAATAATCACCGCCCTAGGCTACGGCCAGCGTCCCGAAGTTACCTCTGAAATCCCTGCTGAACTGGGCGAAGCCTTCCAGGGGGCACCCGCAAAAATCTATGGACTGTATCTGCCCGGCAAAGAAATATCGCTATTGGCGTCGCCAGTGGAGGGCAAGTGGCGATCTGTACTAAGTTTACAAAGTAGGTAAAAGGAGGAACATGAGCGAAGAAAATAAAGGTACCTGCGGTTGTGGTTGTGGCTGCGGCGGCAAAGGCAAAGGCAAGAAAACAGCGGAAGAAAAACGTACCGGCGAGCTAGGAGTGCCCGCGAACGGCAGGCCGGAACTTGACGTGCGGCAAAGCGAAAAGTAGACCGTGGAAATCTGGACTACCGATCCACAGCTGGACAAAAAGCAGCGGACTGTCGCCACTATTGGGATTTTTGACGGGGTGCATAAAGGTCATACCCGCATTCTGAAAACCGTAGTGGAGCGGGCGCGGCGTGCGGGAGACAAAGCGGTAGCGATTACTTTTTCCCCGCACCCTTCCCAGCTGCACCATCCGGAAAATCCCACCCTGTTAATCCAGCCGCTGCCTGATCGTCTCGATGCTATGGCGGCATTGGGACTAGATGCCACCTGGGTGGTGCCGTACACCTGGGAGCTGGCGAATCAAACGCCGCAATGGTTTATTGACCACTATTTTGTAGCGGGTCTGCATGTTAAAGAGCTGGTGGTGGGTGAAGATGTGCAGTTCGGCCGGGGTAACCGCGGTGATATTGAGACTTTGCGCGAGGCGGGTCGCACCCGAGATTTTCAGGTTATCGAGATTGCCGATATTACTGATGACGAGGCGCGTCGCTATTCTTCTACCCGGGTGCGAGACTGCCTGGCCAGGGGAGATGTCCAGGGCGCTGCCCGCATTTTAGGGCGCAGTTACCGGTTGCGGGGAATTGTGGAACGCGGTTTTCGGCGCGGACGCCAACTGGGTTTCCCGACTGCAAATCTGGGAGGAACCGAGGGCTTGGCGATTCCTTCCGATGGGGTATATGCCGGGCATTTGGTGCGTTCAGTGCCGGGAACCAGCGCGGTTGAGCACTTGCCAGCGGCGATTTCGGTCGGGACCAATCCCCAGTTCGAGGGGAAGAAAACTACGGTTGAGGCCCATGTATTAGGACGGGCTGACCTTAATCTGTATGACGAGCCGGTGGCGATTGATTTTCTGGCTCGTCTGCGTCCCATGCTCAAACTTGAAAGCGTAGAGAAATTGCAATCGCAGATGGATGAAGATTTGCGGGCTTGCAGCGAAATACTGGGGGTTCCTCCCGCAGGCAGGGTTAATCCCGAAGAAGTAACCGCACTCTAGGTTTGCTGACCGGTAGCTACTTGGCTCACCTGATAGTGTCTGCTTACTGGAGCTGACGGCAATGAAAAAGCTCCATTGCCGCACACTTGAATCCTTAAAGGAGCTATATTTTTGGTGGTAAGACTCGCACTATCAAGACTGAAAATAAAAGGCTAGGGAGGATACGGAATGGAAACTTTACACTTTGCAGTTGTCGCCTTGAGCTCTGTGTTACTTTCGTCAGTCCTCGACCAGATGATTTCCCGCGTCTCCCTGCCTTTGGTGCAAATCGGGATTGGTTTGCTAATGGCCGTTTTTATCAGCGGCCCTCTTGAATTTAGTTTAGATCCCGAGCTGTTCTTGGTGCTCTTTATCGCTCCCTTACTCTATGATGAATCCCGAAATGTATCTAAACGATTGCTATATCGGCATCTTTCGGCAGTGCTTAATTTGGCAATCAGCTTGGTTATTTGCAGTTGCTTAGCTGTAGGCTTCCTCTTGAACTTTTTACAGCCGTCAATCCCGTTAACGGCGGCTTTTGCTTTGGGGGCGGCGTTAGGTCCGACCGACGCGGTTGCGGTAGGAGCCTTGTCGGGTACGGTAAAACTTAATTCGCGGCAAAGCGCTTTACTAGCTGGTGAATCGCTGATTAATGATGCTTCCGGAATTGTTTCTTTTCAATTCGCGGTGGCGGCTGCCGTCACTGGTGCTTTTTCTTTAACCAATGCGGCGGGAGCTTTTGCCGTGTCGTTTTTGGGGGGACTATCCCTAGGGGTATTACTGGGGATTATATCTTTGCTGATACTAAAGGCAGTGCGGGGGATTGGGCTCGAGTCCACGGTTTTCCACGTGACTTTTGAACTGCTCTCACCTTTGGTTTTCTTTATTATTGCTGAAGAGCTGCACGTTTCCGGGATTTTAGCGGTAGTTGCCGCTGGTCTTGTGGTTACTTTAGTTCCGCAGAGGACGAGTGCTTTTGCTGCTCGGGTACGTCTGGTGTCCGGTTCGGTTTGGGAAGTTGTCGCGTTTATTCTCAACGGGATTGTGTTCATCATGTTGGGTACGCAAATCCCGGGGGTGTTTAACAGTACTTGGCATGAAAATTTGAATCCGTTATCCCTGATTGGGTTGGTTTTTGCGATAACTGCCTTAAGCGTAGTTTTACGTTTTGTATGGGTATTGCTTTTAGATTGGCGTTACTATCGACGTTTGCAGCGAAAGGACAAGTTCTCTAACGAGCTTAAAGAGGCTTTTCCAAGCGGCAAGGTTCGCGCCCTTAAACTTATTCAAAATGCCCTGGTCACTACTTTAGCTGGACCTAAAGGGGCAGTTACCTTATCGATTGCTTTTACTTTGCCGCTGGTGACGGCGGGAGGTAAAGAGTTTCCTGCCCGCGGCGAGTTAATCTTTATTGCTTCCGGCGTTATTCTATTGACTTTGTTGATGGCTAATTTCTTGACCCCCTTACTTACTCCTACTCCGGAAATACCTGATGATACCGAGCTTCATCAGGCACGTGCCCGGGTAAAGAAGCAGGTAATAAAGGTTTTGCGGGAACAGTTCGCGTCTCGTTCCCCTTTGGCGGTCACGGTGGTTTGTACGCGTTTGACCCGCCAAATTAATGAGGATTTGGATTCTTCTCATTCCCATAATCTTTTCCGCGAGATTCGGATTGATACTATTCGTCACCAGATGCGTCTACTTGATGAAATCGCGGATTCTGGGCAGGCAGATAAAGCGGTAGTAGCGGCTATGCGCAAAGTTTTACGTCGCTCCTTACTGTTATCCGGTTCGCAGTCTACCGCCCATCATCCTGGGAAAAGCTTGCGCGGTGTTGGTCAGTTTCTGCGTAACCGTTTAGGGGACTGGTTTAGGAAGATGCGGTTAAAGTCCGGTTCTACCCCGGTAATTGAAAATTCTAATGAGATGCATGCTATGCGGGTACGGATGGAAGAGGAAGCCATCAAGTATTTGCGTGCCCGCCAAAGCACCACCGATGATTTGGAGCGTCAAGTTGCTGCTTATCTGCTAGAGGGCCACCAGGAGATAATGGAGTTTTTGAAGAATTATTCTCGCTCCCATCCGAATAATTTGCAGGTAAAAGTAGATCAGTTAGAAGAAGAGTCCTTGCGGCTGCAACTGGGGTGTATTCAGGATTTACGGGAGGACGGTATTCTCAGTGATGATTTGGCTGATGCGCTGCGGCAGGAAGTTTACCTGTTACAAATGAATTATGCTGATGCTGGTCATTAAGCTAAATCACCATTACGATCTGTACTAATACGATTTTCGCGATGAGTCCGAGGGCGAAGGTCGCAGAATATCCTGATTCGCAACGCTCATCCGGGATAGTTGCTTGCACGTGGCTGAGGATCGCGGGTTGTCCTACGAAACCGGCTATTGCTCCGGCCATGCGGGCAGTAGAAAGTCCCAAGAATTTTCCGAGTAGCCACAGTGCCACTAGTACTGGGACCATCCCGACAGCTGACAGCAACCCAATTTTTATGCCGGTCAAGGAAAATGCCTTGGCGGCAAAGGCCTGCCCGGAAGAGAGACCCACTGCTGCCAGGAATAGCACCAGTCCCATTTGTCGCAACATATTATTTGCCGAGGGCGCCAGGGAAAATACTAACGGCCCCAGCCGGTCAATGCGTCCTAGTAATAATCCCACTACCAGTGGTCCGGCAGCGGCTCCCAGCGCGAGGGAGCCGAGGGATCCGAGCGGGATGGTGATTAATCCGAGCGCCACCCCTGCGGCAATCCCCAGCCCGAAGGGCAGATAATCTATGGCAGAGATTTTATGTTCTGAATCCCCGAAAGTTTTCGCGATATCGCGTTCGCGTTCTACCGGGTAAACCACCAGCACCCGATCCCCCAATTGCAAACGAGTAGCCGCCGTGGCCAACATATCGGTGTCGCCGCGACGCACTCGGGTGAGCAGTGATTGGAAACGAGCCGGCAAGAACAAGTTCGCGACCGGTTTCCCTACCAGGCGGCTATTAGAAACTGTGAAGCGGCTAAAGTTAACGGCAGTGCGGTCATTGGAAATATCTTCTTCAATCGGCTTGCCCAATGCTTGTCCCGCAGTTTTCACCGCATTTGGGATTCCCACTAGGAACGCTAAATCCCCAGATTTTAGTTCCCCATCGGGATGGGCAACCCGCATTTTGCCGTCCCGCAGCAGATAAGAAACCCGCAGCCCGCCCTCGGCAGAGCCTACGACCTCGGCAATCCCAGGTATTTCCTGGATTCGCATCGGGTTTTCTACCCTGATGGTTTGCGTAGCTAGCCCGGCTGCAGAAGCCGGATCAGGATCATTTTTTGCTGGGAGTTTTATCCGCATTAGTGCCGTCACTACCACCATGGTTACGATCACCCCCACCGGGTAGGCAATCGCGTATCCCACTGCCGGCTGGGCGCTTCCTCCCGCAGCATCGGTGGCTGCGGCCAGGGCGGGGGTGGTAGTGAGCGATCCCGCGAACATTCCCCCCAATAGCGGAGAGGTGAGCCCCAAGGCTTTGCCACCAAAAGCTACAATCAGGGCGTATACGGCGAGCAAAGCAACTGCCCCAATTAAAAGAGGGGCTTGTTTGCGCAGGTCACGGAAGAAAGAGGCGCCCGCGGCCAAACCGATGGTGTAGACAAATAGTGCCAGTCCGATGGCCGATACCAGAGATAGATTTTCTCCAAGTTTCGGGTCGAGGGCTCCGGCTGCCAGACCTACGAATAAGGCTCCGGCTGCTCCAAACTTTAGGGGGCCGAAAGGAATCGAACCGAATAGGGTGCCGAGGGCAATAACTAGAAATAGAGTCAACAGAGGAGAAGAGGCGAGTATTTGCATCACCTCTTTAGGATAGCGAGGGGAATACTTCGTGTGCTAGATTCTCGATTTCGGTTTGCAATATCGGAGCGAGCCGGTTTTGTAATTCGCTACGGGGCATGGAGGCTAGGGGCTCTAGCTGCACGATATAGCGCATAGTCGCCACCCCGTAAATCATGGACATCAAAATCTCGGTGAGTGCGTGAAAGTTGGTTTCCACTTTTTTATCCACGGTTTGCCCGGAAGCTATTTGTAAAGTGTTCAATACTTGGGCGCCCCCTTCGAGCAGGTTGTCACTTACATAGGCGCGAAAGCGTTGGGTGGTTTCTGAATCGGTAATCAGTGCATGCATCAGGGCTTTCATCCGGTCTTTGGTGAGGCGTTCTTCGTAGAGGGTGAAAGCAAAATCAAGTAGTCGGTCAGCTATTCCCTCAATTCCAGGTTCCCAGAGCTGTAAAATTTGTTCCAAAGGATCTAGGGGCAGGTCGAAACAGTCGCGAAATAGCCGCTGCTTGGAGCCAAAATAATAGCTAACCATCGCGGGGTCGCAGCCTGCCCCCTTAGCAATCGAACGCATAGTGGTGCCGTCATAGCCGCGGGTAATAAATTGATCTTCGGCTACCTGTTTGATTTCTTTGCGCATTTGTCCGCGGGCGCCTCTGGGGCCGCGGGGGTGAGTTACAGAATCAGTTGGTGTTTCTTTATCGGTCGGTGGGTCTTGGTTTGCAAGTGCTTCCGCAGTTTTTTCACCGCCCGCTTTGTCCTGGGGGCGAGTAGCTTTTTTAGTTTTTCGCTGGGAAATTCTATTTTTCTGGCTGCCCTGATCTTTTCCAGCTAACTCTCGGTTAGGAGAATTAGGAAACATTTTCTTTTCGTAATTCCGGGCTTCTAATTCATCGCTGTTAACACTTTCCCTGCCGGTCTTTTTTCTCGCATTTAGGCGTTCGCGCTGATTGAGGCAATTTTCTGCTTCTTCCGATTCCATAGCTCTATCCTAATTTCAACACCCTGTGAATTTAGCATTTTCAGTTTACTTTGAGGGTGACAACAACTGCCGGAGGTGCCATGAGCAAAACCATTGCCCCCTTTGAATTCGCGAGCTGGGAAAACGCTGCCGCTAGCGAAGGCAAGCGGGTGCTCAGGCTAGGCATCGACATTGGCTCTACCACGGTAAAAGCGGTGCTACTTGACGGGCGGCAGGTAATCTTTTCCGACTATCGCCGCCACCACGCAGATGTGCGCGGGGAACTGGCCGGCCTGCTGCGCGATATTAGCGCAGAGCATCCGGGAATTGCCGTAAAAGCGGCAGTGACCGGGTCGGGCGGACTCTCGGTTGCCGGAGCTATGAAAGTTCCGTTCGTGCAAGAAGTTATCGCCGGCACCAAAGCGGTGGGAGATACTCACCCGCAAACCGATGTGATTATTGAGCTGGGCGGGGAAGACGCAAAAATCACCTATCTGCATCCCACCCCGGAGCAGCGCATGAACGGCACCTGCGCCGGAGGCACCGGCGCCTTTATCGACCAGATGGCCACTTTGCTACACACCGATGCCTCGGGACTAGACAAACTGGCCTCCGGTGCCAGTCAGCTCTATCCGATTGCCTCCCGCTGCGGGGTGTTCGCCAAAACCGACTTGCAGCCCCTGCTTAATGAGGGCGCCGCGCATGAAGACCTCGCGGCCTCGATTTTTACGGCGGTCGCCACCCAAACTATTGCGGGATTGGCCTGTGGACGCCCGATTCGCGGAAACGTCATGTTCCTGGGCGGGCCGCTGCACTTCCTCCCAAATCTGCGCAAAGCCTACCAGGAGCTACTACCTAAAGCCGATAGTTTCCTCACCCCCGAACATGCCGAACTTTATGTAGCGCTGGGGGCAGCGCTTAGTGCTGACAAAGGGGAGTCGCGCCCCCTGGAACAGTTAATAACTGACCTGACTACCGGGAAAATCGATACTGATTCCCAGCGGATGCGCCCCCTATTTGCTAATGAAGAAGAACTGGCTGAGTTCCGCGCCCGCCACGATAAAGAAGTAATCCCGCAGCTACCGTTATCCGAGGCGCGGGGGCGTTGCTTCCTGGGGGTAGATTCCGGATCCACCACTATTAAAGCGGTCGTGATTGACCAGGATAA
>CAMYFZ010000016.1 GCA_947255165.1 uncultured Varibaculum sp.
GCGCTGCAGGCATCTTTGGGGCGTTTAGCTGCTTGGGCAGGGATTGAGAAAAGTAAAAATAACGCGTCTACCAGTGAAAATCAGCCTAAAGTCCCGGGGAATGAAGACAGCGCGAAGAACGCCGATCCGGACCCTTCGGAGAGCGCAGAACAGGGAGAAAACGGGGACTTATCGAGGACAGGGACTCCCCAAGCCACTACAACCGCAGCGGCGGATACCTCTAAACATCCTGGCCATCACGGTCTAAAGGAAGTTTCGCCAAAGAAGAAGCAAACCGCCCCCTTGCGTCCGCTGGCTTCGCTGTTTATCGCGGCTCTCGACCAACTGCGCGCCGTAGAGGTAACCGCGCAAGACTTTTCCCAGGCGGTCACGGCTTTGCCCGCGCATTTACGGATTCGCTTTGCGCTGCGGGTGGGGAAGGAACAGATATATTCTCGCGACCTCGAAAAACTGCAAAAGCGTTACGGAAAGAAAGGACGCGCAGCCCGCAAGCAAGTAATCCGCGACGCGCTTTCGCAGGTGAGCAAAGCCGAAAGCGGAAAGAAAAACTCGACACCTTCGAAAAGGACTCGGAGCCGCGACGCAGCTAATAAAGCCGGCGGCCAACGTTTTCCGGAAACAGATTTTTCTCCCACTTGGCCACAAATACGAGAAAAAGCGGCAGTTTTACCTGCTGAGATAACCACTGCTGCTGGCGGGGTACCTGGTAAGGCCTTCCCGGGCTTACTGCCACAGCGCCTTCCCCGTCCCTTCGGATTATCACTGCTTTCGGGTCCGCAAAAAAACCGCTACGAAAACCCGCCTTCCGCCCAAACGAACAGCGAGAACCGCAGTCAGCAGAATTCCGCTTCCCCCACTTTCCCGGTGCGAGTAGCGCGCTTTGGAAACTTGCCGCAAGCTCAACGCTCCCACCACTTTGGGGTTACCTGTTTGCTTTGCTCCCAGCTCTGCCTGCCGCCTGGACGGATTTCCACCCGTTGGCCAGCGCATTTAGCCTTAAATCTGGCGGCACTGCCCTACGAAAAAGCGGATTTACTTGCAGATCTGCAGCTGGTAGCCACTTGGCGTTGCCTTAAAAAAGCCCAAGTCGATACCTGGCAGGTACGCGATGCTTCAGCATTACAGCAGTTAGCAGCAGATTTCCGGGACCGTTTCGAGGACGAGGTTTACGCCCTCGCCCGCGAAATTGGAGAGGTTGGAGCCAGCTATCGAGAAATATCAGCCGCGCTAGCTGGACATTTCCCTCTCAGCGCTTTAGCGGAAGTTACCCAGGTGCGCTCCCAGCTATCGCAGCTAATCTACCCGGGTTTCCTCTGGGATTTATGCGAGGGAGCTGCAGATTTAGGGCGTTACCTGAAGGCAATCGTTACCCGTCTTCAAAAGGCGAGCCAGGGGCAAAACAAGGGGAACCACCAGGAAGAACAGGCTTTAGCAATCTGGGAAGGCGCGCGCGAAAACCTGGAAAACCGAGAAGACCTAACCGCAGATCCTGCCGCCGTATCCACCCTCATCCATGGGTGCTGGCTGCTAGAAGAGCTGCGGGTTTCACTATTTGCCCAGCCCTTGGGTACGCGGGAGCGGGTATCCCTCAAGCGCCTGAGTAAGCTACTAAAGGATACCCATCTTTAAGCGACTCTCTTAAAGCAACAGTAAAATAGTGGCCGCGACCAGGGTGATTAGGGCGCCGATCCCTAAGCCGATCGCCACTCCCCCTAAGATTTCTTTAGCTACACTCGAGCGCGGACTCGGCGCCCCCAGGCGGGGAGAAGCACTCGACGAATGCTCGATAAAATCTGAACTGTTTTCCCAGGCTCCTAAAGTTTGCTCATTTGCAGACCCCTCCCGCTCCCGCGGCGGCGAAAAGGCCCCAGGAGATCCAGTTCCCGCCCCGATAGCCTCCTCAGTATTAACCATAATCGCTGGCGGTAAAGCTACCGGATGCCAAACGGGGGCCGCCGGTTCCACCTGCCCGCGAGCAGTCTGCCCCGACTGGGTTTCGGCCTCATCGTGCGCGGGAATAATCGGTTTTGCCGACGACAAGGAAGTCTTAGCATCCGCTGGGGCAACCCTCACTACCTCCTCCAGCGGTTGCGGCGGTGGGGGCTCCTTTAAAATTGGCAGAGCATCGAGGGTGCGCACCTGGTCAACTACTGACTTTAAGAGGGCGTAGGTCTGGGCAGCGCTGGGGCGAACTGAAGTCTCTTTCGCCAGCATTTGGGTAATCACATTCCACAGGGGGCCAGGAATTCCGGGCAGCATTCCCGGCATATCGTAGAACTGATGGTTTAAAACTTCCCCTACCGAGCCTCTAAAAGGGGTGATTCCGCAGAGCAATTCATAAAGGATCACTCCCAGGGAATAAATATCAGTTTTTGAGCTGACTCCTTTGCCTTCAATCATTTCGGGAGCCATATAGTAGGGGGTTCCAGAACGCTTCGTAGTCTGGATTTCGTAGCGAGGATCAATCCATCTGGCTAAACCAAAATCCGCGATTTTGGGCACCAGGTAGCCCCCTTGTCGTTTCAATAAAATATTGGAGGGCTTTAAATCGCGATGCACAATCCCGGCGTGATGAATCGGGGAAAGACCAGCGGCAATCCCCATGCAATAGTAGACGGCATCTAAAGGCAGCAGCGTACCCCGCTTTTTTAGCAGCTCCCCCAAATCCCCGCCATCGGTATATTCCATAATGATTGCCATGTACTCCGGAGTTTGTACCAGATCATAAACTTCCACAATGTTTTGGTGACGCACCCCGGTAACCAGGTCTTTCTCCATCCGAAAACGCTGCACAATCCCGGGTTTAATCGCCAAGTTAGAACGCAAAATTTTGGCGGCATAAAGGTTCCCCCGCGAATCCGCGACCTTCCACACTTCCCCCATGGTGCCCGAACCTAGGGCTTTGAGCAGACGATAACCGGCGATATGAAACGGGATTTGCGAAACAGTGGAGCCGCCTTGGTTTACGGCTGGCATCGAGGGGGACCTATAGCCGGCCTCGTTGCCGAGCGTTCGCGGATCTGGTTCGAGATGCTCACTCACGTTCTATCTCCTGGATCTCGACAGTGGAACGGTGGTTAAGACCGCAAATATACCGTAAAAACCGATTAAGATCCCCAGGTTAGAGAGCCATCTTCCTTTATCCGGTTTCCATCGCTGATGCTTTTCCGGAATAGTGATGGGCTCTGGTTTCTCTAAGGTCTCCGCCTGGGGAGGCGCTTGTCCTAAGGTCTCAGCCTGCTGTTTAGCATCCTGGTTACGTCGATCAATCTTAGCTTTATTGTCCGCATAGGTTTTGTCCTGTTTTTGTTGTGCATCTATGGCTGACTGTCGGTGAATACGATTCAAATCGACCGAGGCAGCACCAGCTGAATAAGCCCATTGCGAGGAAACCGCGGAAGATACCACGTGTCCCGCGCTAGAATCCGCAAAATCGATAACGCCCCCACACATCACCAGCTGCACCATGAGCAGCACAATCATCACCGGAGTAGTTTGTTCCGCGCTGCGCACTAAAGCAGAAAAGAACAATCCTAAAGAGGACGCCGACAAGGTGGCCAGCAAACAGGCCAGGAAAAGTTCCCAACGGAAAGGCAGCGCCACCCCTCTATGAGGAACTCGATTTATTAAAGTGATTACCAGCGTGAGAATTCCCGCCTGCACCACTGCCGAAAGCCCGAGGCTGATGATTTTTGATAGCAGGTAGGCCCCAAGACGCAATCCCACCGCTGATTCCCGGCGGAAAATAGCGCGCTCGCGCACCAGTTCTCTAATCGCGGGAACCAGCCCCATCAGCACCGCCCCAAAGATCACGATTACCAGCAGCATTCCTGGCGATTTAATTCCCTCGGTATCCGTGCTGCCCACGAACCCGGTTTTGCCGGGAACGACTAGAGACAAAACCGCCATCACTAGCGGTAGGGCCACCGTAAAAATCACTACCAGCGGATCGGCCATCATCAGTCGCATTTGGCGGGAGAACAAGGTGCGACTTTGCCTAAGTAGAGAATGCTTTTTGGGGTTAATCAATTGTTTTTGCGCCGGAGCCGCCTTACTGCCCGCATGAACTCCGGCGAGCGTTAGCGACCTCCTTATATCATGGAGATTCAGCCGTCCCGAGGAGGCAAACATGGCTTGCATCTGGTCGGGAGCCTGCGAAAGTAAATCGTAGATTTCCGGAAAATCCTTCACCCCCAGGGGAGCAAAAAACCCTTTGATTCCCGCCGGCGGACCAAAGTAAGCCACTTTCCCCCCGGGAGCTAGCAGTAAAACATTATCCGCCATATGCAGATTGGCAGTTGAATGGGTAATAACTACCACGGTACGTCCTGGTTGCCCGTTTTGGCCGTGCGCCAGTTTAGCTAAAAGCCCCATTACTTCTCGATCCAGATTAGGATCCAGCCCCGAAGTGGGCTCATCCAAGAACAGCAAATCGGGTTCATCTAAAAGTTCCATTGCCGTCGATACCCGTTTGCGTTGCCCTCCCGACATCCGTTTTACTTTCGTATCTGCATGCGCTTGCAGATCAAGCTGATTAATGGCTCTCTGCACCGCTTCCTCGCGAACCTTGGCGGGAGTATTATCCGGAAAGCGCAGTTTAGCTGCGTAATCTAAAACTTTTCGCCCGGTCAAATCCAGATGCAATAAATCATCTTGGGGAACTGCAGAAATCCGCTCTGAAAGCGCCGAGGCATATTGGCTCATCTCCAAACCTTCAAAATAGGTGGCGCCCTTTTGCGGTTTAAGCTTACCCATCATGCAGTTAAGGAGTGTCGATTTCCCCGCTCCCGAAGGCCCAATTACCGCCAACAAAGAATCTTTTGGAACCGCAAAAGATACCTGGTCTAAAATAGCCTTTTTCGCCCCCGCCCCCTTTTGTCGTTCACTCGCGGTCGTGGGCACCTGGAAAGACATGTTGTCCACAATCAGGGTGTCGTGGCGGGGACCCTCAGCCACTATCCCCACTCTGACCAGCTTATTTTCCTGTAATCGTAGCGAAATCCTCCCCACGGTGAGTACATCACCCGGATGAATCCGCGCAGTACGTACCCGGAATCCGTTAATGAATACTCCGTTAGTTGACCCCAGATCAGTAACTGTTAACCCCCCATAACTGGTCGAAATCACAGCGTGATGGGAGGAAACCAACGGATCGGGCAGCACAACTTCGTTGTCAGCACCACGGCCGATATGGAAAATCTGTCCCGGAGCGGGAATCGGAATTTCGTTACCGGCACCCACTATTTCCCGGTTATCCGTTCTACCCAAATTAGTGGGAAGCCGGGCCGGGGCGGGGCGGGGCAGTTTTTTACCGACACCCAAAGTTGTCCACCCGCGAGGAACGAGCATATCGGAACGAGATAGAGACCGAGAGGGAGTATTAGCGGCGGTTTGTGGTATCGCTACCGGCGGCGGAGGCGGAATCTTCTCCACCCCTTTGGGGGTGGCAACTCGCGGCGGCAGAGCCGAAGCCGGTCGTAAAGACACCGCTGGAGCGGCACCCTTTTTCAGATTGTTGCCCACCATTTGCTCTTGATAGGTAATTACCGGAGCCGATGCTTGCATCCCCAGATGGAGCTGTCCGGTTCCTTCTAATAGATATTCCGCGCCGGGGCGTAATCTTTGCCCGCCGATGTATACCCCGTTAGTTGATTTAAGATCGGTAACTGTCCATCGCCCATTCAGGGAGGAAATTTTTAGATGGCTACGGGAGACTAAGGGATCTTGTATCCTCAACCCTGCAGATTTGTCCCGACCCACCACAATGGTCTGGCCAGAAGAGAGGGCAAGCGCTTTTCCTCCCCACTTCACCAATAGCTGCTTGCCCATGTGTCCTCTTTAGTGAAATCCTAAACTTTACTTTTTCAAGTTTACGGACTTGAGCGGCGAAAAGTTGCATCTGAATGGTTTAGCCTGGTTCATACGCTCAATTTTGCGAAGTTCCCGCAGATAGGCGGGGTGGTGGGGTGGAGGTCCTCCCCGGTATGTCCAAGTAAAAATATTTTCTACTTTGAAATCACGAGAGCATTCAGAGCAGGCTAGCACCCGGGTAGGGGTACGGAAACGCTCAACGCGGTGCCCGGCTTTACAGACCCCTATCCAGGGGGCGGGCAGGGAGGGCGCATCCGGGGATACTGTCCGCTCGCCACTTCCTCCTAGAGCTTTAATAGCTTGCTGCCACCGTTTTCCATGGCCCGCCCGCGGCCCCACCTGGGCGTGCGCCACCTCGTGTAAAACTACTTCCCGAGCGGCAGCAGCATCATATAGCGGTAGCAGATAGCGGGAAAAACTAATCCGTTTATCCCCAAAATGGCAGGCTCCGGCACGGCGGCGAGCATGATCGCAGCTCACTTCCCAATCCTGCAGTCCGCACGCATCTAGAGTGCGACGTGCCAGGTCTAATACCTCGTCCAACTCGCCTACTTTCAATAAATGCATTTAAAAACATAAACTAGGGCTGTTCCCCATGAATCCTAGCGGAGGCAAACTCGTAAATGACAACCTCACCCCAAGTAGCGCCAACGGTCTCTGCGCGGCGTGAAGTCACCCGGCAAAAACTATTCGCTGCCGCCCGGGAACTGTTCGCCAAAGAGGGACTAGGGAAAACCGGGGTGAAAACCCTATGCGAGGCGGCCGGTTTCTCCCGCGGCGCCTTTTACTCTAACTTCCCCGACTTTTCCGAATTTTTACGCCAATACGTCCGCGGCGAATTCACACAGGTATCCAAACAACTATCTCGGGCACAAACCCTTATTAACCAGAAATTACCCATCGGATCCGCAGCCTTAGAAGGTAGCTTCTTAACTACCCACTGGCCCCTGATAAGTGAAACCATCTCCTCCACCATGCTGTTTGAGCGAGATTTCGTGTTAACGCTGACCGAATTACGGGTCTATGCGGCACGCAACCGGGAATTTTTACCGTTTTTACGCAAAGAAATACTGGTACTTGAAAAGCAATTGGCGGAAATAATCACCGGCTGCCTACGTACCCAGGGTTTGCGGCTACTCGTCGATCCTCTCGACTGTGCTTTTGTGGTGGTTGCCCTCTGGCAAGCAGACCTGGTAAACCGTTCCGGTGGGGTTGCTTCCGGACAAGTTGTGCGCCCCTCCAGTCACTTCTTGGAAGTCGCCCTCCCGCGTTGCCTCGCCGGCATGGTTACCAGCGAATAGGCCCGGCAGCGCCCCTAGTGCCCCAAACCCTCTGCGGTAACCGGAGGTAGCGTCGACCAGGGGAAATTAATCCACTTATCGGTGTGCTTAAGTACGTAGTCGGGTTTAATAATCGACCGGGACTTTACATAGATACAGGCGCTTCTCGCTTCAGAAACCGTTACCCGCTCGCCCTCTTGCCCAGAAGGAATCCCGCGTTCGCGAATCAGCCGCATTACTAGCTCTAAAGTTTTCCCGGAATCGGCAACGTCATCTACTACCAGTACTCTCTTACCGGACAGAGCCGAAACATCCATCAGCGGGGGAATCAAGACTGGCTCGGGCAAGGTTTCTTCAATATCGGTGTAGAACTCTACGTTCATGGTGCCGATTGCTTTGAGCCCTAGCGCGTAAGAGAGAGCGCCGGCAGGCAACAACCCGCCACGAGCTACCGCCACCACTAACTCCGGCATCCACCCGGAATCTACGATATTCTGCGCAATTTGCCGAGTTGCGTCCCCAAAACCTTGCCAGGTGAGCACTTCCCGATCTTTAGTATCTGCCATAGAACTAGCCTAGCTATTTTTAGTGAACTTTTTTTGACTGGGAAAGAGCTTTTTCTTTTATCTATCTCCCCCACCGCCTCCACCTGGGAAAATAGTGCGTGTTCACCCGCAACAATCTGCTGCCAGGCTTAAACCCCTCCCCCTTTTGCTTTCTTTGCACTAAGCTGGGTAGCCGTGCGCTTTTTAAATGGAATGTCAGCGCCTTATGAGCTGACCTATGACGACGTGTTTATGGTTCCCTCACGTTCGGGAATCGCTTCCCGCTTCGACGTGGACTTATCTTCTGACGACGGCACCGGCACCACGGTACCCATCATCGTCGCGAATATGACGGCGGTTGCCGGTAAGCGCATGGCGGAAACAGTTTCTCGCCGCGGAGGCCTGGTCACCCTGCCTCAAGACGTTCCCGGCGACATCATCGCGAAAACCGTGGCCGAGGTTAAAGCCTGTCACACCGTCTATGACACTCCGGTGGTACTAGGTCCCCACGACACGGTAGCGGCGGCGCTTTCCCTGATTTCTAAGCGATCCCACCGCGCGGTACTAGTTACAGATGAGGAAAACCGCCCCATCGGGGTAGTTCCCGAGTCGGCATTGGCCGGGGTGGATCACTTTGCGCAGCTCCACACGGTAATGGATACCCATACCCTGCTCTTGCCGGAAGGGATAGGTCCCGAGGATGCCTACCGCCAGTTAGCCGAAGAACACCTAGGCCTCGGGGCGGTAGTCGATTCAGAGGGACGCCTAGTGGGGGTAATGACCGCCCCCGGGGCAGTACGTTCCTCTATCTACACCCCGAACACCGACCGGAACGGCAAACTGCGGGTAGCGGCGGCAGTCGGAATTAACGGTGACGTGGCTAGCCGCGCCTGTCAGCTGGTGGCAGCAGGCGTAGATGTGCTGGTAGTCGATACCGCGCACGGTTATCAAGACAGAACCATCCGGGCTTTGCAGGCAGTACGGGCTACCGGAGTGGAAGTACCGATCGTGGCCGGAAACGTGGTCACCGCAGACGCGGTATCTGAACTGGCCGCAGCGGGAGCCGATATTTTGAAAGTAGGAATTGGACCGGGCGCAATGTGTACCACCCGGATGGCTACCGGTGTTGGTCGCCCCCAGTTCTCGGCGGTGCTCGAATGTGCCAGCCGCGCCCATGAACTCGGGAAATCCGTGTGGGCTGACGGTGGCGTACGTCATCCGCGAGACGTGGCCTTAGCGCTAGCGGCCGGAGCCTCTAACGTAATGGTCGGTTCCTGGTTCGCTGGTACCCACGAATCACCTGGCGATATTGTGCGAGACGCGGATGGACGACCCTATAAGGAAAACTTTGGGATGGCTTCCCGCCGGGCAGTTCGTAACCGCAACGCCACTTCCCGTGGTTTTGAACGCGCCCGTAAAGAACTATTTGAGGAAGGAATTTCTACTTCCCGGATGTATCTGGATCCCGTCCGTCCCGGGGTGGAGAACCTAATCGACCAGATCCTGGCAGGAGTGCGTTCCTCTTTCACCTACGCAGGAGCGGCTAATCAGGCAGAATTCCGGGAAAAAGCAGTTGTCGGAATTCAAAGCGCCGCCGGATATAAAGAGGGCGCCCCCGTAGAAAGCTCCTGGTAAAAACGCTTCTAGGTAAGCGGTTACCCAATCAGACACCCAATAACTGACTAGCGAAAGGAATCACCTTGACCCGGGTATTGTTCGTATGTACCGGCAATATCTGCCGTTCAGTGATGGCGCAGGCGGTTGCCGCCCAAAAGGCTGAAGAAGAGCTACTAGATAATCTAATTTTCGATTCAGTGGGCGTTTCCGATGAAGAACACGGCAACCCCCCGGATTATCGCGCCGTACATATCCTGGAAGAGCGCGGGTGGTTGGTTCCCGACCACTACGCCCGTCAGATTAATCGCAATGATTTCCAGGATTTCGATCTACTTCTGGCCATGACCAGCGGTCATAAGCGTGCCCTCACCCGCCTAGCACAGCGTTGGGGAGCCGATGAAAGCAAAGTCCACCTCTACCGGGAGTTTGATCCCGAGGCCAGCTCGGACGATCTGGAAGTTCCCGATCCCTGGTATGGAGGCGAGCGCGAATTCGCCGACACCATCGAAGTTATCGAGCGGGTAACCCCAGTACTCCTAGAAGTCCTCTCCGAGCTCTCCTAACCCTTCTCACTAAATGTCCTCAACCTCGATAGAGACTTGTCTCCGCGCGCACTCGCATAAACGCGGGGTCAGGTTTTCTCCCCTGTAGACGTCCGCGCACAGGGGCGGATTTTGCCTCGCGCCCCGAAATCCGGAAAATGCTCTGGCATTTTCACGGATTTAGTGCCCGAAGCCTACCCTGCGGCATAAATCCGCCCCTGCACGCTAGTTGCGTACCTCGCGTGAGTCTCGTACCAACTATGTCCCTAGCGAGGGCTTTTACCGAGCCAGACCCAATACCGGAGGAAAAGCTAATCACGCGCACATAGGTGCGGTTTGCTTAGATTTGAGGTTTAGCGCTTAAAATCGAGGAAACGAAAAGTGATCGATAAGGGAACGCCAATGCCGAAAAAACCAGTCGAGGTTGAGGACATTATCAATAAGCATTCGGGAGGGTTGCAACGCAACCTTTCGAATCGGCATATCCAGTTAATCGCGATCGGTGGGGCGATTGGCACCGGACTGTTTATGGGGTCCGGGCGCACTATTCACCTAGCGGGCCCTTCAGTACTGCTGGTTTACGCCATTATTGGGGCAGTGTTATACCTGGTAATGCGGTGCATGGGGGAACTACTGGTTTCTGATCACAAGTATGGCACCTTCGCCGATTTCATTACTGACCTGCTGGGGCCAGGCGCCGGTTTCGTAGTGGGCTGGACATATTGGCTGTGTTGGATAGTTACCGGGACTGCCGAAGTGATCGCGATTGCCGGATACTTCAACTTTTGGTGGCCTGATCTGCCGCGCTGGATTCCCGCGATTGCTACCGTGGCCCTATTGTTTTTCCTCAACGCCCTCACGGTGAAAGCTTTCGGGGAAACCGAGTTTTGGTTCTCGATGATAAAAATCATCGCCATTATTGCTTTGATCTGCTGCGGGGCGGTAATGGTGATTATCGGGTTTACCTCCCCCGATGGTCAGCGCGCAACCATTACTAATCTCTGGTCGCATCCGGGGGTTACCGGCTCTGGGTTTTTCCCGAATGGTTTTTGGGGATTCCTAGGGGGATTCCAGCTGGCAATCTTTAGTTTCGTAGGGATCGAACTGGTAGGTACCACTGCCGCCGAAACCAAGGACCCCGAAAAATCTCTTCCCAAGGCCATTAACTCGATTCCCCTGCGGGTATTGCTGTTTTATGTTTTGGCGTTGGCGGCGATCATGTCGGTGACTCCTTGGGATTCTCTAGACCCCGAATCCTCCCCCTTCGTGGGACTATTCTCGCTGGTGGGGCTGGTATTTGCGGCCTCGCTAGTGAACCTAGTGGTAATGACTTCGGCGGCCTCGTCGTGCAACTCGGGAGTTTATTCCACCTCCCGAATGATGTACGCCATGGCACTGCGCAGTGATGCCCCAAAGATCTTCCGGAAGCTTTCCCGCCGCTCCGTACCCTTAAATGCCCTGATTGTTACCTGCCTGTTCTTGCTTACCTCCATTGCTCTGATGGCAGTAGGCGGCACGGTAATGGAAGCGTTTACCCTGGTAACTTCGGTGGCCTCGGTGCTATTTATGTTCGTGTGGGCCATGATCGTGGCCTCCTACGTAGAGTTTCGCCGTCGCCTGCCGCAAAAGCATGAAGAATCGATATTTGCCATGCCGGGCGGATATTTTTCTATCGCGGTAATCAGTGTCTTTATTGTGGCGATGGTATTAGTCCTTGCCCTCGATCCCGCAACGCGGTTCGCCATGTTGTCCAGCCTGCTGTGGATTGCTATCACCGCTGGGCTATCGTTCCTGGCAAGCCGCAGTCCCCACAACGCGAAAATCCGCGCCGAGTTTGCTGACCGTCGCCGCCGGGAACTAGCAGCCGCCCGTCAACACCGCACCAAATAACCGGACCCACAGATTCTAGATCCTTCCGCTTGCAGTTTCCCGCGCGGAGCCTAGGTAGCGCCTCGTTTCAGGTCGGTCGGTAAAAGCGCTCGGGGGACCCCAGTGACCCTCGCTTCGCTCGGCTCAAGCCCCCTCTCGCATCTTTTACCACCCGACCCTTATGCACGGGGAGTCCTATCGCCAGCGCTTTGAAAATAAAACAATACAAAGCAGTTCACTTGTTAGGTGAGTATCCGATGCCTTCAATGATGAGTTCCTGTTTGTCCTGCGTCATAAATCCGCCCCTGCGCGCTCCGTGCGTACCTCACGGAATTCCCGCACCAGCCGCAACCCTTGCGCGGGCGCTAGGTTTTATCCGAGTGGGTGCGGTGGGCATAAGAATTCGGAAAACGTCGCTACGTTTTGCGAATTCTTGGGCGGGAGGAAAAACCTAGCCCCCGCGCTGAACTAGCCACAGGTTCGCATCGCTGGGGAAAAAGAGAGAACCTACTCCCTCGCAGCATGAGTGCTTTTACCGACCGCGACCCGACATCTGCGGGGGAATTAACGGGAGACTTGGACTGAGTGGGCTTTTAGGTGGCGATAGCGACAAAGCGCCGCGAAAATGTCTTGGAGGCGGGGTGCCGCCAGGAAGGCCGGATAACGACCGGCAGCGAAGGCATCCCAAGCAGAGGACGCGAACTTGGCGTCGAAGCGGGCACACGCATCCGCAATGCTTTCTTTGCCGGTGGCGTCAGTGGCCAAAGCGCGGATGGCATAAGCAATGGCTTCTGCTTGCCCGGGATCAACTACTTGGGCGAGGGCGGAAATATCGATTTCTTCGCGGTTCAAGCGTAAAGTGGCGGTACCTTCGGCGCGAGTTTTTTCGCGCCGCCCCGAGGCAGGAGGCGGGCAGGCTAAAAGCAAGCGCTTCCTCACTGCCGGATCCGGCCAGGGAGCAGCTTCACTACCCGCGCTGCTGGCGGCGCTATCGGAGCTGCTCACCTCGTGCGCCTTAGCGGTGGCATCGTAGGGCAAATAGTTTTCTAGCAGCAGCACTTGATCCGCTAGATCCAGGAAATCGCCCGAACCTCCCATCACCATAATGGTGGATACTCCCAATTGGTCCCGGATGCCTCCCACCCGGTCAATTAGGGGAATAATCGGTTCGCTGCGCACCAGCTGCCGCATCCGGCTATCGCGCAGCAACAGGTTAGTGGCGGAGGTGTCTTCGTCAATCAGCAGCGCCTGCGAGCCGCACTCAATCGCCTCGGTAATCGCCGCGGCCTGCGAAGTTGAGCCTGAGGCATTTTCGGTAAAGAACTCCGTGGTGTCAGCCCCGCCGGGCAAAGAACCTATGAATAGGGAAATATCAGAGGCAGTTATCGCCCGTCCGTCCTCGGCGCGCACTTTTATCGCATCGGGCAAAGTGGCGACTAATTCGCGTCCATCCCCCGGAATATGGGGGTACACCGCGCGCTCTAAAGCTTCTAGCAGCGTGGATTTTCCGTGATAGCCGCCGCCCACAATCACAGTGATTCCTTTAGGGATCGCCATTCCCGATATTTTCCCCGCATGGGGCAGCTCTACGCTTTGAACTAGAGGCGAGGGAGTGTCCTGACCTAATACCGTCGGCAGCTGGAAAGGAACCGCACCTTTCATCGGTAAATCACTGATCCCGGAGGCCCGAGCCAGCAGTGCCCCATCAGCCACGAAGGCCACCCACCCGCGCTCACTAAGAATCTTTTGCAGGGCCACATGATCTTTCAGCGTGTGCATATGATGAGTAAGGTCGTCTAATTTCGGGCCGTCGTCCTCACCGAAACATACGGTTTTATAGACCAGTTCGCACAGGTCATAGTCCAAGAAGCGGGCAAAGTTACGCCCTAAAATTCGCCGCCCCGCCGCGGGGAAAGGTACTTGCACCCGCAGTTCCAGCCCTTCCGAACTCAAGGTTACCGAGGAGCGGGGCAGAATTTCTTGCCCGACCGGCGCGATCCGCAGCTGCGCTTCAGATTTCCCACCCGAACGCCGCGCCCCGAAAATTTTGCGGGCCCGCCGCGCCAAAAAATCGCCGGCAGCTATCCGCCCTAACTCATCAGCTGCAATCTCTGCGGGAATCTCGGTAGTAGCTAGCGGCACCAACACCCGGCAGGCCGAAGGCGGAGCAAAGGGGTCGGACTGTACGCGGTCGATGGAGAAAGTAAAATCTCCAAAACTCCATTGTCCGATTAGCTGTTTATAGCCGCCATAAGAGCGTCCGTCTAGTGATCTAGTTTTCCGAATTAGCTCATCTGCATCCCGCATAGTTCCCTATTCTATGCCGTACGCTGACTCGCCTTGTAGACTAGCTAAGTACCATGAGGCATTTTCCGAGCGCCACTAGGCGGCTGCACGGGTATTTCTGAGGATGAAAGGGATTTTTCGTGACTGACAAGCTGAAACTGGTTGACACAATCCAGGCAATCAACTGGAACGATATCCAGGACGATAAAGATCAGGAAGTTTGGGATCGGCTCACGGGGAACTTCTGGTTGCCAGAAAAGATCCCGCTGTCGAACGATTTGCCTTCCTGGAAAACCCTGAAACCGGAAGAACAATTGATGACTAACCGGGTGTTTACCGGCCTGACCTTGCTGGATACTCTGCAGGGTACGGTGGGCGCGGTTTCGCTGATTCCGGATGCCCGCACCCCCCACGAGGAGGCGGTTTACACCAATATCGCCTTTATGGAGAGCGTACACGCGAAATCGTATTCTTCGATTTTCTCCACCCTGCTTTCTACGACCGAGATTAATGAGTCGTTCCGCTGGAGTGAAGAAAACGAGAATCTGCAGCGTAAAGCGCATATCATCATGAACTACTATCAGGGGGATGATCCGGAAAAACGCAAAGTCGCGTCTACTCTGCTGGAGTCTTTCCTGTTCTATTCCGGTTTCTACGCCCCCATGTACTGGTCTGCGCACGCCAAGCTGACCAACACTGCGGATTTGATTCGCCTGATTATTCGCGATGAAGCAGTACACGGTTACTACATTGGCTATAAATACCAGTTGGCGGTCAATGAGTCCTCGCCCGAGCGGCGCGAAGAACTCAAGGACTACACCTTTGACCTGTTGTCAGAGCTGTACGACAATGAAGAATCCTATACCGAGGATCTGTATGATCCGCTGGGGCTGACCGAGGATGTAAAGAAGTTCTTGCGTTACAACGCTAATAAAGCCCTGATGAACCTGGGGTACGAGGCACTATTCCCCGCGGATTCTACCGATGTTAACCCCGCGATTTTGGCGGCACTTTCGCCTTCGGCAGATGAAAACCATGACTTCTTCTCGGGATCAGGTTCTTCCTACGTTATTGGCGAAATCGTCGATACCGAGGATGATGACTGGGACTTCTAAGTTGCTTTCAATGGGCGAGGACGCGGGGATGTTTTCACTTACCGTGGCCTAGCAACCCTATGCAAGAGCTCAAATCTGCTTTTTGACCCGCTTGCCTGTTAGGCAGGCGGGTCAAAATATTTACCGTTTTAGCTTTTAACTCCCCCACCCACAGCCTCCTTAATAGGGCTATCGTAAAGGTATGAGTGATATTCCTTCTTACCCACAGCCTCGTCCCGCTTCTCGCGTCCTCGTCACCGGAGCTTCCTCCGGTATTGGAGAGGCAACGGTGCGGCAACTGCGCGCCAGCGGCTGGGCAGTGATTGCGGTAGCGCGCCGGCGTGACCGCCTGGAAAAACTGGCGGAAGAAACTGGTTGCGAATTTTATAGTTGCGACTTAACGGACCGCGCCGCCGTTGATGAAATGGTCTCTAAACTGTTAGCAACCGGCCCGCTAACCGCAGTGGTTAATAACGCGGGCGGGGCGATTGGGACCGATTCGGTGGCCGCGGGCAAAGTGACGGACTGGGAACAGATGTACCAGCGCAACGTGGTTACGGCCTTGAACGTCACCCAAGCTACTCTGCCGGCGCTACGCAAAAATGGCGGTGACCTGCTGTATGTCACTTCTACCGCTGCCCTCGATACCTATCCGGGAGGCGGCGGATACGTAGCCTCTAAGCACGCCGAACAGATGATCCCCCTGACTTTGCGGCAAGAACTGGTAGGCGAGCCGGTACGGGTGATCGAAATCGCGCCAGGCATGGTGAAAACTGCGGAGTTCTCCCTGAACCGCTTGGGTTCGAAAAAGGCCGCGGAAGAGGTCTATCGCGGGGTGGCGAAGCCTTTAGTCGCCGAGGATGTCGCCGACTTAATCAGCTGGTGCCTGTCGCGTCCTCCCCACGTAAATATTGACCGGGTAATTATCCGCCCAGTCGCCCAGGCTACCAATACCCTGGTAGCCCGCTCTGAGGAGTAGACCGCACGTTGCTCGCTCGCGAGACTCTGCCCTCCCGCGGGCGATAGCGTGCAGCGCGGCCGCAAGCGCGCACAGGTTTGATCCCCGCAGGTTCCACCCGGTAAACGGGCTAGCCCGACCTCTAGGAAGCCCGCAAGAGGCCTAGAGCATACAGGAAACGCAGCCTTCGACTTCGGTTCCTTGCAGGGCGTGCTGACGCAACCGCATATAGTAGAGGGTCTTGATCCCCTTGCGCCAGGCATAAATATAGTTTTTGTTGACCTCGCGGGTAGTGACCGTATCCGGGTAGAACAAAGTAAGGCTGAGCCCTTGGTCTACGTGCTGGGTGGCAACCGCATAGGTATCAATAATCTTTTCCGGCCCAATCTCGTAGGCATCCTGGTAGTACTCCAGGTTGTCGTTATCCATATAGGGCGCCGGATAGTAAACCCGCCCGATCTTTCCTTCTTTACGAATCTCGATCTTGGACACAATCGGGTGGATCGAGGAGGTGGAGTTATTGATATAGGAAATCGACCCGGTTGGTGGCACCGCCTGCAGATTCTGGTGATACATTCCGTATTCGCGGACTTTTTCTGCCAGTTTCTTCCAGTCTTCGCTACTCGGCACCTTAATCGAAGATTTTTCTAGCAGCTGGCGGCACTTTTCAGTCTTGGGAGTCCAGTCGCCATTAATGTATTTTTCAAAATACTGCCCGGAATAGTACTGGGAATCTTCGAAACCTTCGAAGCATTCCTCGCGTTCTTTGGCAATCTTGCAGGAGGCTTTTATCGCTTCAAACGCCACCGTCAGGAAATACATATTGGTGAAATCCAGGGCTTCTTCGCTGCCGTAGTGTACGTGTTCGCGCGCCAGGTAACCATGCAGGTTCATCTGCCCCAAGCCGATGGCGTGGCTCATCCGGTTGCCTCGCTCGATCGAAGGCACCGCCCGGATATTAGATAGGTCAGACACACTGGTCAAACCGCGAATCGCGGTTTCAATAGTGGCGGAAAAGTCGGGGGAATCCATAGTTTTCGCGATATTTAGCGACGCCAAGTTACAGGAAATATCTTTACCCACCGTCGCATAGGTTAGATCCTCGTTGAACTCGCTCTTTTCCGATACTTGCAGAATCTCCGAGCACAGGTTCGACATGGAAATCCGCCCTTTAATCGGGTTAGCCCGGTTCACGGTGTCCTCGTAAACGATATAGGGATAACCGGACTCGAACTGGATCTCCGCCAGGGTCTGGAAGAAACGGCGCGCATCAATCTTCTTCTTGCGGATCCGTCCGTCCTCTACCATTTCCCGATAGTGCTCGGTGATGGAAATATCGCTCATCGGTTTGCCATATACCCGCTCCACGTCGTAGGGGCTAAACAGGTACATGGGTTCTTTATTACGCGCCAAATGGAAAGTAATATCGGGGATTACTACCCCCAGCGACAGGGATTTAATCCGGATTTTCTCGTCCGCGTTTTCCCGCTTAGTGTCCAAGAATTCCATAATGTCGGGGTGGTGGGCATTTAGATAAACCGCGCCGGCTCCTTGCCGCGCCCCCAATTGGTTGGCGTAAGAGAACGAATCCTCTAGCAGTTTCATTACCGGGACTACCCCGGAAGACTGATTCTCGATCTTCTTAATGGGAGCGCCCGCTTCCCGCAAGTTAGTGAGCGATAGGGCAACGCCGCCTCCCCGTTTAGAAAGCTGCAGCGCAGAGTTAATCCCGCGTGCGATCGACTCCATATTGTCTTCGATACGAAGCAGGAAGCACGAAACCAGTTCCCCCCGTGCTTTCTTACCCGCATTTAAGAAGGTGGGAGTGGCCGGCTGGAAACGCCCAGACATAATCTCGTCTACTATGCGCTTGGCGAGCTCTTCATCCCCGCGCGCCAGGTAAAGACCCACCATGCATACCCGATCTTCGAAACGTTCCAGGTAGCGTTTACCGTCAAAAGTCTTCAAGGTGTAGGAAGTGTAATACTTGAATGCCCCCAGGAAAGTGGGGAAACGGAATTTATAGGCATATGCCTGCTTAAACAGATCTTTGACGAACTGGAACTGGTATTGGTCGAGAACTTCCTGCTCGTAGTAACCCTCGCTAACCAGGTACCTCATCTTTTCTTCCAGGTCATGGAAGAACACGGTGTTCTGGTTTACGTGCTGGAGGAAATACTGGCGGGCGGCCTGTTTATCGGCCCAAAACTGGATCTTCCCGTCTTTGTCATACAGGTTCAATTCGGCGTTTAACGCGTGATAGTCCAGTTCTGGGGAAGGGGCGGTTTCCACTCCGGTGTCAGTTAGATTTTCTGCCAAAACTCACTCAGTCCTTTACGGCATATCTCAACATCCTGGGAGGTTCCCAAGAGTTCGTACTTGTACATAAACGGGATTTTCAATTTTTGGGCGAGAATATCGCCGGCAATGCAATACGCTTTGCCAAAATTGGTGTTTCCGCTGGCAATAATCCCTACGCAGTGTTCGCGGTTGCTTTTTTCATTTAAGAACTTGATTACCTGCTTGGGAACGGCGCCCTTAATATTTCCGCCCCCATAGGTGGGCACCACAATCACATAGGGCTCGTTGACATACAGGAAAGGGTCGCGAGGACGCAGGGGAATCCTTTTATTGCGAAAGCCTAGTTTCTCTACAAAACGCTTGGTGTTATTAGTCGCGGAAGAAAAATAGACCAGCAGAGGTTCCGAATCGCTCACCTTTGACCTGCCTTATCGCTCTTAATTTTCGCTAATATCTATTCTCACGCGTACGCGCTGTCACCGCTGCCGGAGCACTCCGCTTCTTAGCGCCGGGTACTTCGCGCGGTATCTTTTGTTTCTATTTCTTGAGGGCGCGGTTACCTTAAGCAGTAGCTGCTGCGCGAGCCGCGATTGCTAGTCCCTTGATTTTATCTGGACGGAACCCGCTCCAGGAATCGGCATCAGTTACCACTACCGGAGCCTGCACGAAGCCCAGGGACTTGACGTGTTCAAGAGCGTCCGGGTCCTGGCTCATATCAACTTCCGCGTAAGAAATACCCTGCTTCTTTAAGGCGCGCTTAGTCGCATCACACTGCACACAACGGGGCTTAGAGTAAACGGTGATCGACATGTTTCTGCGCTCCTTATTTTCGCTTTCTTCGTCTGCGCTATTCAAAGAATAACATCATTGTAGTTTTTCTGCCGCCAGATTTAGGCGATGAAGTAAACACTACACCTAGTAGTTACTTAACACCAGCACCCCAAGATAATGTGTTTGGGGATAACCGGTGGAAAGATGGCGCTTTTCTGGGGATACCCAGCAACCCTAATCAATCTACTAGCTGGCTACCCGGCACCTGCCTGCTTTTTAAGCAAATTTCTCCTTCAAGACGATTGGTGAGCGGTTCCACCAAAATTGTGGATAAAAACTGCCTTCGGCGTGTCGCAGGGATCCACGCGCCCGGCCAGATTTTACCTCCTGTAGCGGGTCTGGCTCGGTAAAAGCACTCCGGGGACCCCATGAGCTTCGCAAAGCTCAGCTCAAGCCCCTCTCGTATCTTTTACCGGCCGCGACCCGCGGACGGAAACCTCTATTACCAGCGCTTTGAAAATAAAAGAATACTAAGCAGTTCACTTGTTAGGTGAGTATCCGATGCTTTCAGTAATGAGTTCTTGTTCGCCCCTGCGGTATAAATCCGCCCCTGCACGCTCAGTGCGTATCTCTCAGTTCTTGTTCCCGCTGAGATGTTTACGTGTGTGGTACCAGCGAGCGTGGAGCCTAGGTTTTATCCGAGTGGGTGCGGTGGGCATAAGAATTCGGAAAACGTCGCTACGTTTTGCGAATTCTTGGGCAGGCGGAAAAACCTAGGCTCCGCGCGGGAAATCGCAGGAAGACAAATTTTCCCCGCGCTCACCCCAGCCCCGCAATGACGGCAATCTAGCCCCCCCCACGCGCGGATGAATGTAGATAAGGTGGTACCCAGAACAGCTACACAGTAAGGAGCAGGCGATGAGTGAGCGCATGAACGTGGAATCTTTCAACCTTGATCACACGAAGGTGGTGGCTCCTTTTGTGAGGGTGGCGGATCGTAAACGGCTACCGGGCGGGGATGAACTGGTCAAATACGATGTGCGTTTTTGCCAACCAAACCGGGAGCACCTGGAAATGGACACGGTGCACTCGATTGAGCATTTAACTGCGGAACTGATGCGCAACCACACCGATAAGTTGATTGATTTTTCGCCTATGGGTTGCCAAACCGGCTTTTATGCCCTGATGCTAGGGGTAGAACCGGACGAGTTTACCCAGCTCTTAGCACTGACTTTTGAGGATATTCAACGCGCTGACCAGGTTCCCGCAGCAAATGAGAGGCAATGCGGCTGGGGCGCGCACCATAGTCTGGAAGGAGCGCAGCAAGCCACTGCGCAGTTCTTAGCGGCTCGCGATAGCTGGAATCAGATCTACGCTTAGGGGATAAATAGGTTATGAACAGCTACGATACTGTTATTATCTGCGCGGAACTTACCGAGCTAGCTCCTTTGGTGAGCCGTGCTTGGCTTCAGGAATGTTTATTACACGGTTTGCAAACGTCCTACCAACCATCTAACCCCGAAAAAGCACTTTCCAGTCCGGTTAGGGAAGTTTCGGGGCTGCGTTTTTATTCCTTGGAGTTGCCGGAGATTCCTGGACGCGTCCTCGGGGTACAAAGCGGGGTGGGGATAGTGAACGCTGCCCGCGCCGCCACTATTTCCATCGAAGTTTTGGGAGCCCAGCAAGTGCTTTACTCGGGAACCGCCGGAGGGTTAGCTGCAGATAGCCAGGTGGGGGAAGTTGTTTTCGGCGACAACTACGTATTCCATAATGTGGATGCGACTGCCTTCGGGTATCCACCCGGGCAGTTACCGGGGATGCCTGCCAGTTACCCGGGCAGTGAGAAACTAGTTTCGGCTACCCACAGCCTTTTGCGCCCTAGCCCAGATGCAGGGAAGTCGGCTGGCGAGAACCAGGGAAAGATTAGGCTTAACCTGGCTTCCTTGGAAGCCGCGGGAGGAAATAGAGAAAAAGACGCGCTAATAAACGGCTTAGAAAATATTCCAGCGCGCTGCGGAACTATCGCTACTGGCGATTCTTTTATTACCGACGCCAATGTTTCCGAGGTTCGCTCGGCATTTCCGGCGGCTTTAGCTGCAGAAATGGAGTCAGCCGCCGCAGCCCAAGTCGCCTATTTATCCCAGGTTTCTTTCTTGGCGGTTCGCTGCGTTTCTGATCTCTGTTCCCCGCAAGGTCAAGACGTCTACCACGGTAACGCGGCGGTTTGTGGGGCAATCGCTGCGGCTGCCACCATTTGTTTACTCGGCACCGTCTAAATACTTACTAGCTGTATCTAAGTTTTTGTACCAGAATTTTCGCTGCCGTTTACACCCGATTAGCACTGCTTTCAAAAATACGGGTTAAGATATCCTAGTAACCTGTTTCTAAGTGGGAGAAAGTCATGAGCTCGTCTCGTCGTCGTAACCTCAAAGTAATCATCGGGGTAATAGTGGGGGTCGCCTTACTATGTTCGGCTATTGTGGTCGCTTACGCGGCAACTAGAAATTCTGCAGCCCCGAAAGCCGCAGCTTCGGCCACGCAAACTAAAACTACTCCCGCTAAAGCCAAGACTCCCAAGGCTACTCCCAGCACCACCACTCCCACCCCTACCCGGCCGGCAGTTGACTGCACCAAGGAAAAGTGCGTGGCGCTAACTTTCGACGATGGTCCCGGACCCGACACTCCCCAGCTCTTGGATACTTTAAAGGCAGAAAATGTTCCGGCCACTTTCCTATTGGTGGGCAAGATGGCTGCTACCTATCCCGATTCGGTGGCGCGGGAATTCAAAGAGGGGCACGCTCTGGGGGCTCATACCTGGAATCACCCGGACTTGAGAAAGCTTTCTGACGACAAAGTAGCCAGTGAAATCACTAGCACAGTAGATGCGATTAAAAAGGCTGCCCCGGATGCGCAGGTTACCTTTACTCGCCCCCCCTACGGGGCTTATAATCCCCGGGTCATTTCCATTTTGAAATCCTTGAACCAAGCGGCGGTGATTTGGGATGTCGATACTTTGGACTGGAAACATCGGGACCCGAATGCAGTGTTGGCAGCAGTACAAAAGGAAACCAAACCGGGTTCTATCATTTTGATGCACGATATTCACCGCACCAGCGTTCAGGCAGTGCCCGCGGTTATCAAGTATTTGCATTCCCAGGGATACACCATGGTTACGGTCCCGGAGTTGTTTGGGGGATCGCTAACTCCCGGCAAGATTTATTTTGATCAGAATATGGTTCGGGGAGATTAAACGCGGTTCCCCCAGGTTTCCTCGCGATTCCGGTTGAGAGTTTTTATTCCCTGACCTTTAGGGCTCCGGGGTGGTCATTGTATCTAGTTCCGCATCCGGATGCGCGGTAATCAGGTCATTCAAGGAGGACGCCGAAGCAATCATCCGGGCCATTCCGTGGGTGCCCACTACCCCGGCTAAGGCGGTTCCTAACCCCATCTCGGCGAGAGCGTCGGTTTGCAGTCCCGGCCAACCGTGCAATCTGCTTTGCAGATCGGTGGGGATTTGTGCGAACCCAATTCCGGCTGCAAATAACGCCCCCACTAGCCCCGCGATAGTCTCGGTTGCTCCTCCCAACTGCACCGCGAGGGAAATGGCACGTCGGAAGGCATCTTGTCCACTTAAGGGGATCTCTGAATGCTCGATTTTCACGGCTCGTAAGATTCCCACCACTGCTTGCAGGGCGGTAACCGCATCAGTGTTATCACGTGGCGGTTTGAAGTAGGTTTCCTCAGCCTGCTGTAACCACTCGCGCCATTGTTCACGGCGGGAGGGCGCGAGCAGAGCTATTCCGCTACCCAGATTTATCCGGCTTGCCCAGGACTCATCAGCCGGGAGCGGGTCGGTGACGGCGCGCCGAATCGCTTCCGCATAGATTACTGCTGCTTCGCTGGCTAAAGGATCCACATGAGTAAGTTCGGTTACTGCCCGCACTGATTCTGCTGTCCACTGGGGATCTTTTATCCGGGTGAGCCCCAAAATAGCGCAGCGGCTAAGCGGACCCGCTCCGCTGGTGCGGCGGGTACGCATATGAAAATAGGCGGCGGCGGAACGCATTTTTCGGGCGGGGTTCATATTGGAGATGTCATTGCCGGTGGTTTCTAGTACCACCCGGGTGGGAGCATCTACTTTGCGAGTTCCTCCCCGATACCAGGCCAAATAACGCGCAGCAATCGCATCTAGTCCTTCTTCGGTGGTTAAATCAATTCCGGTGACCGCTACTTCCGCTAAGCAGATCCCCAGCTGGGTTGCTTCCGACCATTCCCCTGGCCGCAACCGTCCCGCAGCTCCCAGCATTCGCGGAGTTCCCTCTAAAGGAGGAGTTCTAAACTCGTAGCCAACCCCGAGCACATTACCGCAGGTTTGCCCCACTAGGACGCCGCTAGCCCGATCCGCCATGATCGCTAGGGGTGCTTGTCCACCGCGCCGGACCAAATCATTTGGTTGCGCGGCGCGTTCCGGGTTTATTTCGCGTGCATCAGCCACCCTTTCAACTCTAATGCACCTGCCACCCGATAGGCGAGATTCCCCTGGCTAGAGCGCGTGGTTAGGGCCCTAGCCAGGGGTGAGAAAAACTATTTGTCTTTGTCAGCGAGCAATCTCACTTGCGGCGAGCCCGATGAGAAACTAACAGTCCCCCGCATCCTAAAGCTATTAACCCTACCGCCAGCGGAGCAGAAGTGCTGGCGCCGGTGGCAGACAGTACCGTCGGCACCTGCGGTGGCGAAGGAGGATTATTAGGTGAGGTAGGGGGAGGAGGTGTCTTTGGGAGGGCATATTGTTCATCAATTTCCGTCTCCGAACTTCGAAAAGCCTGCGTCCGCGAGTCCCCCTGATAGGTGGTGACGAACACGTAGGTGTCTTTACAGTTCAACCGGTCTAGGCTGAGAGGGTTCCCGTCTTTGTCTTTATCTACGGTATAAGTTCCGTTCTTAGCTGGTAGTTCAACCCTAGCTAAGGGTTCTATCCCCTGCGCATCTTGATCTTTAATAGGTTGGGGCAAACAGTAAAGGTCGTTATGTACTATCTGCTCGTCGGTTTTCCATTTACCACTACCGCCAAACTCTGGATGGTCGTCAGGGAATCCATTCAGCTCCACCTGGTCGGTCAGTATTTTGCTCTCTTTATCTGCTACTACTTTTGCCTGTGTTTTTACCCCGGGGGTAAACGGCAACACTTGAGTCTCCGCTTCCTCGAAGAAGTCGGGTACATAATCAGTTTTTAAGTAGGTACCTTCCGGCTGGGAGGTGCGATAAGCGGCAGCTACGAAGGTATAGAAACCGGGCTTGTCTATTTTATAGGGATCGGTTTCGTTAGAGATAGTGACCCCATTTTCGGCCTCTTCCGCATTTTTGGGGGTTGCGCCGAGCTGCCAAGTTTTTAATGGCTGGGACTCTGCCGGGATCTGTCCCGGGCCGCGAGCTGAGCTAAACGGTCCGTAAACCGACAGGTCGATCATCACGGTTTGCCAGGTGTCTTTTCCGGTATTTTTACCCCACTTTTCTTCCGGTTTCACCAATATGGAGTCGGTTAGTTCCGCTCCCTGTGTTAGCGGTTTCATTTGTGATTGTGTCTGCGTTTTTACTGCGAAGAATTGACGCGGTTCCACATTGGTTGCGGTGCTGGCAGCTATTTGCGATTTAGGCCCGGCGATCAGCAAATCCTGCCACCGCGCGTGTTCCCAAATTTCATAACTAACCGGCGGTAGCCCTGCCACCTGGACCTGGGCGCTAACTTTACCGGGGCCGGTTACCTCGATCGGGAGCTCTTTAACCCCGCTCGCGGAAGAAGCGGTTAGGGTTTTAGGCTGGCCCTTACTGGAAAAATGCGCCGGCCCCGATAAGGTAATGTTTTCGCGCAGACCGCTCATTGGGCGACCAGCCGCGCTTTGGAGTACCGGCAAGCGCAGAGTCCCTTGGGTTGTTCCCGGATTAGTTTTTATTTCTGGTGCCCCCATTCGGTAGGGGCCCGCATAGGCAGCGGCCTGATTCAAGAGCTGTTGGGCCCGGCGCTTGATCTGGGCGGAGGGCTTTTGTTTGGGGGTTAGACGCCCCGATAACGAATGAATTGCATATACGGTAGCCCCCAGTTCAGGGTCTCCTTTATCAATGGCACCGCGAAGTTGTCCGGCTAGGTAAGCTACTCGGTATTCTTGCGCTGCCGGAAATACTACAGTCGTTCCTTTTGCTTTGTCTTTAACTTCAAAGGTAGCTCCGTTAGATCGATATGCTTGCCCCGCACCGATTACTCGTCTCCCCTGGTAGTTAATCCACTTGTTGCGCGGAGAGTTAATCTGACGATCAGTGGCACAGACGGCCACTTTGCTACCATCTGTAGATTTACGAGCATTTAACTCTATTTTGGAGTTTCCATAGTTTTTCCAAGCCGCTCCGGGCCCTGCGGCTTGGGAGGTGTCTTGATCGGTAAAAACCATCGCTGAAGTCATTATGGCGATGGCGGCAGCTAACCCGATGAGGCTGAGGTGTTTTCGTCTCTGGGCTCGCTGCCGACGTCGAGGACTAATCCTTGAGGAGGAACCGGTGATCTGATTATTTCTTGCGGAAGGGTTACCGCGGTTTTTTGCTGTTTTCATATTCTCAGATTCCACCGTGGAAACCGGCAAAGCGAGATCCGAAAAATCTTTTCAGGGCATTCGGTAGCGGCTTGCCCTTGGGGACAATTTCCCGGGCGTATCCCCTAAATAAGTCGATTTTTTTCGAAAGTAATAGCCCATTTTTTACAAAACGGCTGGACAAATTAGCCGAAATATACTTTAATCACAATAGAAACATATGCAACACTCGCAACTTACACAACAAGATGGTCCCAATGGTTAGTAAGAAAAACAGTTTTAAAATAGCAGCCGGCATTCTCGCCATGTCCCTAGCGATACTATTGATTCCCCTGTCATCCGCATTTGGTGAAAGCGGTTTCCGGGCGGGAAACATTATTTCTGATGCCAATATGTACCAGTCGACCCCCTCCATGTCTGCGGCGGAGATTCAAAAATTCCTGAATACCCAAGGGGCAGCATGCCGCGGAAATGGATGCCTAAAAAACATCCGCCTAAACACTAGATCCTTCCAAGCGGACACGTTCTGTAAAGGTAGCTATCGGGGCGCAAAAAATGAGCCAGTTTCACAGGTTATCTACAAAGTCTCCCAGGCCTGCCAGATTAGCCCCAAAGTATTATTGGTGACCATTCAAAAGGAACAGGCCGGAATTACGCAGAACTTAACGACTGCTAAACAAAACAAACTTACCGGTTACGGATGCCCGGATGGAAAACCGTGCAATCAGGCATATTACGGGGTACAGAACCAAATTTATCAGGCAGCACATCAGTTCCAGCGCTACCGTATCAAGTCTGGGAACTATAGCTTCCGGGCCGGCATAACCACCAGTATCCCATTTTCTTATCAAGACGGTTGCGGCGCTTCCAAAGTAAAACTGGAAAACCAAGCGACCGCATCGCTCTACAATTACACGCCTTACCAGCCCAATCAAGCTTTGCTTTCCGGAAAGTCCGATAAATGTTCTTCTGACGGAAACTACAACTTCTTTACCATTTACAAGAACTGGTTCGGCAATCCGCGCGGCTCGAGCCCCGCAGCTCCCCCTACGAAGAAAGTTACCGTTCCCAAGGGCGGGTACACCGGTAGCTCTAACAGCACTAAAGCCCAAGCCGCCAAAGAGGTTCCTAACACCCCTCGAGCTACCAGCAGCAACGCTAACGCCGCTCAAAAGGTAGGCACGGCGAGCTCTAGCTCCTCCCGCACTGCTACAACTTCAAACTCTCAGGCTACTGCCAGCCGCCAGTCGGCTAACACTTCCAAACCTGCCGATAGCTCCCAGGCTGCGGCCGCTCAAAACGCCGCTGTGAAGGCCGCCGAGCAAGAAAAAGCACAACAGGCAGCAAAGGCCGCAGCGGAAGCAGCTCAACAGGCTGCCCAGGCTGCAGAAGCAAAGAAAGCTGCAGCCGCGGCTGAGCAAGCACGCGCTGCAGCCGCCCAGAAAGAAAAACAAGCCCAGCCAAAATCGGATTCCCAAGCCGCTAAGTCTCAGAACGAAGCGTCGGTGGGGCCCCAGGCGACTACCGCCAACTCGCACAAAACATTGCCAGCGAAGGCGGCTGCTAAGCCAGCAACCTCCAGCAATAGTCCGGCTCTGGCCAGTACCGGTACCGTCGGTGGCTCGGTGGCTCTTTTGGCGATTGCACTGGTAATCGCGGGTTGGCGGATTCGCAAGAACGTAATCGACAACCGTCCGATCCGCGTTAACTGTTAACGGTGGCCAGTACCTGCGCGATAATCTCTTGGGTCTGCTCCGGCCCGGAAGTCGCGCGGGTCTGCACACCAGTACGCACCGCCGGATAGTCGTTTCCATCCGGGTCCAGACGGTCTCCTACAAATATAACTTGGGCAGGTTCCAAGGTAGTTTGCGCCAGGAACTTTTCCACCCCGTAGGCTTTATCAATACCGCGCATGGTGATATCCACGGAAGTGGATCCCCCGGAAAGCACCGTTAGCTCTGGAAGGAGCTCTGCGGCGCGAGCGGCTAGCTTAGCCCGCTTAACCCCGCTGGGATCCCAGGCATCTTTTTCTGCTTTACCCGCCTGCTGCCCCAAAGCAGAGTAGGTAAGTTGCGAACCGCGATTTTCAATGATCTCGCCCACCGGATTCTCACACCAATAACCGAAAGTGCGAGCGACTTCTGCAATCACTTTTTCCGCCCTCTTAGCTAGAGCTGGATCCATGTCGAGGACGTATTTTGCCTGCCAAGTACCATCGACAAACCGGTAGTAACGAGTCCCGCAGGTGGGCATCAAATGTAGATTTTGAGGCCTAAGATTATGCAGGTCTAGAGGGGCTAAGAGCTGGCGGGAAAACTGCTGAAAGGATCCTCCACTAATTACTCCCGTGGGCAAAGATCGAGTAAGACGCGCAAATACCCTTGCCATTTCGGGTTCCATCTCCTGTTTAGAGGGGGTCAGGGTGCCATCGAGATCAAAAACCATCGCCTTTATCGCGCCCACTCTTCGCCTTTCTGCCGCAGTTTCGCAAGGTAGTCAAGCAGCCATTGTAAGGCTAAAAGCTAGAGGAAGACTGATTTCCCCGCGAAAACTTGGGTCCAGTCTCTTATATGGGCCCTGCAGAAAAACCGATACCCTCGCCCTGCACGCAACTATCTTCTGGGGATAGACCCTGAAAAACCAGTTAAACAGTATCCCTGCAATGGTTTTTTATAGCTCTGTAATCGTTTTCACAAAAGCGATTTTAATCTAAAACGTCCCCTATCTACCAGGCATTTTACCTCATTTTTGGCCAGAAAAGAGGCCGGGGTTCTCATATTTATTACCTAAGCATTGACTCTAACCGAAATCCGCCCCTATAGTGAATATGTAAACGTTTCCACGAAACGGAAAGTCTCACCGGATTTTTCGAATCGTAAGAACAGAAAGAGAGAAAATAAAAATGGCTACTTTCATTGCACCTTCGCTTCCGATGGCTTCTACTCAGCTAGAAGACCCCAAAACCGTTGCTGCTATCAACTTCATTGCATTATTGATTTCAGGCGTAGGGATTGCCTTGGTCGGCATTATCGCCGGCTACATGATCACCACAGTTTTAGGTGGATTACTTGCCGTTGGCAGCACCGTCGGTCTTGTGTGGTCGCTACGTTACTTCCAGGGCAAAGACAAGTAACTTTAGGCCACAACCAGCTTTTAGTTGTCCATAAAATTAAATAGGAGTCGTCACCAGCGACGCACCAAGTCTCGCCAAGCTGAGTATAAACAGGGCTGTAAGCTGCTTGACAGGTTGCGATTTGCAAACATGCAAGCAGCTTAGAACAGCTTCAGAGCTAGGCAGACTCTCTCAAGACTGTTAGATAGTGGGGCGGATGGATTTCCATCCGCCCCACTTGCAATTGCAAACACTCGCCCCACACATCGGTTATTTAGAGGCAGATTTACAGCATTGAGTACCGATTTCTAAGTTACTTACTGTAAATGTGCTGCATATAGGATTCGATTTCCTCCAAGGAACGCCCAGAAGTTTCCGGCATTATCTTGAACAGCACCACCGCAATGATCAGATTTAACAGCCCATACAGCGCGTAAGTTGTCGCTCCTCCTAGAGCGGCAATCATCGGGGGGAACGTCCAGGTAATGATGGCGTTCATAATCCACATACAAAAAATGGCAGTCCCGTTCATAATCCCCCGCACATTCGCCGGGAACATTTCACCCAGCATAGTCCATACCACAGTGCCGTTAGAAGACTGCACCACCAGCATGAATAGTGCCATCATGGCCAACACCAGGTAGCTGGCCCAAACCGGCACCTCGGCGTGTGAACTATGCGGAGCGATTACAAACTGGAATATCAAGGCGATTCCGATCAGAATAAACCCGACCAGGCTCACGTCCCAGATCAAAATGGTGCGCCGTCGAAACTTGGCCATCAGGATTAAACCGAATGCCGCCCCCACTACGCTCATCACTCCGTTAGCTACATGGGCAGTAATCGCGGCAGAAGTTCCCATCCCCGCAATATTCAAGACTTTCGGAGCGTAATACATAACCGTATTCACCCCGGTGGTCTGGTTGACAATCGCCAGGAAAATTCCCACGAACATTAGCTTCCGCAGCCAGGGAGTGCTCATCACCTCTCGGAAGGTTCCTTTTTTGCCGCGCTCTAGGCTCTGACGAGCCGCAATTATCTCGTTCAATTCCTCGGTGAGATCACCATCTTTTTGGGGATCTCGTACCCGCTTGAGAGAACCGATAGCCGCGTACACTTCCTGCTGCAATACGTACCAGCGGGAAGATTCCGGCATCAGGTGCATCCCCAACCACAGGGCAACTGCCGGAAGCGAACAAAGAACCAGCATCCAGCGCCAGGCTGCACCATTACCAGCAGACACGGTCATATTGGAGATGAACTCATGCACCACTTGGGCATCAGCATTGTTCAGATGGTTAGAAACCATCTGGTTCAAAGCATCCCAAGAGTAGACTCCGGCCCCCACTACCCCGCTTGGATCGGTTTTCACGGTTACCTGCGGACCGCCGTGAGCCAAGTTGATAATCGCATTCATCGAGAAGGCTAATAGCTGCCCAAACACAATCATCAGCTGATCAGCGGCGACCACAGTGCCGCGGATGCGCTTAGGTGCGGTTTCCGCCAGAAATACCGGCACCGTAGCCGAGGAACCACCGACTGCCATCCCCAAGATCAGGCGGAACGGATACATTACCCAGATATTGGGGGCAAAAGCATTTCCAAGAGCGCCGATTATAAATAGGATAGCCAGCAAAATCAGGTTGTGACGGCGGCCGTAACGGTCAGAGAGGCGTCCTCCAAATAGCGCACCGAAAGCTGCCCCCAGCGTGAGAATGCCACCAATCGCACCCTCTTGCAGCGGGGTAATTCCCATGCCGCCCGCGCCCTCGGGCATATACATATAGGGTAAAGCTCCGGAGATAACCCCCGTGTCATACCCGAACAACAGCGAACCCAAAGTGGCGACCGCGGTCACCGCAATAACTTGATAGCGCTTACCAGACGGTGGAGTTTCCTGCACCATCTGCTGAAGTTTTTCTTTACTCAACCCATTCAGAGGAGTTTTTTCCCTATTTATTTCCAATGATCTAGCTTCCTCTTTTAGTAGGTAAAGCCTACATATTGTAGGTGATGAAGCCCTTTATCTTGGCTACTTTATCCCATTTTCCTGCTTCTTCTAACGCTACCGCAGCCTCGGGGATAAAAAATATAAAAACGCGGGGTGAGTTACCCGGGAAATACCCGAATAAACTCACCCCGCGCCTTGCAGCTAAAGGAATCAGCTCAGAGGATTTTGTAGTCCTCTAGCGTTAACGATTACCTCGAAAAGCGGTAAAACTACTTGGCTTTCTCGATGATTTCGCTAACCCGCCAACGCTTGGTCTTGGACAGGGGACGAGTCTCCATAATCCGTACCAAGTCGCCGGTGCCGCATTCGTTGTTCTCGTCATGCACCTTGTAGCGCTTACGGCGGTTAATCACCTTGCCGTACAAGCGGTGCTTTACACGATCTTCCACCTGCACCACTACGGTCTTGTCCATTTTGTCGGACACTACGTAGCCCTGCAGCACCTTGCGGTGATTACGCTCTACAGTAGCGGTTTTCTCTGTTTCTTCGCTCATGAATCCTACTCCTCAACCTGCGGAGCGGTACGAATACCGAGCTCCCGCTCTCTAGCGATGGTGTAAATGCGGGCAATATCGCGACGCAACTGCCCGATCTGTCCGCGATCTTCACCGGCACCAGTGGCCAGTTGGAAACGCAGATTGAACAGCTCGGTCTTAGCTTCGTCTAGTTTCTTGGACAGCTGTTCTTCATCCAGCACATCCAAATCAGA
The DNA here is from genome assembly GCA_947255165.1 of uncultured Varibaculum sp. Next base: position 31,548 of record CAMYFZ010000016.1, read on the forward strand.
CATTTTCAGGCCCTTTGCCATTACTGATCACCGCCTTCACGACTGATGAACCGAGTCTTAATCGGCAGCTTGTGCTGCGCACGGCTCATCGCTTCCCGAGCGATATCTTCGGACACGCCCGCCAGTTCGAATAGCACACGACCCGGCTTTACCGGGGCCACCCACCATTCGGGAGAGCCTTTACCGGAACCCATACGAGTTTCGGCCGGCTTCTTGGTCAGCGGACGGTCAGGGAAAATGTTGATCCACACTTTACCGCCACGCTTAATGTAGCGTGTCATCGCGATACGAGCGGCCTCAATCTGCCGGTTAGTAATATAGGCGTGATCGAGTGCTTGAATCCCGTATTCGCCGAACGCCAGTTCGGTACCGCGCTTAGCCATGCCCTTACGATTGGGGCGATGCTGTTTGCGCCATTTAGTCCTACGAGGAATTAACACGTTACTCCTCCGTTCCGTTTTCTTGCGGCTTCTCGGCCTCGGCTACCGGCTTCTCAGCGGGAGCCTCAGCTGCGGGTGCCTCATTTTCCGAGGGCGCAGCTTCAGCTTTTTCTGCCTTGGCTTGATTAGCGCCCTCTTGACGGCCTTCACCGCGTCCTGCGCGACGTCCACCGCGGCCGCCTTCACGACCTGCGCGCCCGCGACGAGCGCCACCGCGTCCCCCGCGTCCGCCAGATTCGGCCTGTTTGCGAGCGAATTCGGTCTCGGTGAGATCGCCTTTATAGATCCACACTTTCACGCCGATACGCCCGAAAGTGGTGTGAGCTTCGTAGAAGCCGTAGTCGATGAGGGCGCGCAGCG
>CAMYFZ010000017.1 GCA_947255165.1 uncultured Varibaculum sp.
TAGCTTCTGCTTGCTCATCGTTATTTATCTGGTTGGAGTTCGTGTGTTCAATCCAAATTTCTCCTACTGGCATTTTGATTTTGTCTTTATAACCACTTGCCATTGATGGCTCAGCGTTTGCGGTCACCACATCAGAGGTAGTAACGCCATCAAAAGTTTGATAGGCCGTCACGGTGTCGCCTGCTGCTACAGTAACGCCTTCAGGTAGATTTACCGTCCAACTAGTTCCGCTTTTAGGGGTAACGTGAACAGTGGCTTTTACGTTACCATCCTTATCTTTTAGGGTCACATATACAGTCGACCTTACAGTCTTTCCGCCAACTCTTTTTCGTTGTACATTAGCGCCAGAAATAGTTGTGGCATCGTAAAAGACTTTGCCAATGGTCGGTGCCGGTATAGTACCCCGTGTAACCGCCCCGCCACCAATCTCCGCCCCTATCTCTAGGCCATCGTCCGCCTGGGTATTCGCTTTGGCAGGTGCCTGGTTTTCCGGTGCTGCACTGGTTATAAGCTTGGCAGGGTCTGCGGTGTTTACTGGCTGCACATTAGTGCTTGGTTGCTCCGCCGGCGTCCCCTCCTGCAAATCCTCGGCCTGCACCAAGGAAGGCGCTGAGAGCATAAAGCTCAAGGCACAAAATAGGGTGACGATCAGCAGCCTCTTAAGGAAACTGGCAGACTGCTGAATCGCGCCGCCTGATTTCTCTGCTGAAAAGGTGCCAGGTTGATTATTGAAGTTAAGCATAGGACCTTCCCGTAACTTGCGGTTACTCATGACTATTGCTTAACAATCGTATCATTGTCACCGCAAATCTACTAGACAGGAAATTCCCGATCGTAGCCGCCAGCAACCCGTCTACCTGGCATTTCTCTGTGACCCTTGCAGATTGATGGTAATCTCACTACTGCACGACAAGTTCATAGAGGTTTTAGAGGCGGGGAGGGCACTATGGAAGATGCAGAGCAGCTGATGGTCGGGCTGGGGGGAGCCGAAAATATCACCGAGATTGAACCGTGTATTACCCGCCTGCGAGTAGAGGTCGAGGATCCGCAAAAAGTTGACGAGGAAGTGCTCACCAGTTGTGGGGCTTTTGGAATCGTGAAAATCGGTCATACTATTCAGGTGGTAGTGGGACCGGTCGCCGATGAGCTAGCCGCAGACATGGAAAAACTGCGTTAAAATCACCGACAGTATGTATCCTCTCGAAAACGCCCCTAACGCCCCCCAAACTCCGACCTTATCCTCCCCCGCTGAGGAGCAGGCAAGCCCTACTCCTGGTAAAAGCACTTATCGTAAAGGATTACTGCTCGACCTGGATGGCACTCTAATTGACTCTGAACACACCCACCTGGCGGCCTATCGGCGCATGTTTGCGGCGAAAGGATGGCGGGTTGCAGAGGAAAAAATGGAGATTTTCAAAGGTCGCCCTGGCCCGGAAGTGTTCCAAAGCGAACCCGGCCCTTGGCGCGGTCTTGACCCGGAAGCTCTCGGCCTGGAGGCTCGCTCCTACGTTGATACCCGGCGCGACCCCCCACGGATATTTGCTGGCGCCCGCGACATCATGCAACTTGAGATGCCGAAATGTTTAGTTACTTCCGCCTGGAGGCAGTGGGCGCAGTTAGCTGCCCAGCTACTCAAAGCCCCGGCTAGCCTGAAAGTGATTAGCCAAGAAGATATTCGTACCGGAAAACCCGACCCGGAACCCTACCTGGTGGGAGCGAAAACCCTGAAGCTGCCCGCGTCCTCCTGCATCGTCATCGAAGACACTACCAGTGGAGTTATCTCTGCTCGCGAGGCCGGAGCCGGAAGAATCTATGCGGTTACCACCAGTCAAAGCCGTGAAGTACTGCAAAGCGCCGGAGCCGATCTAGTAACTGGTAGCCTAGAGGAGCTACTGCCCTACCTCGGCGGCGAAACCTCGTCCTAACAGCTGCTTGCGAGCGCGCAGACGCTACCCTAACTGGGGTGTACTGCTTTCTCTAGCATCTCCAAAAGCTGATTAGCGAACTGATCAGCGGTAACGTTCTCTAAGAACCTAGTTTTCCCCTCTTGGTCACGCAAAGGTACGCACCAGTTCGGGTATTCATACTCGGTACCGGGCTGATTTTCGGTTAGCTGTTCTTGCACTGCATCCGCCAGGGTCAAGACCACCAGCTGCGCGGGGGTAGCGGCGATATAACGGTAGAGGGCGCGAATCATCTCGCCCATATCGGTCTCATCTTCCGCCAGACCCGCATGCTCGACCAGGGCGCGGCGTACCGCCCCAAATACCCGCTCCTGATTGGCTTCAGCCTCTGCGCGCGAAGAATCCAAAAGATCCAAAGATTCGCGTACCCGCAAGTCTTCGCCGGTAAGATAGCCCGCCACTGGCGGCATATCATGGGTATTCACCGCCGCCAATTGCTCTCGCCGATAATCCGCGGGCGGTACCAAATGGTCCGGCGCATCGAACTCAAAGAACAGCACCCCGGTACCTAAAATCCCCCGATAGCGCAGATAGTCGCGCACCCAAGGCTCTACGGTACCCAAATCTTCGCCCACTACCACCAGATTATTTCGGTAAGCCTCAAGCAGCAGCACCCCCACCATTGCTTGATGGTTATAGCGCACGTAGGTGCCATCTTTCGGGAGCATGCCTTTGGGAATCCACCACAGCCGTAGCAGCCCCATAATATGGTCGATACGCAGCGCGCCCCCCATTTTGGCGGCAGCCTCTACCGTACGCCGTAAAGGTTCATAGGCTTGCTGTTCTAAGCGATCCGGGCGCCAAGGCGGCTGCGACCAGTTCTGCCCCAACTGGTTATACATATCGGCAGGCGCACCCACCGAGATGCCCTGCGCGTAAACTTCCGAATCGCTCCAGTGGTCAGCACCCAATTGGTGTACCCCTACCGCCAGATCGTGCATGACCCCAATCTTCATACCCGATTCCACGGCCACCTGGTGAGCCTGCCGCAGCTGCCGGTAGCAAAGCCATTGCAACCATTTGAAAAATTCGGCTCGCTTTCGTAGCTTCTCCCCGCATTTTTCAAACTGGACAGCATCTGGACTTTGCCACTTTTCGGGCAGCTCTAAACCATATTTTTCGGTCAAAGCACACCAGGTTGCAAACTGTTCCAAAGCCGGTCCTTGCTCTTCCAAGAACTGCTGATAATCTGCTTCTCGCTCATCTGAGCGCGGAACCTGATAAATAATTTCGAGGGCGCGCAGTTTCTGTTTCCAGACGGGATCGCGTTTGATTAAATCACCACTAAAGAAGTGGGCTCCGGCTCCGCAAACTCCCGGATGATCAGCCGGCATCGCTTCACTGAGGGAGCGTTGGGCTTTCCGCCGCAACTCCCCCAGCTTTTCCTGCTTCTTCTTCGGGAGTTCCTTAGCTTCAGCAATCGCATCGGGGCGAATATAAATCGGATTCCAAAAACGGCGAGAACAGGGAAGATAGGGAGAGTTCTCTAAGGGAGAAGAGACTTGCGAGGCATGCACTGGGTTAATCAGTAAGAAATCCGCCCCCTTGGAGGCCACCCACTTACAGATAGTTGCCAAATCCGCTGCGTCCCCGATCCCCCAAGAATCACGCGAGGGGTTGGCATAGAACTGGCTCATCACTCCCCAGGCACGCCCATCACGCAAATTCGGCATTCCCAGACGCGCGGGAGTAACCGCTACCGGACAGGTATAGGGACGTTCATCCCCTTCTACCTGGGCAGTTAACCGATGCCAGCCCAAAGGTTGCCCGGGAGGAATATTGAAAGTTGCTTCCCCGGTTAGCACCCCATTGATTTCCCGGGGAGCCACTAGGACATCAAGTTGGGGCAGATCCCAAGACCCGCCCTCCTCAAAATGCATGGTTACGGTTACCGCTTTGCCATGCGGAACGTGTACCCGCACCCAATAGTTGTCATCGTTGCGGGTAACGATACATTCGGGAAGAACCCGCCGCCAAGGCCGCTCCTCAACCATATTTAGCGAGGCCGCCACCTGCGCGGGCGTATCGGCGTCAATATCCATCGCCTTCAGGACCGCGCGCAGAGTTTCATCGGAAACCATGCGGTGAACTCCGGAATAATCCCAATAGTCAATGGCAACCCCACAGGCATTTGCCAGTTCTTGCAGCTGATCTCGGCTATCGCTCATTTGCTATCCCTGTTCTTGTAGGTCTTATAGCGGCAGGTTCCCATCCGCTAGGCGCGGCGCAAACGGCGGTGAGTTACCCGATGCGGACGCGCCGCCTCCGCCCCCAAGCGGTCAACTTTATTCTTTTCATAGGACTCAAAGTTACCCTCAAACCAGTACCAGTTCGCCGGATTTTCTTCGGTTCCTTCCCACGCCAAGATATGGGTGGCTACCCGGTCGAGGAACCAGCGGTCGTGCGTGATTACCACCGCACAACCTGGGAACTCTAGTAGCGCATTTTCTAGGCTAGCTAAAGTTTCCACATCCAGGTCGTTAGTGGGCTCATCCAGCAGCAGCAGGTTTCCGCCCTGCTTTAAGGTAAGCGCCAGATTCAAACGGTTACGCTCCCCACCAGAAAGCACCCCGGCAGGTTTTTGCTGATCCGGGCCTTTAAAACCGAAGGAGGCCACATAGGCGCGAGAAGGAATAGTCACTCCCCCCACGTCCAAGAAGTCCAGACCATCCGAAACTACTTCCCACAAGGTCTTATCGGGATCAATGCCGGCACGGTTCTGATCCACATAACTGACTTTCACGGTCTCCCCAATATCGAGAGTGCCCGAATCGAGTTCCTCTAACCCCACAATTGTCTTGAACAAAGTGGTTTTCCCGACCCCGTTGGGGCCGATAATCCCCACAATTCCGTTCGGCGGCAGGTTGAAGGATAAATCCTTGATAAGCTCGCGATCCCCAAAGCCTTTACAGAGTTTATCGGCACGCAAAACCACGGTTCCTAGGCGGGGGCCGGGCGGAATCTGGATTTCTTCAAAGTCCAGTTTCTTAGTGCGTTTCGCCTCTGCCTGCATTTCTTCGTAGCGCTGCAAACGTGCCTTCGATTTCGCTTGGCGCCCTTTGGCCGAAGAACGCACCCACTGCAATTCCTCTTTTAAGCGCTTAGCCAGTTTCGCGTCCTTGCGTCCCTGAATTTCTAGGCGTTCGCGTTTCTTTTCCAGATAGGTCGAATAGTTGCCCTCGTAAGGATAGAGACGCCCGCGATCAACTTCCGCAATCCATTCCGCCACGTGATCCAGGAAGTAACGGTCGTGGGTAATAGCGATAACTGCCCCCTTATAGGAGTGCAGATGCTTTTCTAGCCACAGGATGGATTCCGCATCCAGATGGTTAGTAGGCTCATCCAGTAACAGCAGGTCAGGTGCTTTTAGTAGCAGCTGGCAGAGGGCAACCCGGCGGCGCTCCCCCCCAGACAGCACCGAAACCGGAGTTTCCGGGGGCGGGCAACGCAGGGCATCCATTGCCTGCTCCAGTTGGGAATCCACATCCCAGCCATCGGCGGCATCAATCTCTGCCTGCAGAGTCCCCATTTCCTCCATGAGGGCATCGAAGTCGGCATCCGGATCCGCCATTTGCGCAGAGATCTCGTTGAAGCGGTCGAGTTTGGCCTTTAGGGGGCCGACTCCTTGCTCCACGTTTTCTTTAACCGTGAGATCATCGTCCAACTCGGGCTCTTGCATCAAAATCCCAACGGTATAGCCGGGGGTAAGCCGCGCCTCTCCGTTGGAGGGCTCATCTAGACCCGCCATAATTTTCAGGATCGAGGATTTACCGGCTCCGTTAGGGCCGACCATTCCGATTTTGGCTCCCGGAAGGAAAGCCATAGTTACATCGTCCAAAATGACCTTGTCACCTAAAGATTTGCGGGTGTGGATCATTTGGTAAATGAATTCTGCCACTGCTGCCACTTTCTGCCAGACGGTATTGTTCTAATACCCAGAATAGTGGAGTTAAAAACGCAAAGCGAACCCCCGCGCGACTAGGTGGCGACTAGGCAGCCTCTCCGGCGAAAGTAGTCTCTAAAATATACTCCCCCTGAGGGTCGAGGGCGCTTTCTGCGGCGCCTTCTTCCGAGGACGCAGACGGATTGTTCCCGGAGACAGTTTTTGCCCCATCAGCGGTGCCTTCAAGGCTCTCATCAGCTCTGATTTTCCCGGTTTCCGAATCGACCGCTGCCGCAGCTGCCTCGCCCTCGGCAGCTTGTTTCCCTGCTGGCTCTGTTCCCGAGGAAGTCTCAAACTCGCCCTCGGGATCGGCCAGCGACCCGGTACCCTCTTTACCCGGGGCAGCAAAATTTCCCCGTTTAGGGAGCGCTCCTACCATCCGCACAAAGTTAGACTCCCCCATGGTTAGGTCATGTCCTAAAGAAGAGGCGGTTAGCTCTAGTCCGTAGTGCGTAACGTTATCGTTGTCCTGCCATTTAGAACGGATTAAGCGCCCGCTTGCAATAATCGGGTCCCCCACCCGAATGGAGCGAGAAACATAGTGCGCACCCCACCCCCAGACTTTTACCCTGACCGCGAGCGACTCTCCCTGATGCCAGTTTCCCTGGCTATCACGAGAGTACGGGGTGTGCATCACCCGGAAAGTGCTTAACGCTTTTTCCGGTTTTGTGGGGTCGGGGCGGTGAAAAGTGGGTGCGGTTGCTACCCAGCCGGTAAAGGTAACCTCAATATTTGCTTTGCTCATGATTCCTCCTAGTGTTGGTTACCTCACCATGTTGCAAAGCCGCGGCGGGATTTTCGAAAAATAAATCTTCGCCACCAGGAAGAAGGAGGATTATCTACCCCTGGGGACAAGGAATTAGCCCCCGGGAGATTTCTCGATAAACTTGAGGAACAACCAGCCCCCGTAGCTCAAAGGATAGAGCAAGGGCCTTCTAATCCCGAGGTTGCAGGTTCGATTCCTGTCGGGGGCGCCAAGCCGCAGGTAGATCAGGTTACCTGCGAAAATCGTGGTAGCTAAATCCCTGATTTCTAGACCTGGTAAGCATCCAGCATCTGAGATTCATCACCCAAAACCTGGCTAGGCGCCCAAGCCTTGCGTCAAAACTTCTTTCGCGGCTGCCTCACATTCCTCACTGGTGGGCCCTTCCCCGGCCGGCCAGAGCACTTTGCGGTAGTAGCGCAGCTCCTGGATGGATTCGCGAATATCAGCGAGGGCGCGGTGTCCTCCATGCTTTTCTGGGGCGTGATAGAAGGCGCGTGGATACCAACGTTTCGCCAGCTCTTTCACGGAAGAAACATCTATTAGACGGTAATGCAAATGCGAGATTACCTGCGGCATTTCCTTTTCCAGGAACTGTTTATCAGTCCCTACCGAGTTCCCGGCCAGCAACGCCTGCCCCTTTCCGGGCACGAAACGCTTAATATAGTCCAAAACCTGTTTTTCGGCCTCGGCCAGATCAAGCGCTGCCGGAGATTTCAGTTCTTTCAGCAAACCGGATTTGGTGTGCATCTGCCGCACAAAATCCCCCATGTGTTCTAAGGCGCCTGCTTTGGGTTTAATCAGCAGGTCGATCCCCTCGTCCACAATCTTGGTTTGCCCATCAGTGATAATCACTGCCACTTCTACCAGGCAATCCTGCTCTAAATCCAGGCCGGTCATTTCGCAATCGATCCACACTAAAGGATCTTTCAGGTTATTAGTCATACCTTTAGCCTAGTCCATCGGCTTTCGATGCCAGATAGCGAAAGGGCGACGCATCCCTTAGAAAAATCCCGATAGGTTATTAACTATCGATTTTTTGGAGGAGCAATGAGCACAGTTACCGCGAAGGATATAGAGGTGGCTGCCGGGGTATTAGCCAAGGTAGCTACCAAAACTCCGCTGCAAAAAAGTGAGCGTTTGAGCGCAGAAGTAGGCCGTCCGGTTTATCTCAAACGTGAAGATCTGCAGATTTGCCGCTCGTTTAAAGTGCGGGGCGCCTATGTGCGGATGGCAGCCATGGATGAGGATGAACGCGCTGCCGGGGTAGTGTGCGCATCGGCGGGTAACCATGCCCAAGGAGTTGCCTATGCCTGCGCGCATCTAGGAATACAAGGCACGATTTTCTTGCCAGCCTCCACTCCCCGGCAAAAGCGCAAACGGATCGCCACTATCGGCGGCAAATGGGTAGAACCGGTGATTGTAGGCGGGGATTTCGATGAAGCTAATCGGGTGGCCGCGGCGGCGGCTAAGGATGGGGGGAAAGTATATGTGCACCCCTACGATGACCCCTATACGATTGCTGGTCAAGGCAGTATTGCGGTGGATTTAGATTCCCAGCTGCCAGATGACACCGATATGATTTTGATTCCGGTGGGAGGCGGCGGTTTGATTGCCGGGATGGCGACTTGGCTCAAAGCCCATCGCCCCGGTATCCGGATTGTAGGGGTGGAATCTGAAGGCGCAGCCTCGATGAAAGCGGCGGTTCAGGCCGGGAATCCGGTTTCCTTAGAACACGTAGATTCTTTCGTAGATGGTACCGCCGTAGGCAGAGCCGGAGATTTAACCTACCAGATTGTGCGGGATTTGGTCGATGACCTGGTGGTGGTGCCTGAGGGCGCGGTTTGTACCGAAATGCTCGACCTTTACCATTCCGAAGGGGTGATTGCAGAGCCGGCCGGAGCGCTGGCCTCTGCGGCGGCGCGTAACTTCTTACCGCAAATTCCCAACGGCTCAGTGGTCTGCCTGGTCTCTGGCGGCAATAATGATCTCTCGCGCTACGCGGAGGTGACCGAGCGTTCGGGGCGTTACGAAGGTTTGCGCCACTACTTCCTGGTTACTTTCAATCAGGAGCCGGGGGCTTTGCGCGCATTTCTAAATGACGTGCTCAGTGAAGGCGAAGACATTATTTACTTCCAGTACACCAAGAAGAATAACCGTGACACCGGGCCAGCGCTGGTGGGGATTGAGCTGCCGGATCCCACCGATATCAAAGGGCTGCGGCGGCGGATGGCGGCCTCTCCCCTGCAAGTGCAAGAGATTGATCCTTCCTCCCAGATCTTCAAGATCCTGGTTTAGGGATAAGTAAAGCGCTAAGTAAATCCCGCTTTAGGCATAGGTTTAGGGGGCTAGGCTGCCAGCTTTACCTGGCTACCTAGCCCCCTAACTATTACGCTTTCGCGCTACTGGCAGTTATTTGGCTGCCTTAGCTCCCTCGTCCTGAGCAGATACCGCCCGCGAAATGGCATCATTTAGGGACTTTTGGGCCTGGCCGTACTTCGTCCAGTCGCCCGCCTTCATAGCGCTATCTGAATCCGCCATCGCTTTCTTGGCGTCTTGTAAAGCGGTGTTCAGTTTCTCTTGCGCACTGGGGGCTTTAGCGGCAGGTTCTCCCGCTTTACCTTTAGCAGCCGGGGCTTTCTTATTGCCATCATTCGAGGCAGTAACCGCCCCGGAATCTCCGCCAAAGACCTGATCTAGGGCTTCTTTCAGGGTAGGCGCGAACCCGACCTTATCGCCGAAGCCAACCAATACGCTTCTAAGCTGCGGATATTGGGTGGTACCCGTGGATTGTACATATACCGGCTGCACATAGAGCAGGCCGCCACCGACCGGCAAAGTCAGCAGGTTACCGCGAATAACCCGGGATCCTTGCTGGTCCTGCAGGTTAAGCTCGCGGTTAACTTCTGGATCAGAGTTGAAAGTGTTTTGCACCTGTCCCGGGCCGGGCACGGTGGTGTCCGAAGGCAAAGCCAAAAGTCGCATCTTGCCGTAGCCTTTGCGAACTTTACCTTTCTGGTTACCGGTTTCAGAGTCAACCGCTAGGAAGCCGGCCATAGCCGCCCTTCGGCCCTCACCGCCAGGAATAAATACTGAGGTCAAGGAGAACTCGGCACTGCCTTGATCAGTGTTTTTTCCGGTAGGCATCTTCATCGTCAGGTAGTAGGGCGGCTGCAATTTGCCAGATCCCTCTAGGTCACGAGAAGTAGCCGTGGGGTCTTCAGAGAGTTTCCACTGGTCACCACCGGTGTAGAACTCTGAGGGGTTGGTGACGTGGTAGTTCGCCAATAGCGCGCGCTGGGCCTTGAAATAATCCTCGGGATAGCGCAAGTGGCTCATCAAATCCCCGCTGATCTCAGACATGGGCTTTATCTGGCCGGGATAAATCTTTTGCCAAGCCTTCAAAATCGGATCCCCTTTATCCCACTGGTACAGCTGCACCGAGCCATCGTAGGCATCCACCACAGCCTTAACCGAGTTACGCATATAGTTCACGTTGTTTTGCACCGCGAACTGAGCTGTTTTAGCAGTCGCAGTATCTGCGGTGGCATCGGTGAGGTTAATATGCTGGGAATAGGGATAAGAATCGGTGGTGGTGTAGGCATCAACGATCCACACCAGCCGTTTCTTCGCACCCTTCTTGGCATCCATATCCACGATTGCGGGATAGGCACGCGAATCCAGGGTTAAATAGGGGGCAACTTTCGCTACCCGCAGCGCCGGATCGCGGTCATAAAGGATTTGAGATTTGCTGTTGATCTGGTCAGAGAAGAACAGATCGGTGGAACGGAACTTCAAGGCAAAAAGTACCTTATTGAAGAAGTTTCCGACCTGGGGACCGCCGTCACCATCGAAAGTGGTGTATACCTGCTGGTTATTCTTGGCATCCTGGTAATCCAGCTCTTTCGGATCAGACCCCTTAGGCGCCCCCACGATGGAATACTCTGGCGAAGCCTGCGAGAAATAGATTCGTTTCTCGTAATCTCCGATCTCCCCATATTCCTTAGCCGAGAGGGAAGATTCCCAATAGGAAGGCAACCCCTCGGAAGTTACCTGGTTACCGTAGGCGGCCACCACCCCGAAACCGTGAGTGTAAACCGTATGGTCATTTACCCAGTTACGCTGAGAATTAGCCAAACCGTTCAAGTTAATATCGCGTACCGCGATTACGGTGTCGCGTTTTTCCGTCCCTCCCTGTTTATCTGGGAAGTTATAGCGGTCAACCGCGAACTGATCCGGGAAGGAATAGTAAGGACGTGACTGTTTCATCTGCCGTACCGCCGGGGAAATAACCTCGGGATCAAGTAGACGAATCTGCTGAGTCGAGTCCGCGTCCTTACGCAACTGGTTGGCGCTGGTTTCATTAGTGACCTGGTCGTAGGAAATCAGATCCAGATCCTTCATCCCGAAAGCATCTAAAGTTGCCTTGATGTTGCGGTCAATATATTGACTCTCCAGTTCCCGCTCGTTAGGGCGTACCCGGAACTGTTGAATAATAAACGGGTACCCGGCGCCAATCACCAAGGCAGACACCACAGTAACCGCAATGCCTGCTGCTGGCAGATACCAACCGCCTCTAAAGGCAGCAAAAACGAACAACGCCGCCACAATCAGGGCAATAACCGCCAAAATCGTACGTGCCGGAATAATCGCGTGCACATCGGTATACATGGCGCCATCAGTCGGCGAATTTTGCCCATAAACCATGGTCCAGCGGTCAATAACATAAGTTATGCCGACCATAACCGAAGAGATCGCCAGTAACACTCCCATATGGATACGGGCGCCACGAGTAGCTCTGGCTTTGGGCATTACTGTCATTGCCCCCAATAGGTAGTAGGCAACCAAGCAGGCCACCAAAGAAATTCCTAGCAAGGTGAGCAAGAAAGTTACCGCCATATCGATTAGGGGCAGGCGGAACACAAAGAAAGAAATATCGAAACCGAATTGGGGGTCTTTCTTTCCGAAAGATCCGCCCGTAATCGCTACCAGTACCTGACGCCAACTGGCAGCCATCCCGGTTGCCAAAAACAGAGCAATCAGGGCGGGAATCCCCAGGAAGATTGCCCGCGGATGCCGGGTGATAGTGGAACGGTAAGACCTTATAGAGGAGGCTATGGTCCCCATCTCCGGGCGGTTCCGATAGGCAATCTGCAAGTTGAGTGCCACAACTGCCCAGGCAATCAAGAAGGATGCCAGGAACATTCCCCCCGCAGCAATCCACTGGGTAAGTAGCACCCGCAAATATCCGGTCTGGCGATACCAGAGAATCTCGGTCCACACCGTTGAGGCCACCAAAAGTAGCACTACCAGTGCCACGATTACGCCAATAGCGATACCTAGCGGCCCGGGTTTCTTAAACTTTATTTTCGGTAACGGCAGATTTGCGCCGCCGCTCGCTCCCCTAGAGCTACCGCGGCCATTCCCGCCGCCTCTTCCAGCTCCGAATCCACCGGGAAAGCCGGGAAAGCCACCGCCTTTGCCGCCGCCAAAGCCTAGATTTCCAAATAAATCGTTACTCACGAGCCCCTCCGGGTACTGCTCAATATTTTCCTTAACGCATTCTTTCACGTTTGCGGTTTTTACTCACCCCCACAAGCAAACTAGCCGCGCCCCTAAAAGCGAACTAGCCGCGCCCCTAGAGAAAATGGCAACATAACACCATGGATACTTCACCAGATCTATCTAAGGCACAGCTATCACTGCGCCTAGCGATTTCCTCTTTAGAAAAAGACGTGGCTCAGCTGGGGTGGGATCACTCCCCTAGTCTCTTCGCTCTGGTTTATACCCAGTCAATTTTTCCCCAGCTAGAGGCAGAGATGGATCCCGACCAGGCTAAGCAGTTACAAGCGGCACTGCTTGAAAATCCCCTCCACCTGACTGCCGTCCTCCAAGACCACCTGCCTCCGGCAGATTTAATGGAAACCCTGGGGCATCTAGTTTTCGGCGAGGACGTAGCCGGAGTCGCGGTGGCGATGGAACGTTTCCTGGTTTCACCCCAAGCCGAAGCCGCGGCGCCTGCGGATCCGCGGGAGCGCGAAAAGTTCTTTCTTTCTCACCCTTCCCGCCAAGACGTAAGGATCGTAGCCGCGGCTACCCGTGATGGCAACACTTGGTGCGCAAGCCGCGCCCGCAGCGAAGATAGCGACGATATGGTAGCGCAAGGAGAAAATATCGTGCCCGAGCTGCTGGAAGTATTAAAAGCCATGCTAGTTAGCGATGAGGAACTAGCCCAGCTAGCTAGCGAGTAGGACAACGCGGCAAATTCTTAAGATTATTAGCCGCGATCTGCGCGCTGACTTGCCGTGCCTGATGTAGATCTTGCACCGGAACCGCGCGGATTCCCTCCATCGGTTCCACCTGCGGGCAATTAGCTCGCGGCAATAAGAACCAATGAGCGCCATCTTTTTTGGCACCTGCCATTTTCTGGGGTATCCCCGAAATCGCCAGCACCTGTCCCCCGTAAGAAATAGCGCCAGTTCCTGAGATCTCTTTGCCGCCGGTCAAAGACTGCGCAGTCATCCGATCAATGATGCCGAGCGCAAACATGGTTCCCGCCGACGGTCCTCCCACTTCTTGGAGGGCGATTTTAATATCCACCGGCAATTTGGCCTGGGGATCTAAATAAATTCCCAACTGCGAACCGGTGCGCCCATCACTAGGTTTACGGGTTTTTCCACTCACAGACAGGGTTTTTTCTGCCCGCTGAACACTGAAGGCGAGGGAAGTTCCCGGGGCCACACCCTCTAAAATATCGAAAAGCGCATTCGCCCCGCTTAGCTCCCGAGTCTTTCCCCGGACAGTAACCGTTCGCAAAATATCATTTTCTTTAAGCTTTCCCGCAAAATCGGAGTCCTCAGCCACCCCGGTAACTTTAAACTCCGCCGGAACTTGGTAACCCAATTCGCTAAGTGCCGCCACTTTGGCACTAAGCTGAGAATCTTGCATTTGTGCCTGCGAGACCTGCTCCACTTGCTTGGCAGTCGCGCCAGCGGGATACACCGAAGATTCGGGTAATACTTCACTATCTGATCGTATTTTCGCCAGCAAAACTTCCGCATAGGTAACGTGGGTTCCCGGGCCGCCTCGCATGGAAACCGTTACCATTCGCAGCTGCCCTTTGGTGGGATAAGTTTTCGCCCCCACGACTTTAATAATCTCGCCCTGGCCTGACTGAGACCCGAGAACGTTGAAAGTTGGGCCGGGAGACTCAATTACGAAGGGAGCGCGGATAGCGAAACCCAGTATCAGGAAACCTATTACCGACAGTGTCATCATGGCTTTCCCAATCCGCCCCTGCCGACGAGACTTTTCAGAGCGCTTAGCTGTCACGCCTCCTCCTTCGTAAAAATGCAAAATCGGCTTTGCCCAAGGCGAAACTAGCTCACTTGCCTAGTCCCTGGCTTCCAATACCGATACCCTTAATGACAGTAGTCTATTTTTTGGGGGGTGTGCAGCTCTTGGAGGATCAAAACGGCGGTGAGCAGCGACCGGAATGGTTTGAGATACTCAAGGAAATAATCGGGGAAGAGGGTGCTGAAGACGCCTTCCAGCAGCTGAGGGCAAATGGAATCGACCCCGAGGAGCTAGCCAGTGGGGCAATGCCTTTCCCATTCCCCGGCGGTTCTCGCTCCGGAGCCAGCCATATAAAACAGTTCTTCACTCCCCGAGAAAGCGCCGTAAACTGGGAGGCAGCCACCGAAGTTGCCGCCTCTCGCCTGCCCAACTGTCCCCCTACTAGCGCTGCTCAGGCTCAAACTATTCGCGAGCAACTCTCGGTGGCAGATTTGTGGCTGGACACGGCAACCACTTTGACCCCAATCGCTAGTGAACGGATAGCTTGGACGCCCCGGGAATGGATTCAGGCGACTTTGCCTGCCTGGCAACGCTTGACGGAACCGGTGATTGCCAATGTGGTGCGAGCATTTACCGAGGCCATCGGGGAACAGTTTGAGCGGCAAGGAATCGACCCGGAAGAGATGAAAGCCTCGGCAGCGATTCCGGGGGTGGGACAGATTCTGGGCCCCATGGATCCCGATTCCTTACTAAAGAATCTTGCGGCCGGGTTATTTGCAGTCCAGATCGGGCAAGCCATGGGACAGATAGCCCAGGCTGCTTTTGGTTCCACCGATATTGGCATCCCCTTGGCGAAAGAAAAAATAATGGGATTGGTGCCAGTAAATATCGCTCACTTCGCCCAAGATTTAGAGATCACTGAGGCGGAAGTGGGCCAATATATTGCGGTCCGGGAAGCCGCCCATGCGCGTCTTTTCCATTCCGTACCTTGGCTGCGTCATAAGTTATCGCAGCTGATCGCCCGGTATGCACAAGAAATTCGTATCGATCCGGAAGCTATAGACCGGTCCGTGCGCGATCTGCAAGACCGTTTGCAAGAACAATTTGGGGACCAGGAAGGTTTAATCGGCCTGCCTTTAGGGAAAGTCGATCCCGCCAATTTGGAGCTGGGGTTACCGGTGGATATTTTTGCCAGCGAGGAAACCGCTACCCAACGGCAAGCGATGGAAGATCTGCAAACCGTACTGGCGCTGATTGAAGGTTGGGTGGACGAGGTTTCCACCCGCGCATGTATGCCCAACCTGGCACATGTAATCCAGTTGCGCGAGTTGATGCGCCGGCGGCGGGCAACTACTTCCCCGATTGAAAAAGTCTTAAAACCGCTGATCGGCATGGAGCTTAGTCCGAAGTATTCTCGGCAAGCAGCTTCATTATGGTCGCTGCTATTGGATGAGCGCGGCATGCAGAAACGGGATCAGCTCTGGTCACATCCAGATATGATTCCGACGCTACAGGATTTAACCGACCCGGAGAACTTTATTGCTCGCAGCGGGAAAGAACCAGAAAAAGACCAGGTAGATAAGGACCTAGATTCTCTGCTTTCCGGTACTTTAGGCTGGGCGCAAGGGCTAACCCCCGAGGTGGATTCCCAGGGAGATCAATTAGTGGGAAACAATCTCACGGCAGAAGCTGACGAGAAGCCACCCTCCGCGGATCAAAGCGGGGAAGATTCGGACTTGGGGAATGACTCACCTGAAAACGATTCCCCACATTCAGATACAGGTAAATAAAGCTTCAAATTTAGGCATCCACAGTTTTAAGGTCCCTCTAGTGTCAGTGCTTTTCCTAAGGGATGGTTAAAGCATGAGATTAATAAACGGATCGGTAATGCTTCTTCGTTCCGGGGGGAAGGCCCAATTTGGTACCGGGGGACGCAACGGCTTCCTAGTCAAGGGACTCACTCCGGTTCATACCGCTATTCTCAAGTGGCTTTTTGAAAAACAAAACTGGTATAACTCCCATTTGGAACGCAGATTTCCCGAAAATAAAAAGGAAATTAAAGAAATTCTCCAGATACTTGCTGATGGAGGTCTAGCGGCCAAGCAACAGGTGCCGGACGGGGATCGTGCTTGCGCCTTTCACCTCTACGGATCGGATTCCGCAGTTAAAACTCGCCAGCAGGCATTAGTCGGCATCAGCGGTCTGGGCCCTTTGGGAATCACCTTAACCCGCAAACTAGTATCCTGCGGGATTAAAACCTTGATATTGCGGGACCAAGGAAAAGTAAAAACTCGCGATCTATGCGTTTACAAAGACACCTACTTGGGGGCCGTCCGACAAGACGTAGCTCCTTTGGTATTGGGAGTAAACAAGCAGCTCCCCAACCAACCGGTTAGTATCGAGATTGCGATTAGCTCGTACTTAACTAATCCTGCCTGGGCAAAGGCCTGTATTAAGAAAGGACTGCCACACCTGCCCCTGATTAAGCGGGAAACCGAGATTGAAGTCGGGCCCCTGTTTATTCCCGGACGCACCTGTTGCCTACACTGTCAACATCTATCCAAATGTGAAGCCGATCCGGAGTGGCCGCAGCTAGCTGCCCAATTGGCCTGCGCTGATCCGGTAATGGCGGATACTTCCCTGGCCGAATATGCCAGCGCTTTTGCAGTCCGAGAAATCTTAAACTATTTGTCTGGTCTACCAATCTCCCTCACGGGCGCATCTTGGATTTTTAATCCCGCCGATCCCCTGCCTCAAGTCAGGCAATGGCAGCCCCACCCCCAGTGCGGATGTGTGAAGGTTTAATCGTTCAAGGCTTGTAGATTTTCTTGCGCGACCTGCGTGGGATCTGCGCCTCGCAATATTTTTAATACCGCCGCCCCAAACTTTTCTAACTTAACCGGACCAATTCCTCTCAGTAGCGACAGTTGCTTCAGGGTCTGGGGGGCCGCAGTAGCGATATCGCGTAAGGTGGTATCGGAAAGCACGGTATATGCTGGTTTCCCTTGCCCCTGGGATACTTCTCGTCGCCATAGGCGCAAATGCTCAAAAAGCTCTTGTTCTTCCTGGCTGGCTTCGTTTAAGAACCGTTTAGTGTCTTGGCGGGCGCTGGGGGTGCGCACGGTTTTTACCGCCGACTCCTCCCGCGGCCAGAGCGGAGAGAAAAAGCGGGAACAGGAACGAGTGGCCTTACGGTCCAGGGAACGTTTCTTAGCGTAACTGAGGAATAACTCATCGCGGGCCCTGGTTACCGCTACATAGGCCAAGCGGCGTTCTTCCGTCAGTTCCTTTGGTGATTTTGCTTGGGTAATCGGTAGCAACCCCTCGCTAACTCCCACTAGAAACACTATTTTCCATTCCAAACCTTTGGCGGAATGAAAAGAAGCCAAGGTGACGCCACCGCCAGAAGGATCAAGCTGTGCCTGAGCGAGTTCTTGCCATTCTTGCACTAAGGACGCCAGTGATAATCCGGCCACCTGCTTAAGCTGCGCCTGGGCCACCAAGGTGTTGAGGGCCTCCCAACGATCAAGGATTGCCCCTTGAGTAGAGGGAGCTTTGGGAGACCATCCGAGAGGGCGGGCTAGTTCCGCTACGATTTCTCCGATGTCTCCTTTAGCCCCGCGCCCGGCGATTATACTGGCCTGTTTTAGCAGGGCAGACACTTCGGGACGTTTGAAGAAGCCTTCTGCCCCGCGCACACAATATTTCACTTCTAGATGCGCTAAAGCCGCCTCAAACATGCTCGACTGCGCGTTAGTGCGGAATAAAACCGCAATTTCGCCAGCGGGAGTACCCGCGTCGATTTTTTCCTTAATCATTTTTGCGATGGCGCTGGCCTCCGCCTCATCATCTGGGTAGCGAGTAAAATGAACCGCGCTACCGGACTCGCGCATCGACGTGAGCTTAACCGCCTGTTTCTTGGTTTCCTTATCCCGGTTAACCAGGCCATTTGCCAAAGAAACTATCTGCGGGGTGGAGCGATAATCTCGAGAGAGAGTAATGGTATTTGCCCCGGGATATTCCTGGGCAAAGTTCACTAAATATTCCGGGCTGGCTCCGGCGAAAGAATAAATGGTTTGCGCCGCATCCCCGACCACGCAAAGATCGCGGTTCCTCTCTCCGAGCCACAGATCTAGGAGGTGTTTTTGCAGCGGAGAAATGTCTTGATATTCATCAACTACGAAGAAGCGATATTGGGAACGAATCTGCTGGGCAATATCGGGACGTTCCTCGATCATTCCACAGGTCAAAGCAAGTACGTCTTCGAAATCAATAACGGCTCGTTCTCTTTTGGCCTCGAGGTATCCGCGCAGAATATCAGCCATATCGTAGGTGGAGATACCCGCTGGGGGCAGCACCCCTCCACTTTTTGCCCACTTTCCATAGTTGTCGGGGGAAACCATGCTCACTGCCGCCGTTTCAATAGCAGCGCAGTAGTCGCGCACTGCCACCCGATCTTTGGGCAACCCCAAACGGGAAGCTACCGCGCCGACTAGCGAAGACTTGTTTTCTATTAGTTTGGGGAGCTGTCCGCCGATGGCGGTGGGCCAAAAATACCTCAGCTGTCGCAAAGCTGCAGAGTGAAAAGTGCGTGCTTGTACCCCCTCAACCCCCAGTAACCGCAAACGTGCCCCCATTTCGGCGGCAGCCCGCACGGTGAAAGTCACCGCTAAAACTGAGTAGGGGTGGTAGACCCCGGTGCGAACCCCATAGGCAATGCGGTAGGTGATCGCCCGGGTTTTACCGGTACCTGCACCCGCCCGAATACACACTGGCCCCCGCAAAGCCCGGGCAGCCTTCGCTTGATCGGGGTCTAAATGTTTTAAAAGTTCTTCTGCTTGCTCCACGTCAATCAGCTTAAAGGTTGTTAGCTTCCGGGCGAATAATCGGGTAACCCAACCAGTTTGCAATCAAGTTTGATGCGATTGTGGACGGCCCCGGAGGACTAATTTCTCGACTTGCCACTAGCTCAGCAAACTCTGCGCGGGTTACCCATAAGGCCCGGTCGATCTCGGTTTCATCCAAAATAAAATAGGGGGTGCGCGCGCGGGCAGAAAATCCCAACATCAGCGAGCGGGGGTAGGGCCAAGGCTGGGAGGTAAGATAGCGGACTTCATCGACCTCGAGACCGACTTCTTCTCCGACTTCGCGGTGAACCGCCCCCTCTAGAGATTCCCCGGTTTCTACATAGCCGGCAATCACCGAATAAAAATCACTCTTCCAGGCGGTGTTATGTGCCAAAAGTAGCCGGTCTGCCTCGTCCCGGATAGCCACGATAACCGAGGGGTCTTGCCGGGGATAAACAATATTGCTACACCGCGGACAGTGCAGCTCCCAGCCGGCAGCAGCGATTTCTAGCCTAGTGCCGCAGCGCGAACAATAGTTGGTGTCGCCGTGCCACACCGCCAAGCAAGCGGCATGGGTGGCAATTGCCGCGTCCTCACCGTTTAAAAATGCTCCCACCTGTCGCAAAGGAATCAACCCCAGGGAGTTTTCGCTATGCTCAGCTATCCCCGCCAGTTCGTCGTCAGTAATAAATAGGGCGACGCGGCAGGAGGCACCGACTCTGCCCAAATACCAGGCTTTACCTGCTTGGTAGCGCTCGTCCCAGGACTGGATTTGCCCCAAAAATTGCCGCTGCGCGCTAGAGAGCCGGTAAAGACTGCCCGTACCCAAAGGAGCAACTACGTGAGAGCGGGAAGCCGCCATTTCCGGGCCCACCCTGACTCCGGGAGTTAGTGGCAACAGCACCCGCCGCCGATCGGCAACCGCAAAAACCTCCGTAGCTCCCTCTCGTAGCAGGCTAGGTACATGCACGAACTGGCGAGCGCCAGTATCCAGATCGATGCGGCAGCGCGAAAGAGCAGGACTATCCATAATCTCTAACCTATCCGTTTTAAGCGCAAGCGGCATCCGGGGGAAGAGAAAATATCGAATGCTGAGGAAAACAGCGGTCCTCTATAATCAGTAGCGTGAGTAAAGAAAAGTTTGTGCGCGCCGATGGGCGTGCTTTTGACCAGATGCGACCGCTAAAAATTACCCGTGACTGGGCCAAACAGGCCGAAGGCTCGGTGCTGATTGACTGCGGAAATACCCGCGTGCTCTGCAATGCTTCCCTGACCCAGGGGGTGCCGCGTTGGCGGCAAGATTCCGGTCTGGGATGGGTAACTGCCGAGTATGCGATGCTTCCGCGCGCCACCTCTACCCGTTCGGGACGCGAATCGGTAAGGGGAAAAATCGGAGGCCGCACCCATGAAATCTCGCGTTTAATCGGCCGCTCCCTGCGCTCAATCGTAGATATGAGTGCCCTAGGGGAAAACACGATTGTGCTGGACTGCGACGTACTCAGCGCTGACGGCGGCACCCGCACTACCTCGATTACCGGTGCCTATGTGGCTTTGGTAGATGCGATTAAAGTGGGGCAGGAAAAAGGGTGGATACGGCCCGGCAAGGTACTCTCGGATTCCCTATGCGCAGTCTCAGTTGGTTTTATCGAGAGAAACGCGCTGCTAGATCTACCTTACGAAGAGGATTCGCGCGCCGATGTTGATATGAATATCGTGGCGACTGGTTCCGGTAAGTTTGTAGAAATCCAAGGCACCGCCGAGGGACAGACTTTCGATCGTACCCAGCTGAATGAGCTGCTGGATCTGGCCGATAAAGGGATTGGGGAAATTTCTGCTCTCCAGGCGGAGGCACTGGCGTGAAGATACCACCTGCTGCGCGTTTGATTCTCGCCACCCATAATCCCCATAAAGTGCGAGAACTATCCGATATCCTCTCCCCTTTAATCGCCGGTTTTTCCCCGGAAATGATTGTGGGAGCAGGCGGATTAGGAATCGAAGAACCCGTCGAGGATGGGGTAAGTTTTACTGAAAATGCACTGATTAAGGCCCGTTTGGTGGCACAAAGAACCGGGCTGCCGACAGTCGCCGACGACTCGGGACTATGCGTCGATATTTTAGGAGGCGCGCCCGGGATTTTCTCGGCCCGCTGGTGCGGACATCACGGTGATGACCGCGCCAATCTGGAACTACTGCTGAACCAATTGGCAGACGTGCCCGCCGAAAATCGCGGCGCCAGCTTCGTGTGTGCGGCGGTATTAGTTTCCCCGGCGGGCTTAGAACGACACTGCCTCGGAAAAATGAGTGGAAAGCTACTTTATGCCCCGCGGGGTGATGGTGGCTTTGGATACGATCCGATTTTCCTAGCCGAGGGGCAAGAATGCACTAACGCAGAGTTAACCCCTAAAGAAAAGAACGCCCTTTCTCATCGAGGGAAAGCCTTCCGCGCCCTCGCCCCCACGATCGCGGCCACTATTGAGCTGGGAGGTAACGTTACCCCTGATCAGGCACGCCCCTAAAGCACTAAAGCTAAATCTCGAAGCACATACCCGAGCGAGCGATTTCCAGTTCGCCCCGCCAGGTAGTTTTCGCTTCCCTAAGCGGTACTTCGGGGTCGGTCCAAGGCTGGATATGGGTAAGCACCAATTTCTTGGTGCCCGAGTTTTGGGCTACCCGACCGGCGCGTTCCCCCGACATGTGAATCCCGCGGACTTCGTCCTCGCTGGTAAAACCACATTCAGAGAGGAATAAATCCGAGTTGGCAGCAGCTTGCACTAAAGTATCGCACTCGTCAGAATCCCCTGAGTAAGTAAAAACTGCCTCGCCGTTTTTACCGGGGCCGATTACTCGGAAAGAAAACGCGGGAACCGAGTGCCAGGCGGCGAAAGGTTTAATCTGTATAGGGCCGATATTAAAAGCTAGTCCTTGCTTTATATGGTGAAATTCAAACTCTCCGCTGAAGTCATCGCGCGGGCTAAAACCATCCAAGCCGCGCACCCGGTCCTTGATCCCCTTAGGGGCATACACCGGGATGGGGCCGAGGGCGCCGCGCGGATGCCAACGCCTATGTACCTGCATAGAGACAATATCTGAACAGTGATCAGCGTGCAGGTGCGAAAGTACCACCGCATCTAGCTTCGTAGGATCCGTATAGTTCCACAGCTGCCCGAAAGAGCCAGGCCCTAAATCAAAAACCACCGAATAGGTGTGGGGAAGCCCTAGAGAATCGGTTCCTTCTGCTTGCAAAAGATAGCAAGACGCCGGGGAGGCGGGCCCAGACATAGAGCCGGTTACCCCCACCACTGTCACTTTCATTTGGTGATGACCTCCTCTTTGATTCCATTGAAGTTTGCTCCCATTATTCGGGAGGCCAGGGCGGTAAAAGAATCTTTAGCTTCGGTACAAATAAAATGGTGATCGGCTTTTTTTGCCCCGAAGGGACGCAACATTTTTTCTTCCACCAGCTCGCCATAAACTTTTCGTGCCGCTGCCGAAGATGAAGAAATCAGGGACACGTTTTCACCCATGAAATAGGAGATCGGTCCTTCGAGCAGCGGATAGTGGGTACAACCGAGAACTAAGGTATCTACTCCCGCTTCTTTTAGGGGGGTTAGATATTCTTCGGTAACGTCAAATAATTCCTGGGAGGCGGTGATCCCTTCCTCCGCAAATTCTACGAAACGGGGGCAAGCTTGAGTAAAAACCTCCGCCCCCATGCGAGAGAGTTTACGCTGATAAACGCCGGATTCAATCGTGGCTCGGGTACCGATAACTCCGATCTTGCCGTTTCGAGAACGGGTTACCGCGTGTTCAACTGCCGGTTGCACCACTTCCACGACCGGAATCCCCTGTTCCTCCTGGTAGCGGCGTCGCGCCTCATCGAGCACTGCACACGAGGCAGTATTACAGGCGATAACCAGCATTTTCACTCCCGACTCCACCAGGGAATCCATAATAGACAGGGAGTAGCCGCGCACGGTTTCCAAATCTTTTTCCCCGTAAGGAGTATGGGCGGTGTCCCCCACATAACGGATTTCTTCGCGCGGCAAAACATTCAGAACTGCGCGCGCAACCGTTAGGCCACCGACCCCCGAGTCGAAAATACCGATAGCATGTTCATTAGTCACAAAAACAGCCTAACTAGGGTGCGGCCAGCTATCTATCGCCTGCAAGAGTGAATCTTGCCACCCAGAGAGCCATTCATAGAAGGATGACACCAGGACTTCCTCAAATTTTTCATCCCTTGTTTTCGGGTTTATCTGCGAAGATACCTGTCTTTTTTCTAGGGGATCAAAGCTGGAGTCTCCGGGACTGAGTTTGCCGGATATGGCCAGACGCACATCATTTGTTCCGCCAAGCCAATCCCATTCTTGTCCGCTTTTAATCACCAAGACCGAACCGGTCTGCTCGGAAAGCATTTGGTAGAGCCGGTCAAGTCGCTCAGCTTTCTGGGTTCGTAACTGCGAATCCGTCAAGTCCCGCATAGTTTGTGCGGTTCTCTCATCGACGGATCCCGGAGGCAGCAGCCGATCCAATGAGGCATTATCGAAATGAATATCCGAGCCGGATTCGTCTTCACTCTCCCCGAGCATAGTGGTGATTTCAAAAGGTAACACCGGAGGATCCAGCAGGGTGCGCACTTCTGAAATTGCTTTTAGGAAGAGGTCGCGCTCAACTTCCCCAATGGGACATTCCCATCCCCCGGGGACGGGATAAAAAGCGTTCATTTTACGTCCGGTCCATCCAGGGTGGCACGCAAACCATAAGCGTGCAGTGCCTGCACTAAGGCTTCCATTCTTTCGCGGGTACCCGCAGCTACCTCGGTCTTCCCCTGGTTGAAGATCTCTTGCCGGGTGCGCCTGGCTTCTTCTGAAGACATGGAAAACTGGTGGGCTAAAACTTGTTCCACGTAGCGCGGCTGGTTAACCGGATCTCGCGAGATAGTAACCCGCCATTGCTGCAGGCGAGTACTGCCCGAATACGCAGGAGTACCCGGGTCAGAAGCCAGATGATTAACCATATATTCAGGGTATTAAAAAGGATGCCGACAAGGGGCTGTTTTGGAAGATGATTTTATTGGCGCGGTCACTTCCTTCCCAATATTTTTGTTTTCGCCCGCAAGGCGAAAACTGGATTGTCAGTCATTTTTGAGTATGCTAAAAATATGAGTTCTTCAGTAACCACTTCTTTGTTGACCGATATGTATGAGCTGACCATGGTGGATGCCGCCTTGAAATCTGGCACCTGGAATCGCGGCTCCATTTTTGAACTATTCGGTCGGCGACTGCCAGCAGCGCGTCGTTTCGGGGTGATGGCCGGCAATGCCCGCGTAATCGAAGCCTTAGAGCGTTTCGAATTTTCAGCTGACGAGATTGACTACTTATCAAGGGAAAAAATAGTTAGCGATGACTGTCTGGATTACCTGAAAACCTATAAATTCAAAGGTAATATTTTCGGCTATACCGAAGGGGAAT
Source organism: uncultured Varibaculum sp. (assembly GCA_947255165.1). The sequence continues at coordinate 24,285 of CAMYFZ010000017.1, forward strand.
GCTATTTCGAGTCCTCCCCGCTACTGCAGGTAGAAGGTACTTTTGCCGAGTGTGTTCTCTTGGAAACCCTGCTGCTGTCGATTTTAAATCACGATTGTGCGGTCGCTAGCGCGGCCTCCAGGATGACTATCGCAGCTCACGGGAGGCCATGTGTGGATATGGGCGCCCGGCGCACCCATGAGCGCAGTGCGGTCTCTGCCGCGCGTGCCTCCTATATCGCTGGTTTTAGGGGAACTTCCTGTCTGGAGGCCGGTAAGCGTTATGGGATTCCCACTATCGGAACCGCGGCGCACTCTTTCACTTTGATTCACGACTCCGAAGAGGATGCCTTCCGGGCGCAACTGGCCAGCTTGGGGCCAGGAACCACTTTGCTGGTGGACACCTATGATGTGGCCCGCGCAGTCGAGCTCGGGGTAAAACTAGCCCGGGAAGCCGGTGGCGAACTGGGATGCGTACGCTTGGATTCTGGGGACCTGGTGGCGGAGGCATTCAAAGTCCGGGCGCTGCTGGATTCCTTGGATGCCCACAGCACCAAGATTACGGTTACGAATGACCTGGACGAATACGCGATTGCGGCTCTCGGCGCCGCTCCGGTGGATTCCTATGGGGTGGGCACCAAGATGGTGACTGGTTCTGGCATTCCGACTGCCGCTTTGGTTTATAAACTGGTGCAGCGGGTGAATGAGGACGGCTCTATTCACGATGTCGCCAAGCGTTCGACCTCTAAATCCACTTTGGGAGGGCGCAAGTTCGCGGGGCGTGCCCGTGGCGAAGATGGCTACGCTAATGCAGAGTTGGTAGTAGTGGCCGATAACGCCCAGCAGGCTGAGGTGGAGTTTGAGCGCCGCAACGCCCGTCCGCTGTTAGTGGATTTGGTTACTGATGGAGAGCCCAATCCGCGTTACGTTGGCAAGCAAGCTTTGCAGGATGCCCAAGATCACCACGTGAAGGCGCGCAACGAACTCCCCTACCCCGGCTGGAGGCTATCGGCCGGAGAGGCCGCGATTCCTACCGAGATTATTCATGTAACTGAGCGTGAGGACGAAGTCGAGGCTCCTAGCAGCAAACCAGAGCCTCGTCGCTAAAAGAGCTTTAGCTGGTCATTAGCTAGATCAGTCAGGACGCTGCTGCTAGTTTGCTAGCTGCGTGCTAGCTGCGCCCTCCCTGTTTAAGGCTCCTTAGCCGGCGTTTTCTGGGCCGGTAGCGCGTGGGAGCACCGACCAATCAGGTCTTAGCGCGACCCTCCGGGACCGCGAAATGGCCAGTCGGGACCGCCGGAAGCATCCATCTCTTTCTTGATTTCTACGCAACGCGGACAGATAGGGTGGTTTCGCACCTCGCGAGTAGGAACCCAGACCTTGCCGCAAAGGGCAACTACGGGCTGTCCGGTAAGCCGGGAAGCAGCCAGGCGATGCGCCGAAACATAATGCGCATAACGGTCTTTGTCCCCGGGCTCTTGCCGACGAGTTTCTGGACGCTCCAGAACTCCTAGGCCGCCCTCACTCTGTACGCCGTCTGGATCTGATAAGCCGTTATGCATTTCCATAACCTCAATCCTAGCGGCTCGAGAAGCAAAAATTATCAGTAGCTGTAGATTTAAGGGCAAGCGCGGGCGAATATTTGCTGACCGCGAAAGTGCGCAGCTGTTTTAGGCAAACAAGAGCGAAAGCAGGAAGGTAAAAATCAATCCCAGCACCGACACAATAGTTTGCACGATCATGTGGGTTTTAGTAGCTTGCCCCAAGGTCATCCCGAAACATTCCTTCACGAACCAGAATCCGGAGTGGTTAACCCAGTTCAGCCCAATGGAGCCAGAACCAATCGCAATTACAATCAAGGACACATAGGGTGCAGAATAGCCGATTACCAGCGGAGCTAAGATCCCGGTAGCAGATACGATTCCGACTGTAGCTGAGCCGGTACAAAACGACAGCAGCAGCCCGATTAACCAACCGAGAATTATTAGGTTCATATGGATAGAGCCCGCTGCACTGGCGATTGCATTCCCCAGATCAGAGTCTTTCAAGGCCGCGTTAAAGGCGCCCCCTCCCGCAATAATCATTACCACGGTTGCCACCGCCGCCAGGGATTTGGTCACCGATTCACGCAAGCGATCCCCATCCCATTTCTCTTGGATCATAATCACCGCGCCAGTAAATAACACCCCGATTAACATCGCGATATTTGGTTGCCCCACTACCCCGGCGAAAGTTTCAAAATGGCTCTTGGGAGCCACAATTTTCACCACTGCCTGAATTAGCATCAGTACCACTGGCAATAGCACGCAGCAAAAAGCCATGGGCGTGGAAATTCCCGAGCGACGAGGCGGGCTGGTCAAACCAGTTTTTGCGGTAGCCGTAGTTTGCGACCAAGCCCCGGGTCGCTGAGTGGGAGCCTCTTTGGGAGCGCCAAAAGCATCCGGGATTTCGGTGTGATCGCGGGCCAGCTCGGCAAAGGACCCGGTTTCCTTATAAATCTTTTCTGCTTCCTCATAGGTGGTGCCCGCGTATTGGGTGACTAGAGAAGCGGGAGGCTCGAGTTTGATTCTTGGAGCAATGAAGTTGCCGTATATGGGGCCCGCCAAAATCACAGTAGGAATCGCACACAGCAGACCTAAAAGGATAGTTAGTCCCATATCGGCGTTCAGAGCCTGCACCCCAATAATGGGACCAGGGTGCGGGGGAACCATGCCGTGCAGGCAACAAAGGGCGGCAATCGCCGGAATCAAAGTGCGCAGATACCACTGTTGCGGCCGTCCGGATCGCACCTCGAGGCGGAGCGCTACCGCGTAGATTACTGGCATTAGCACCACCAGACCTACCTCGAAGAACATGGGGATCCCCAGGATGAAGGCCACCCCGGTTATCACCCAGGGGGCTGCTTTCGGGGACGCATGGTCGAGGACGAAGTCTGCAATATTTGAAACTGCGCCCGAGTCCGCCAGCAGTTTACCCAGCATGGCACCTAAGAAAACTAGGACGCCGGTATTTCCCAGAATCTTTCCTGACCCGGCCATCAGGGTGTCGGGAATTTCTTTTATCGGTTCTCCCGCGGCGAGGGCAGTTAGGAAAGCAACGATATAGAGAGCTAGGAAGGGGTGCATTTTGGTGCGCCAGTTAATCAAAACTACTAAGAGAACTATGGCACCAAATAGGACTCCAAGAAGATAAATTGTGTGTCCGTCCATACCGGGAGTATAGACGCTAAAAAGAAAGAAAAAAGACACTCTGTGAAACGTGTCACCGATGGGGTGACTAAGTGTCATAATAATAGGGTGCTGAACAGCTAATTTATTTAAAGTAAAATTAAGGTAAACTAATTTTAGGTGAACATTGCGCGAACTGGGTCACAAAAAGTGTTAATCTCCGTTTGTTATCCACCTGGGAGAGAAAATATGCAGCAGCCTAACGCCACCGAGCTACTCACCCAACCTTGGGACGTGATAGTTATCGGAGGGGGAAACGCGGCAGTCGTTTCCGCCATGTCCGCTCAAGATCAAGGCGCAAAAGTTTTGATTTTAGAAAGGGCAAATAAGACTTTCCGCGGAGGAAACTCCCGGCACACCCGCAATATCCGCTGTATCCACGATGCAGATTTCCCCTACAACACTGGTGCTTACACCAAAGAAGAGCTTTGGAAAGACCTTTGTTCGGTGGGGACGGGACCTTCCGATGAAGAAATAGCTGCCTTGACGGTAGAAGAAACTAGAACTGTGCCGCAATGGATGATGGATCATGGCGCCCTCTTCCAGCCGCCTCTGGCGGGAACCTTGCACCTAGGGCGTACCAACACTTTCTTCCTGGGCGGAGGAAAAGCTCTAATCAACAACTACTACCGTTCGCTGCGTTCGCGCCGGATTCCGGTGCTCTATGAATCCAGTGTGGAACATATGGACTTTGACGGCAACACCTGCACCGGTTTGACCGTGAACCACAAAGGCCAAAGCTACCAGGTAAAAGCCAATTCTTATGTGTGTGCCGCCGGCGGATTTGAAGCCAATGTGGACTGGTTAGCCAAATATTGGGGGCCAGCCGCCTATAACTACCATATCCGCGGACCGAAAACTAATGACGGCACCATCTTGCGACTGTTGCTGGATGCGGGAGCTGACCGGGCTGGCCAGCCTAAAGGCTTCCACGCGGTGGCGGTCGATGCCCGCAGCCCCATGTTTGATGGAGGGATCGCCACCCGCCTGGACTGCATTCCCTTCGGGATGGTACTAAATCGCGACTACCAACGCTTTTACAATGAAGGCGAAGAAATCTGGCCGAAACGTTATGCCATTTGGGGACGCAATATCGCTCAACAGCCAGATCAGGTAGCCTACGCGTTCTGGGATTCCAAAGCCAAGGGACTATTCATGCCCCCCATGTACGGGGTTTTCAAATCCGAAACTATCGCTGGCGTAGCCGAGCAGATGGGATTGGAGGGCCCGCGCGCCGAGGAAGCGGTTCGTCGCTTCAACGCGGGGATTTCTCCCGATGCTAATGAACGTTTTGATCCCTCACAAAAAGATGGGGTCGGAACTTCAGGACTAGATCCCGAGAAAACTAACTGGGCGCGCGCCCTCGATATCGGTCCTTTCTACGGAATCAAGATGGCACCGGGGATTACCTTCACCTACATGGGGGTAAAAGTTAATACCCATGGCCGGATTCAAATGACCGATGGCGGGGAGTTCACCAACCTGTTTGCGGCCGGTGAAATCATGTCAGGAAACGTATTATCCAGCGGCTATATGGCCGGATTCGGGATGGCAATCGGAACCGTTTGGGGACGGATCTCAGGTAGGGAGGCAGCGCAAAATGGCAACAAGTGAAGTTAGTACCGGTAAGGGCGGAGCAATTTTCGCTGAAGGACGACGGCAGCTAGCGATTTGTAATGCCTGCCGTTACTGTGCGGGTTACTGCCCGGTTTGGCCGGCTATGGAACGCCACCCTTCGCCCTCACGCGAGGAAATGGAGCAACTGGCGAACCTGTGCCACGACTGCCGAGATTGCTACACCGCCTGCATGTACACTCCCCCGCACGAGTTCGGTCTTAACCCGCCTAAATTATTTGCGGAAATACGCCAAGAAACCTACGAACGCTATATTTTCCCGTATAAGCTGCCGCGGATTATCTCGGGAGTTCGCGGTCTGGCGCTGATTTTTATTCTCTGTTTGCTGGCGCTGTGCGGTATCGGATATTTCTTTGGTACCGAGGATTGGTTGACTACCTCCAGCGGGCAAATCTACGACGTGTTCGGGCATATCGCCTTAGTGCTGTTTATGTCAGCGTGTTTGATTTACGGTTTAGTGGTCACCATCGCGGGAATGGCGCGCTTTTGGCGGGCAATCCGCACGGAAAATTCGACTTTCTTCAGCTTCTCTAACTGGGGAAAGACCGTTAGCGATATTTTGGTGCTGCGCCATATGAGCGGCGGACAAGAGGGCTGTTCCTATGTGGGCGGGGAGCCGTCTCGCAAACGCAAAGTAGGACACCACTTGCTAATGTACGGTTTTATCGGCACTTTTCTGGCTACGGTTAGCGCGGCTTTTATGCAGTACGTGCTGGGAATGATGCCACCTTATTCACTACTTTCAGTACCGGTGATTCTGGGGTCTATCGGAGGTCTGGCGGCGATGGCAGGAGCCATCATGCTAATGGCGCTGAAGCCAAAATCAGATCGCAAAGAAACCACCGAACGCATGTGGCAAGCTGACCACTCGCTGTTGGGCGGACTAATGGCGCTGATGCTCAGCGGCTTCTTGGTGACGGTATTTCGGGGCGGTGCAGTGTTCCCCTCCGTACTGATTTTGCATTTAGCCATGGTGGCCACCGCGTTCTTAGTATTCCCACGCACCAAGTTCTTGCACCTGTTCTTCCGCGCCCTGTCCATTTATCAAGATAACTTGGAATCCCGCGCGCACCTAAAGTCTTTGCAAGCAAAGAAAGGCTAGAACCGCTATAAGCTGCGCGGCTTCAAGCTGACTATCAGCCGCCGATGGACTGGCTTTAGGACGCAGCCGGGGTTGCTGCGCCCTGGTAACTGTGTGGATAATGCGTCGCTCACGTCGAAAAGCCTGGGAGTGTAAGCGAAGATTGATTTCCTGGCCTCCGCGAGCTTTGCGGCGCTCATCCTCAAGAAGGTGAAGTATCACCGCACCTATTGACTATTGGAGAAAAATCTTTGAGAATGAAAGGCGGCGTTCGCGCCGGTTGTTTTTCAACTTAATAGGGGCCGATCGGTTTCGACAGCTGGTATTGGTTGCAGAGAAGCGTGCCGAGAATGTGAAG
>CAMYFZ010000018.1 GCA_947255165.1 uncultured Varibaculum sp.
TCATCATTATTTTGATAGGCGGGGTTTTAGCTTACGTATTGGTGCAAGTCTCCCTACGTCCTCTGCGGCAAATGGAGGAGGTCGCCGGAAAGATTTCCTCTGGTGACCTGCATGAACGTATTGATTTATCCCAAGTGCGCGCCGGGGAGGTTCTGTCGCTGGCGTCGGCGCTAAACTTTATGCTTTCTCGAATTGAGGAAACTATTGTTACCCAGCAGCGCAGCGAGCAAAAAGTGCGCCAATTTGTTTCTGACGCGTCCCACGAGTTGCGCACCCCTCTGGCTGCTATCCGCGGCTACGGAGAGCTTTATAAAATGGGCGGAGTACCCCCGGAGCGGGTTGATGAAGTGATGGGACGGATCGAATCAGAGGCCACCCGGATGGGGATACTGGTGGAAGATCTGCTGAAACTGGCTCGTCTGGATGAGGGTCGAAAGATAAAGATGGGGACAGTCGATCTTTATCGGATTGCTGCTGCCGGAGCTCTAGATCTGACTGCCCTTTCGCCCGAGCGGGAGATCAGCCTGTTACATTTGGACGGCTCCCCCCTGGAGTTAGATAGGGGGGAAAGCGCGCTAGTGCTAGCCGATCGCGACCAACTAACGCAGGTAATGACCAATCTGATTGGCAACGTGGAACGCTATACTTCTGCGCAAATCCCGGTAGAGATTTTGGCCGGGATTAGCGGTGGGGAGGCGATTTTAGAGGTGCGCGATCACGGCGAGGGAGTACCCGCGGAGGAGCTGGATAAGATTTTTGGACGATTCTATCGCCGGGACGGCTCCCGGTCGCGAGAAACCGGCGGCACCGGCCTCGGCCTCTCAATTGTGGCAGCTATCGCCGCTGTTCATGGCGGAACCGCCCAGGCGATAGCTACTGCCGGCGGGGGACTTACGATAAGGATCTCGTTCCCGGCGCTTGACCCCCCGGAAATTCATAAGAATAAGGGGAAGAAAGCAGGGAAAAATAATAAGAAAGGGACCGCTAAGAAAACCTCCCGGAACACCGAGCACGAGGCCCCGAAAACTATCGAAAAATAGTCGCGACGGTGGACGTTGTTTGCACTGCATTTTCTCTACAGCGGTTTTAGCCGTAGGATAACCACTGCAACATTCAATCGTCGGGGGTACAAAGGCTATGCCAGGTGCACCATCTTGGCTGCAGACGGGATTCGTCAAAGCTATGCGGGAACTGGGGATCACCAACGACAACCTCTTGCGCAAAGAAGCCGGTAAACTGCTGGAAATGTGGCAGTCTGCCGGACGTGAATTTCACACCAAAAGCCATTTGATCCGCCTACTGACCTGCCTGGACCATTTTACAAACACTTCGCAACAACCCGCAGTCTTAACCATTGCCGCCTGGTATCACGGGGTAATCACCCAGTCGCAGACACGCGCAAAAAATACTACTAACTACGAAAACTATCCCGCCTCTGCCGATTTTGCGCTCAGACGCCTATTAGAGATGGGGGTGCAAAAAGAGTTGGCGATTCGGGTCGGGGAACTAATCTTGATGCTGGAGGGACGCCAACCACCGGAGGGCGATCTGGATGCCTGCGTTTTCGTTGATGCCTCCATGTCTTATTTGAGTGCTTCTCCTCAGGATTACCGCAGTTACTGCCAGTTGATGCAAGCCGAAATGAATACTATGGAACCGCTCCGTTACGCGCGGCTACGCAGATCGCTAATCTCGAAGCTACTGGCGCGAGACACGATTTTCCACTCCCCCTTGGGCAGCGGTAATGAGAATGCCGCGCGCCAAAATTTAGAGGGCGAGTACGCGAAGCTATCGGCGTTGATCCCCGGAGACGCTTCGGGCAGTCAACGTCTGGGACTGCGTGCTCGCAGTAAGGAAAAGATACGCGGTGCAGACACTTCCGAAACCGTGGTTATCAAAGGAACACCCGCGCGCGCGACTGCGCGACGCTCCATTTTTCCTGGGGGATTGAAATCGAGTTCTCCGAAAAATTTACCAACGAAAATCTCTGCCACCGAGAGGAAAAATATCGAGGAGCGCACCGCCCGGCTACGAGCCGAGGCCGTCAGCAGTGATAGCGAGAACGGGCTATCCTCTATGGAGAATGTGGCTGACCAATTTTCTACTTTGACGATGCGGAAAGTCGCTGGCAAAAATGGTGACTACTTCCGGGCAGAGCCCCTTCCGGAAGAAGAGTTGGAAGAGGACGCAAAGCCAGTTTCCACCGAGGAAGATGAAGTGGAAGAAACTATGTATTCTTCCGCCGACGACGAAGATTCACTTACGGAATTTTAAGGCTTCTTTCCTGAGGATCGTGCCGCTGAGGTTTAGAATTCCGCTTTCCCCAAAGGCAGATCAAGCTGCGATTTCCTGAAATTATTATCGCGTACCTATTACTGGAGTTTCTCCGATTCTAAATTGGGGACGTTGCAATCAACCATTTACTTTAAGGAGAAACCAATATGGCGCAATTCAATGTAGATTCCGGACAGGTATCGGCGGCCGGTGCCAGTGCGGCCGCAATCGCTGGGCAGCTGCGCACTGACGCAGCTGCCATGATGGCACAGGTGCAGTCCCTGCAAGGTTCCTGGACCGGGGCTGCCGCCAGTTCCTTCGCCGATTGTGCAACCCGTTGGCGCGCTGCCCAGGCCCAGATGGAAGCCGCCTTGGATTCCATCGCGCAGGCACTCCAAGCTGCCTCTGCCAGTTATGAAGAAGCTGAAAGCGGAGCCGCCGCCATGTTTGCCGGCTAGCTTTTTGCCGACCCTTGCTAGCAGATCGTGCCAACGTCATCTTTTGCTGCCGCTTAGCTATTGTCTGCTCGCCGGTCCTAGCTGGCGGTGTCACTTGCGTCCCTACGTGAGTTACCCAGAAAGCTAAACAAAGTGGGGGGTGAACCTTGCGGTTCACCCCCCACTTCTTGCTATCGGTTTTTCTGGTAGTTACCCACCAGGCAGTCGCAGCGCGGTCTAGTACATTCCGCCCATTCCGCCCATTCCGCCAGCTGCGGCAGCGTCATCAGCACCAGCCGCTGCCGGAGGCTCCGGCTTGTCTGCCACCACAGCTTCGGTGGTCAAGAACATACCCGCAATCGAGGCCGCGTTCTGCAGGGCAGAACGAGTGACCTTGACCGGATCAGCGATATTGCTCTTGAGTAGGTCCTCGTACTCGCCATTGGCGGCATTCAGCCCCTGACCGGCAGGCAGGTGTGCTACCCGTTCGGCCACTACCGAGCCTTCCAGACCAGCATTTTCGGCGATCTGGCGCATCGGGGAGGACAGCGCCACCCGCACGATGGAAGCGCCGGTCTCCTCGTCACCCGCGAGCTGTAAGCTGTCCAAAGCCTTCAAGCCGGACTGCAGCAGAGCGACCCCGCCCCCGGCTACAATGCCTTCTTCAACGGCGGCTTTAGCGTTTCGAACCGCGTCTTCAATCCGGTGCTTGCGTTCCTTCATTTCCACTTCAGTGGCAGCACCAGACTTGATAACCGCGACTCCGCCAGCCAGCTTGGCTAGACGCTCCTGCAGCTTCTCACGATCGTAATCAGATTCGGTGTTTTCAATTTCTTGGCGAATCTGCTTGACCCGAGCCTCGATATCTTCGGAAGCTCCCGCGCCCTCTACAATAGTGGTCTCATCCTTGGTAACCACAACTTTGCGGGCAGTGCCCAGCATATCCAGTTCCGCGTTTTCCAGGGTGAGCCCCACGGTCTCGGAGATTACCTGGCCGCCGGTTAGAATCGCCATATCCTGCAGCATTGCCTTGCGGCGGTCACCAAATCCCGGAGCCTTTACAGCTACAGTCTTGAAGGTGCCGCGAATCTTGTTAAGAACCAGGGTAGTCAGCGCTTCCCCGTCTACGTCCTCCGCAATAATCAGCAGCGGCTTGCCGGTGGCCATTACCTTTTCCAGCAGCGGCAGCAGATCCTTAATCTGGGAAACTTTCGATTCCACCAGCAGGATGTAGGGATCTTCTAGCACAGCTTCCTGACGATCCGGGTCGGTTACGAAGTAACCGGAGATGTAGCCCTTATCGAAACGCATACCCTCGGTTACTTCCAGGTGAGTACCAAAGGAGTTGGAATCCTCAACGGTAATGACCCCTTCGTTGCCTACCTTTTCCATGGCGTCCGCAATCAAGGCCCCAATTTCAGGGTCATTGGCGGAGATAGAAGCGGTAGCCGCGATCTCGTCACGGGTCTCAACTTCCTTGGCATCGGCGTGCAGCTGATCTACAACTGCCTGAACCGACTTGTCAATGCCGCGCTTCAGAGCAATCGGATTAGCCCCGGCAACTACGTTACGCAGTCCCTCGCGCACCAGTGCCTGAGCCAATACCGTAGCGGTAGTAGTACCATCACCGGCCACGTCGTCGGTCTTCTTGGCGACCTCTTTGACCAGTTCAGCACCGATCTTTTCGTAAGGATCTTCCAGTTCGATTTCTTTAGCTACAGAAACGCCATCTTTGGTGATGGTGGGGGCGCCCCACTTCTTTTCCAAAACTACGTTACGACCACGCGGTCCTAGCGTTACTTTCACCGTGTCAGCCAGGGTGTTTAGACCCCGCTCCATTCCCCGACGAGCTTCCTCATCAAAAGCAATAATCTTGCTCATATGCTTGTATTCCCTCCATCGCGACGCGCTCGCGCCGCGCGGTTAGATCTTTGACCCAGCCTTGATGCCCGCGACGGACGAGAGCGTCGCGCCGATCCTGTCTCGGAACGTCGCTCCCTCATCAAAAGCTCAGTTTTTATCACTCTCTAGGTTCGAGTGCTAACTACGATTTTGGCACTCTCCTACTCCAAGTGCAAACTATTACCTGTCAGCAGGTGCGAAATATCCTGATAGAGAAATCAGTCTTACGGAACCAGCACCGGTTACTCCCGGCGAAAACCGGGGGTTAGCTAGTCGATCAGATAAATGGCAATGTCGGTATCTCCGATTTGATACCGGCCCCCTTCGGCATTTTCTACCCGGGAAATCCCGGCAACCTTAGCGGCTTCCTCAGCGGCGGCCTTATTTTCTTCCCCATGATAAAGCACTATAGATCCGCTTAAACCCCGAGCTCGAGAGTTGGTGGCCACCGGATTACTAAAGCCTGCAGACTGTAAATCATCAGCTACCTGCTTCGCCCATCCCGAACGTTTAGATGCATTGAGTACCCGTACCCGGACATTGTCTTTTTCGATGGCCGAGGCGCTCGGCTGGGAACTCTCGGTATTATCTGGGGAGGTAGAGTCTTCCGGTTTAGCAATCTTCGTCGGCTCGGTGCTAGGGATAGTTACACTTGCACTGGTACTGGGAGTGGCAACCGGCTTAACCTCGTCAATCTTGCCGGTAGTTTTCATGAGCGCTACCCCAGCCCAGGCCAAAGCCGGCCCTAAAACCAGCACAATCAAGATGGGAAGCACGGTTTGCCACCGCCTAATAGGACGGCGATGAGCACCCGAGGGACCTTCTTCCCCCATCGCGTCGAATTCATCTGGCGGAAACTCTTGTTTGCTCACATGCCCACATTAACCGCATCTGCAGAGCTGTCGCATACCTGCCACGCCGAAAACCCCTATTTGCCCATCGTGGTTTATCGGCTCCCACAGGGTAAAGTAACAGCATGAGTACCAACCTGGAAAAAATCATGGACCCTTCCTGGGTGCCAGCCATGGAACCGGTAGCTGGCAAAATCAGCGGAATGGGCAAAATGCTACGAGATGAAGGAAATAACTATTTTCCTGCGGGCAAAGACATTTTTCGGGCTTTTACGTACCCGTTTGATCAGGTAAAAGTGTTGATCGTGGGGCAAGACCCCTACCCCACCCCCGGAAATGCGATGGGGTTGTCGTTTTCGGTAAAACCGGGAGTAGCTATCCCTAAGTCGCTACAAAATATTTTCAAGGAACTTCACGACGATTTAGGTTGTTCTATCCCCAGCAGTGGAGATTTGCGTCCCTGGGCGCAGCAGGGAGTAATGCTGCTAAATCGGGTGCTTACTGTCACTCCTAATGAAGCGGGCTCTCACCGCGGTCGTGGTTGGGAAGAGGTAACCGACTGCGCAATTTCTGCCTTGGTACAGCGAGATCGGCCCCTAGTCGCTATTCTGTGGGGCAAGCAGGCGCAATCTTTGCGCCCCGCCTTGGGGAAAACTCCTTGTATAGAGTCGGCTCACCCCTCACCTTTGTCTGCCTCGCGTGGGTTCTTCGGTTCCCGACCATTCTCACGTACCAACTCTTGGTTGCAACAGTTAGGGGCCAGCCCAATAAACTGGCAACTTCCCTGAATTCTTATCCAAATCGTTACAATTTGCCGTCGACAGCATAAAGTAGGACACGTGAGTTCACACAAGAAGAGCGCGAAAAACTATATTGGGCGTATTCGCCATGCCGCTAATCCGCCATACCCTCCTAAGATTCGTCGCGCTTTGACCAGCGCACTGGTTTTTTTACTATCGTTCTCGTTAACTGCGGGTCTTTTGATTTACATAGACCTCTCAGGCAGGTTAAACAATCTGGGAACCGCCTCTTTACTGGGTCGTACCCCTCCAGATTCCTACGATGGGCGACCCATTAATATTTTGATAATTGGGTCTGATTCGCGTTCGGGCAAAGGCAACCAAACTTTAACCAATAATGAGGACCCCACTGAACGTTCCGACACCACCATGGTTATGCATATTTCTAAGGATCGGTCCCAGGTAAATGTGGTTTCTATTCCCCGAGATCTGATAGTGGATATTCCCGCCTGCCAACATCGAGATGGCAGCAAATCGAAACCCCAAAGAGCTCAATTTAACTGGGCGTATTCTATTGGTTCTGCAGGTAGTAACGACCGCTCCTCGGCGGTGGTATGTACCTGGAGAACGGTGGAAAAACTTTCAGGGATGCGCATTGATGAATCCATCGTGGTGGATTTCAATGGTTTTTCATCGATGATCGACGCCCTAGGGGGAATTAACATTTACGTCCCCACCAAAATAGATGACAAAGCCAACTCCGGATTAGTCCTAGAGCCCGGGTGTAAACATTTCAATGGGAAAGAGGCCTTAGCCTACGCTCGGGTGCGCCACGGCGTTAAAGGATCTGACGGTTCTGATATCCAACGTATTCAGCGCCAACAGGCAGTAATGGGAATTATGACGCGCGCTGCCTTGCAAAAAAATATTCTTACTTCCCTAAATCAGCTCTATGGTTTCGTAGGTAATGGTTTAGGCGCTTTGACCATCTCCGAGGGGTTGTCATCAGTTTCCAAGTTGAGCGGGTTGGGCTGGTCCTTACAATCGATTAAGCCGGATAAGCTGCGGTTCGTCACCCTACCTGTCTATGAGGCACCTTTTGACCATAATCGGCTATTACTTTCCGAAGATAAAGCCGAACCGATTTGGGATGCCTTCATTAATGACACTCCCTTACCTCCCGGGGCTGAAGTTCGAGATGGGAACAGCAAGGTTTATACCATTCCCGAAGACCCCAATCCTTCCTCGTCGCCCTCTCCCGCGACAAGTGCCTCTGGGTCCTCTACCCCAACTGCGACTTCTTCTACTTCTGAGTCTGTGTCCCAAGACCTGAGACCAGCAGCAGACCTGAGACAAAGCGGATCGCTTAACTCCGAGCTCAGCGCCGAGGAACTAGCTGAACTGCAACGTAAATGCGAAGCGAGAAACTAAAGCGCCAATCCGGTTAACAGTTAGGAAGCAGTAACTTGAGTGAGCAAAACCCACCGGAGTCCTTCCCGCCCCCCAAAAGGCGGCGCCCTCGGCCTAGTCAGACAGTTCCGCCTTCCTATGCTCCGGCGCTAAAGCGGCATCGCTCCCCCGCTACTGTCAATCACACCGATATAGAACCTAAGGGAATAGCACAACGTTCCCAGGGTGCTCATTCCTCTTCTGGGGCTCGCCCCTCACGTCCGGCTATCTCCCGACGCCTCAAAGATCAAGACACTAGCGGGGCTTCTTCCGGTTCCGCGGCACAAGAAATTCCGATCCAGCCGCGCAGTGAGTCGCGTTTTGCGGGGCGCGTGGCGCCTACCCGCACCCGGGTGATGCTAGCAGATCGTCTCCCAGCAGATCGTCTCTCGGTGGACTCTGAAACGCGCCAAAGCCGGCCGGATGAGCCCCAGCTGGAGCCAATCCCGCCTGCCCGTCCTGCCCGAATACATCGGCCCCGCTTCCGGGGACGCCGACTTCTTAAACCCGCCCTCACTCTGTTCCTAATTTTTGTTATCGCTTGGCCGCTATATCTGTGGTATTTAGTAGATTCCCAGCTGAACCGAGTCGATGCTCTCTCAGCTCTCCCTGCAGGCGAGGGCGAAACTTGGCTGATCGCCGGCTCTGACCAGCGTTCCGACGGCAACGATGGAGGAATCCAACAGCCTTGGGTGCAGGGAGCCCGCGCCGATAGCATCATGTTGCTGCGCAAGGTTAACGGGGTGGCAGAGTTGGTATCCCTTCCTAGAGATACCGCAGTCAATATTCCGGGACACGGCCTCAATAAACTCAACGCCGCCTACGCTCTTGGCGGACCTAAGCTGCTGGTAAGAACCGTAGAAGGAGTAAGTGGAGTCAAAGTAGACCACTATGTCGAGGTAACCATGGGAGCCGTAACCCAACTAGTCGATGCCGCAGGAGGAGTGGAACTCTGCCTGGACTACGATGTTGACGATGCCGATTCTGCTTTGAAATGGAAGAGTGGCTGCCATCAAGCCGATGGCGCGACCGCCTTGGCATTTGCGCGGATGCGACATCAAGATCCGCGCGGAGATATTGGACGGGCAGAGCGGCAACGTCAAGTAGTTTCTAAGCTGTCACAAACTCTGGCGACCCCCTCGACTTTTCTCAATCCGTTTAAGCAGCGCGATCTGGCAAACTCGGGAGCAGCCAACCTTACCTGTGATTCCGATTCGGGAGCCTGGGCGCTAGGAAAAATGGTATTCGCCTATCGCAGTGCCGCCAGCAATAACCTATCCGGGGTGCCTCCCATCGCGAAAATGGCCTATTACCGCGGAGGACATGGGGCAATGGTGTTGCTCGATGAGCAAAAGACTCCCAGTTTCTGGGCCGCGTTCCAAAAAGGCACCTTGCAACCTAGCCAGTATCACCAGT
Organism: uncultured Varibaculum sp.; assembly: GCA_947255165.1. The sequence continues at coordinate 9,070 of CAMYFZ010000018.1, forward strand.
TCCAGTAGTTTCCTGTCGGGACGAGCGAGAAGGAAATATCGACCTAGGTAGTAGGAAGACGAAAAGCGTGATGGGGGACAGGCAGCGAGGTTCCTTGCCCCGCCCCTAAATTTGTGCGCGTAGCGACGCTCTAAAAGTTGCCGTTCGCTTAAACGCCCGCGATCTTATCTGGTCCGGCCTGCCAGGCACTCCAAGCTGACTCCAGGATTTCTTTGATTCCGTTTTCGGCTTTCCAATCCAAATCAACCCGAATCCTGGTGGTGTCCCCGATCAGCTGCGCCGGATCACCGGGGCGACGCGGATCTTCGTCCACCTTGAAATCAATCCCGGTTACTTCCCGAATACCATCGATTATTTCGCGAACTGAAGTTCCTTGCCCAGTACCCACGTTGAAAACATGATGCTCCATCTCCTGGCCAGAGGCAACATAATCTAAGGCATGCAAGTGGGCATCGGCGAGGTCGCGCACATGAATATAATCACGAATACAGGTGCCGTCCGCAGTGTCGTAATCGGTACCGAAAATCTTGGGGTTTTTCCCTTTGGATAGGCGCTCCAGCACCATCGGAATCAGGTTGAGGCGAGCGGGATCGCCCAGTTCGTCCCAACCGGATCCCGCTACGTTGAAGTATCGCAGTCCGATCCAGCGCAGGCCCCAGGCGCGTTCACAATCTGCCATCATCCATTCGCCAATCAACTTGGTTTCCCCGTAGGGGTTAATGGGTTTACCGGCAAGTTCTTCGGGGACTACCGGCACATCCGGCTGACCGTATACTGCGGCCGAGGAGGAGAAAATCATTTGCCGGGTACCGGCATCGCGCATGGCAGACATGACATTGGCTAATCCTCCTACGTTCTGCTGGTAGTACCACATCGGCTTTTCCACCGATTCACCCACCTGCTTGCGCGCCGCGAAGTGAATAACTGCCGTTACGTCCTCGTCGATGAGAGTTTGAAAAATTTTCTTGCGCGCCCCGGAGGCAGCCACATCTAGTTGTACCAGTTTTGCGTCGCCGATCCGATCCGCAGTTCCATAGGATAGATCATCTATGACCACTACTTTTTCACCGCGTTGGGCGAGTAGTCTTACTACGTGAGCACCGATATAACCGGCGCCTCCTACAACTAAAACACTCATACGAACAGCGTACCCCAGAAGGTCTACCTGGTTATCGTTAACCAATCTGTAGTTGCACATTTTAGACAGGTTTTAGGGGACTTTCCGACTTCAAAGTTTGTTAAAAATAGGTTAGAATGGGCTAAGGAGTATTTAGGTGTTCCCGAGTTGGACGGGAGGTGACCGGGGTGCGCGATGCCACGTCTATACGTCGCATAGGTTTACAGGTAGCGCTGGCCGTAGTAGCAATATTCCTTGCCCTGGGCGCACTGGTTATTGCTCCCACCACCTCCATTGCAGGAGCCGTAAAGCCCACCTACCAAATCACGCTAACACCGGTAAATCCCCAGCCCACTACCAGTACTCCTACTTCAGATTATGATCCGGTAATGCCAGGTCCTTCTCCTACTCCTACCTTTAACGGTCCGCGGATCATCCTTTCTTTGCGTCCGGTGCAACCGGGTCCTTCTCCGGTTCCAACTTTTAACCAGAGCACCTCCCCCTCCGACACGGTACAGCCGGTGGGAGTCGCTGAGGATTTACGACGTGCCTCTGCCTCCGGCTCCTTTGCCTGCGGGCTGCGCACTGATGGAACCGCCCGCTGCTGGGGAATCAACGACTCTGGGCAACTTGGGGTACCCATCACCCGACAACCAGCAATATTACCGCAGACGGTAGCTAACCAGCCGGTGAAATTCACACAAATCTCAACCGGCCGCGATTACACTTGCGGCTTGGGCACTGACAAGTTTGTTTATTGCTGGGGGGATAACGCCTTCGGGCAACTGGGACAGGTTAAATCTCGAACTCAGCTGTCGGGATCTTTCAATCCTCTAAGGGTAGCCGCCCTGCCAGCAGATACCGCCCAAATTGCTACTGGAGGGCGCCATGCTTGCGCCCTTTCTAACTCTGGAGTGCTTACCTGCTGGGGAGCCAATGAAATGGCCCAAGTTGGTAACAGCACTAACATCGGGAATCAACTAAAACCGGTAGCGGTAATGACAGATGTTAAAGAGGTCGCCACCGGTAATGACCATACCTGTGCCTTGAAACAAGACGGCATGGTGTATTGTTGGGGCGTAAAAGCAGGCTGGGACGATTGGAATAACCGGCTGGCGCTAAGCTATCAACTGCGACCGGCACCAGTTTCAAATATGAAGTTTATTTCTTTGCGTGCCGCCGGGGATCGCAGCTGCGCAATTGCTGAAGATCAGCGGCTTTATTGTTGGGGAATCAATACTGACGGTCAGGCAGGTAAGCCCGGAAACATGTCCACCAAGGGCCAAATGCTGCAGCCGGAACTGATCAGTTCCCTACCTCAGGTAAGCCAGGTTTATCTCGGCTACTACGGGGGCTGCGCGATTACTCCCGCAGGTAGCACCTACTGTTGGGGGCGCAATGACTTCGGGCAATTGGGTCCGGGGATTGCTTTGACTAAACGAGTGGCCGCCAATAACACCCAAAATATTGGGGCAGCTCCCACCCTCAGTGGTTTAGATGCCCGGCTGGCTGCCAATACCCGTTCCACCCTAGTTATGGGCAACACCTTTACCTGCATGCTTGATAAACAGAACAATATGTACTGCCTGGGCAACTGGGCACAAGGTCAACTGGCTGATGGACGGCGCAGCGATCGGCTTTCAAACGCGCGAACGGCCCAAATAACTCCGGTATATTCTCGTCTCTAACTAAGAACCGTGGGAAAACTCTACTCCTATCTGCGGGCCCCCGGACGCCTCACCCGAATCATTAAGTTCTGTCTGGTAGGCGGGATGAACTACCTGGTAGATGTGTCAGTTTTTAATCTGCTAATGCTCGGTTGGCTTTCTTCCCATCCCCTGACCTCCAAGATTTTAGCCGCAGCGGTAGCGACTGTATTTTCTTGGGTAGTAAATCGGTATTGGACCTTCCGCAACCAACGCACCGATAACCGCTTGCAAGAATTTATGGGTTTCGCGGTGGTTAACGTACTGGGGATGCTGCCTGCAGTTATTTGCTTAGGGATTAGCCACTACCTGTTGGGATTCACCTCGCTCCTGGCTGACAATATCTCCGCCAATGTGATCGGACTGGTATTGGGAACTATTTTGCGTTTTCTCCTCTACGAACACACTATTTTCACTGGCACTAAACAGTAGGTCCTGCAAGTAGCTGCCCAACGGACAACCTTGGGAAAAATTGGCGGGAAGAGATTGATCTGCTTGCACCAAGGGGGTAACAAATTATTTCTCGACGTCGAGATGCCCTATTTTATCTGGAGTTTTATTGCTATCGCTGAAAATTAGCACTAGCAGATGGCACCTCAAAGAGTTAGGGTTAAAGCATAAGTCTACTTGGCTTGGCCGGCCGCGCGCGGTCGGTAAGAATATTTCTCACTGAAGGAGAATCACATGGCAGAATGCTGCTGCAAGAAACCCGTTACCGTAACCGTTACTGGTGCCGCCGGTAATATCGGCTACGCCCTACTGTTCCGGATTGCCTCGGGTGCGATGCTGGGACCCGATCAGCCGGTGAAGTTAAACCTGCTGGAAATTCCGCAAGCAGTTAAGGCGGCGGAAGGTACCGCAATGGAGCTAAACGACTCCGCTTTCCCGCTGCTAGCGGGCGTGGATATTTATGATGACCCCAACCAGGCTTTCGAGGGCTGCTCCTACGGCTTGTTGGTGGGAGCTCGTCCCCGCAGTAAAGGTATGGAACGAGCAGATCTGCTAGCCGCCAATGGTGGGATTTTCGGCCCCCAAGGCAAGGCTATTAACGATCACGCGGCCGATGATATTCGGGTACTGGTAGTGGGCAACCCCGCTAACACCAACGCCTATATCGCTGCCAAGTCGGCTCCAGATGTTCCGGCAGAACGCTTTACCGCGATGATGCGTCTGGATCACAACCGCGCTATCTCCCAGTTGGCAGAAAAGACGGGAGCTGCGGTCAAAGACATCAAGAAGATGATCGTGTGGGGTAACCACTCCGCCGACCAGTATCCCGATATCACTTTCGCCACCGTTGACGGCAAGCCGGCTCCGGAACTGGTTGATGCGGCTTGGCTCGACGACTACTTCGTACCCACCGTAGCCAAGCGGGGCGCGGCCATTATCGAAGCGCGGGGCGCTTCTTCGGCGGCTTCGGCGGCTTCGGCGGCTATCGACCATATGCACACTTGGGCACTGGGCACTCCCGAGGGCGACTGGTCTACTTTCGCCGGTCCCTCCCACGGGGAATACGGGGTTCCGGAAGGCCTCGTCTACGGTATGCCAGTCATCTGCAAAGATGGACAGTACCAGGTAGTAGAAGGGCTAGAACTACCTGAAAAGACCAAGCAGCACATCGTAGCAAATGCAAAGGCAGCTGAAGAGGAAATCGCCACCGTGAAGGAACTGGGAATTCTCTAAGCTGTTTCGCTTCTCCGCCCCTAGGGGTTGGGTAAAAGCATAAAGATTGGGGGGTTGGGCAAATAGCCCAACCCCCCAAAATTATTTTCAAGACAACTGATTGAGAAAATCAATAACCGCCCAGCGCAGCGCCCTAGATTTTTTCCATGGGCGCTAGGCGCAGCAGTAAGCGTTTGGTGACTCCCCCGGCGAACTCCACTTTCGCGCTCTTCGAACGCCCGCGACCTTCAATCGCGATCACCGTGCCTTCCCCGAACTTGTCGTGACGTACCCGATCGCCAGTGCCTACCTCGGTGGCTTTACCGATAGAAGCATTAGCATCCGTGCGCGCACCCAGCTGCGTGCCAAGACGTTTCACCTTCCCGGTTTCCCGCCGCTCCACCTGGTCCGTGCGACCGGAACCAAAGGCCGGACCCCCGGCCTCGTCCTCACGGTAGCGCCTAGATACCTGCTGTTTGCGATAGCTGCTTGCGCGGCTGCCAAATCTGGAGCCCGCTGCGCCCGCGCGAGAGCTATTACCCCAGCTGCGCCCGGCAGCCCATAGGGAATCTTGATCAGAAAAATCAAACTGTCCATTACTTTTACTTAACTGCTCTGGTTGATCCATCAAGTCGGTCGGCACTTCTAACAGGAAGGGAGAAAGTGGCTGCCAGCGAGTTTCCCCCCACATCTGCCGATTATGAGCCGCAGTCAAATATACTTTTTTCTTCGCGCGGGTAATCGCCACATAGGCCAGGCGCCGCTCCTCCGCCATTTCTCCAGCCTCACCCAAGGCACGCGAATGGGGGAAGGTTCCTTCTTCCAGGCCGGTAACAAAGACTACCGGGAATTCTAGGCCCTTCGCCATATGCACAGTCATTAAAGTAACCTGCCCGCGCTGGTCACCCGGGAGTTGATCCGCATCTGCCACTAGGGCGACCCGCTCTAAGAAATCCACCAGAGTACCTTCGGGTTCCTCTTCGCTAAACTGGGAAGCCACGTTATAAAACTCGGAAAGGTTATCCAAGCGCACCCCATCTTGGGGATCTTTAGAGCCCTCCAAAGATTTCAAATATCCCGATTCGGTCAGGACTGTCTGCAAAATATCCTTTAATGGTGCGCCTTGCACATAGGCCTCGCGGGCGGCAACTAAACAATCCCAGAACTGGGCAATATTGGTGCGTGCCCGCGGAGCCAGCCCGCTCACCTCGGCATTTGCGGGCGTCGCTTCACTGACACCGGAAAGGTTGGAATCAGCTGCGGCACCCGGGCGCTGCTCCCCCAGCTCTTGCATCCACACTAGAGCTGCCGCGCGCCCGAGGGACACCTCATAAGTATTGGCAGCCGCCTGCAGAGCCTCCTGCGCCTTGTTCCCCAGGGAACGCTTGGGAGTGTTGATCACCCGGGTAAAAGACACGGTGTCATCGGGGTTTACTACCAGTTGCAGATAGGCGATCGCGTCTTTGATTTCTTTGCGTTCATAGAACTTGGTACCACCGATAATCCGGTAGGGAATCCCCGCATGGGTCAAAGTTTCTTCCAGGAGGCGGGAGTGGGCATTTATTCGGTAAAAAACGGCGATATCACCGTAAGTGTAACCCCCACTTACCAGCTTATTTATCTCTTCCACCACGGCTAGCGCTTCATCGCGGTCCCCGGAAGATATCCGTACCCCTACTTTTTCGCCCTCGCCAGAATCTGTCCACAGCTTTTTCTTGTGTCGGCTCTGGTTATGCGAAATGACCGCATTGGCTGCCGCCAAAATATTTCCGCTGGACCGGTAGTTCTGTTCCAGGTAGATAGTGCGCGCTCCCGGGAAATCTTTCTCGAATTCCTCAATATTGCGCACGGTAGCGCCCCGGAAAGCGTAGATAGATTGGTCAGAGTCCCCAACTACTGTAAGTTCCGCCGGGTTAACCGGTTCACCCTGTACCTGTTCTGGATGATTAATTGCCGCGCCTGCTACCCCAGATAACAGTTTTACCAGCACATACTGCGCGTGGTTAGTGTCCTGGTATTCATCAACCAGGACGTGGCGAAAGCGGTGACAGAAACTGGATTGCACCAGGGGATTACTTTGAAACAACTGCACCGTGCGCATAATCAGATCATCGAAATCTAGAGCGTTAGCGGCGCTCAGGCGACGCTGGTATATCGGGTATACCTTGGCCACTACCTCCGCATCTGGCCCGGGGCCGGCACTAGCGAGATAGGTATCCGGATCAATCAAAGAGTTCTTCAAATCCGAAATTCGCCCTTGAATTTTCTTAGCTGGAAACCGCTTAGGGTCTAGCTGTGACTCTTTTAGAATCATAGAAACTAGGCGAGTTGCATCGGCCTGGTCGTAAATCGTGAAAGAGGACTTAAGGTTAGCGGCCTGAGCGTAGCGGCGCAATATTCTCACGCAGGCGGAGTGGAACGTAGATACCCACATTTGACTGGCTTGCGCACCTATCAGTGAACTAACCCGCTCCCGCATTTCTGCAGCCGCTTTATTGGTAAAAGTAATCGCCAAAATTTGCGAGGGATACGCACGGCCGGTAGCCAAAAGGTAGGCAATGCGGCGAGTCAAAACCCGGGTTTTACCGGAACCGGCTCCTGCCATCACCAACAACGGGGTACCCTGATGTTCTACCGCTTGTCGCTGGGGATCATTCAGACCCGAAACAATATCCTCCGGAGTCGAGGGTGCCGAGGCCTCAGCATCATCTGGGAAAGAGAAAACTCCCCCGGGGAGGATACTTTCAGGCGCGGGAGTATCGGCAGAAAAAAGAGCGTTAAAATCGATCATTAAACCTGGTTATTAGGAATTATTTTCTGGAAAGTAGGCCGGCTCGCCGCAATACTTGCCGTTGTTCTTCTTCGGTTGCATTCCAACCGACCGCGAGATATTTCAAAGCCAAGGAATCAATGCAGAATGCGGCCACTGAAATGCCGGAATCAGTTTCGTAAGCTACCGCAACTATCCGAATATCTTCCAAAGACACCACGTCTAACGCATTCACCGGCTGGGAGGTAAAGGGAATAATCCCTAATAGTTCGGAAGCGAAATCAAACATGGAACGCACAGTTCCCTGCCCATTTTGGTCGGGTGCCACCGCCAGCATTACCCGGGACTGTTCAGTGTGTTCGGGAGCGGAATAGAATGCTCGTTCTACCGCTGCCGGCAGCGTCTTACCGAAAGCCTTTTTCCCTAAAGGCTCCGTGAAACTGCGGCCCCCATCGGCAGAGGCATAGGCGTTGAAAGTTAATCCCTGATCGGTTTCCTCGACACAGCCCATCACTAGTTTCCCGTCGGCAAGCTCAGTAATACTTGCCTGCACAACCTTTTCACCAGCGAATTTACCTGCCCACCAGGAGATTCCTTGGTCATCGGAACAAACTGCAACCGCGCCCCGTTTCCCGTCAGCTTCGGTTGCTACCGCTACATAGGCGAGCCGGCCGGTCCAAATCCCGTGACGCAGCTGTACCCCATGACCGTGGGCGGTGCGCCGTGACACCCAGCTTTGATCGCCATCAACTAGGCTGGTCAAATCGCGGTACCGCCAGGTATCGCCCTCATCGTCACTTAAAGCTACCGCAATATGGTTTTTGGAGTCATCGTCATCAGTGCGGGTAGTAACTGCGATGAACACCCGGCCAGTCACCTGAGAAATAATTATCTGGGGATCAGTGAAAGCCTGACCAGAATCGGTGTAGGTTTCCGGATCAAAGAGGACGCGCGGTTCTTCCCAACTAATTCCGTGATCATTGCTGCGGGTATACCACACCTGGGCCTGTCCCCCCGCCGGGCGCTTTTCAAAAGCTAAAATCAGTTTCCGCCCGGGGGTGCGGTCAATCGCGGGTGCCCCGTAGCTTTCTTCACCATTAGATGCACAAATATCGGCAGTCTTCACCCCCTGTACCGGAAGCTTCCGGTCAGGTTCCACTACTGGTTCTACCGGGGGTTCCGGGGACTCTGCTTCCACGGACGCGGCGGGGGAAGCAGCTGGTTCCGGCTCAGGCTTTGAATTTGCGGCATCCACCTCTGGAACAGCAGTTTTTGTCTGCGCAGCAGCGGCAGGTTCGGATTGCTCAGCGGTCTCGGCTGCGGCAGCCTCTGCGGGGGTCGCAGTTTTTTCTTTCGCCGGGCTAGCCGCGGCAGAATCAGCACTAGCGTCCTGGTCTTGGCTATCCGCTAGCGTGGGATCTTCTAAAATCACCACCCCGGATGATTCGTAAACTTTACGCTCACCCTCGGTTTTATCCGCTTCTTTATCAGCACTTTCCAAGGCTAAAGGCAGGTGGGAGTCGCGCTCGTTATCACGGGCAGAAGACCCCAGAAAGAGTCTTTTCAAGCGTTGCCAAAACCCAGCCACGTACCTTCTCCTTTATGCCTCAGCTCTTAAGCGAGCCTGGCTAATTCCTCTTCTATAATCTCAGGTTCTAGCTTCTGAAACACGGGTTTGGGTTTAGAAACCGACCTTCCGACTTGAATTTCATGCCTTCCCCACCTCGGAACCTCGCTGTAATCGCCCGTAATAATGGGGTAGGTGAAATCTGAACCGTCTTCTCTAGTTTGGTCTAAATCTTTAACTTCTTCAATACGAGGCATCGGGGCAATTTCCCCCGCTCCCCCGAAAACGCGGTCAACGGCATTAGCCGAGGACGGCAAAAACGGTGAAAACATCAGATTCAAGTCCGCGATCACCTGCGCCAACACCCATAAAATAGTGTGGAGCCGTTCCTGAGTTTCCGGAGTTTTCAACTTGAAAGGCTGGGTAGTGGCCACATATTGATTAGCTAGTGACACTAGATGCATAACCTGCTGTAGTGCTGCTTTTTGCCGATGAGTTTCAATAAGTTCCCCCACCTCAGCAAAGCCCGCTTCTACCTGGTCTAATAACCGCTGATCTTCAGGTTGTAACTGCCCGGGCTGAGGAATGGAACCAACCCGCTTATGAATCATGGAGGCCACCCGGTTAACCAGGTTCCCCCAAGCGGCTACCAGTTCATCATTAGTACGGCGTACAAACTCTGCCCAAGTGAAATCAGCATCCTGATTTTCCGGTCCAGCTGCGGAAATGAAATAGCGTAAGGCGTCAGCCTGGTAACGCGAAAGCATGTCCCGTACATAAATCACCACAGATTTAGAGGTAGAGAACTTCTTTCCTTCCATGGTCAAAAACTCTGAAGAGACCACTTCGGTGGGCAGGTTGAGCCGTCCCATTTCTCCGGGCTCACCGCCCTTATCGCCCTCACCGTTGTATCCGAGCAGCTCGGCCGGCCATACCTGGGAGTGGAAAACGATATTGTCTTTACCCATAAAGTAGTAGGAACGAGCCTGAGGATCATTCCACCATACCCGCCAGCGTTCTGGCTGGCCGATACGCCGCGCCCACTCAATACTGGCAGATAGATATCCCACCACTGCATCGAACCACACGTAGAGGCGTTTGCTGGGTTGATCTTCCCAACCGGGAACCGGAATCCCCCAGTCAATATCGCGAGTCATAGCACGCGGTTTGATTTCCGCCAGGATGTTCTTGGAAAAACGGATTACGTTAGGTCGCCAAGTCCCGGAGGCCTCGCGTTCATCTAGCCATTTCCCGAGGGCGTCCGCGAGAGCGGGCAAATCTAGGAAGTAGTGAGAGGTTTCTTCAAACTTGGGGGTTTCGCCATTGATTTTCGAAACCGGGTCAATCAAGTCAATGGGGTCTAGCTGCTTGCCGCAGTTGTCACATTGATCTCCGCGTGCGCCGCTGGCACCGCACAGCGGGCAAGTGCCTTCGATGTAGCGATCAGGTAGCGCCCGACCATTAGAGGGACTGATAGCGGCCATTGTCCGCTTTTCAATCAGGTATCCGTTCTCGCGCACCTGCGCAAACATGGCTTTGGTGACTGCAATATGGTTACCGGTAGTGGTCCGGGTAAACAGATCATAGGACAGCCCCAGGTTCACCAGATCTTCCACGATGAGTCGGTTGTTACGATCGGCGAGTTCTTGGGGGGAGATCCCCTCGGCTTCGGCCTGCACCAAAATCGGGGTGCCGTGTTCATCGGTTCCCGAAACCATCAACACCTCGTAGCCTGCCATCCGCATATAGCGGCTGAAAACATCGGAGGGGACGCCAAAACCGGCTACGTGCCCAATATGGCGCGGACCGTTGGCGTAGGGCCAAGCAACAGCGGATAAAACATGAGTCATACCTCTATCCTAATGCCCCGCTGCCGGGAGCAAAATATACCTTAAGACCTGGTTATTTTCGCTCGGCTAATGCCCGGTTATAAAGCGTCTTAGCACTAAGTCCGCATTGTGCCGCCACCGCCTTAGCGGCGTCCTTTAGTCTTTCCCCTTCTGCGACCCGGCCCAGGACGAGCTTTACTGCTTCCTCCTCTTCCAGGGGAGCCTGCGGAGAAGCTCCGGCCACCACCAGCACGATTTCTCCGCGTACCTCTTTAGCTTTTTCTTTAAGCTCCCTCAGGGTTCCGCGCCAGACTTCCTCGTGCATCTTGGTGAGTTCGCGGCAAACTGCGCCGAATCGAGAAGCCCCAAAAACCTGGGCCAGTGCCCCTAAGCTGGCCGCTAGGCGGCGGGGAGATTCCAAGAAAATCATGGTGCGCTCCTCGCCGGAAAGCTCCTCTAAACGCCGCATTAGGGCCGCTTGTTTGCGGGGCAGGAACCCTTCGAAGCAAAAACGATCCGTAGGCAGTCCGGAAAGGGCGAGGGCGAGCAAGGGCGCCGAGGGACCGGGCAGGACTGTCAGCGGGATCCCCCGTTTAATCGCCGCCTGCACGATCACATATCCCGGGTCAGAGACCGTAGGCATCCCCGCGTCAGATACCAGCAGAACCCGCTGACCTTGCTCGGCCTGCGAAACTATTTGCTCGGCTTTATCGGCTTCGTTATGTTCGTGACAAGAAACTAGAGGGGCACGTCTAGTTACCCCGAGGCGTTCGCGCAGTAACCCGGTGCGACGAGTGTCTTCAGCCGCAATCAAATCTGCCTGCTTGAAGGCGCTAACTAGACGGGGGGTGGCATCGGCAAGATTACCAATCGGAGTAGCTGCTAAAGCTATGGTGCCTGCATCCCAGGAAAACTGTTCCACTCTCACAATTATGCCCTATCCGGCTAATATCGAGTACATGCAAGCAATGCCTGGACGTCCCGCTCCGCCCCCGCCGGCAGCGGCACGGAAAATTTTGGCGAAAAGCGACAGGCGGAAAACTAAACGCCGTCGCCCCCGTCCGCACGCGCCTCTATGGACTTCTATTACCCCACTACCTCGACTCTACCTGCGTGGATGGCGCGGGCAGCGGGCTAGGGAGGCAATCGAGAACCGCCGCGCCTGGCTAGTTACCGTTATCGTCTGCGTGATCGCAGCGATCGCCCGCCTGGTACGTCTGGGTTCCACCCGCAAGCTAATTTTCGATGAAACCTACTATGTGAAGGATGCCTATTCCCTGTGGCGTTTTGGTTATGAAACTAACTGGCCTAAAGGTGTGGACGCTAAGTTCGCGGCGGGTGATTTTGCGGGGGCAACGGCCGACCCGGCATTTGTAGTCCATCCTCCCCTGGGTAAATGGATCATTGGGCTGGGCATGAAGATATTTGGCTGGTCAAACCCCTTTGGTTGGCGCATAGCTACCGCTATTTGCGGGATTATTTTGGTCTACCTGACCTGCCGTCTGGCTTGGGCATTGTTCAACTCCTGGATCCTGACTGGGATTGCCGGGATGTTTATCGCCACCGATGGAGTGGCAATTTCTCTTTCTCGCGTGGGACTCCTGGACGGGATCCTTGCCGTATTTTGCCTGGCGGGGGTGCTCTGCGTGGTTTACGACCAGTTGCGGGTGCGGCAGAAACTGACTCGCTGCCTGCTAGGAGCAGAGCTAGGCAATGACCTGGCAGGAGTGCGCTGGTGGCTGGTGGCGGCCGGAATCTGGCTAGGGTGTGCCTGCGCGGTGAAATGGTCGGGGCTTTACCTGCTAGCTGTATGCGGGATTTTCGTGTTCTTGCGGGATCTGACCCTACGTCTTTCGGCGCTGCGGATATCTCCGCGCTCCCTCAGTAAGCAATACCCCGGGGTAAAGGGCAAACAACGCGCCTGGCTGGGAGCGATTGCAAGAGGAGGACTGCCCGCTTTTGCGCAACTGGTGTTAGTAGCCTTCGGGGTATATTTGCTGAACTGGTGGAACTGGTTTAGCCATTCTCGCGCTTGGGGTCATGGAAAGACCGCGGCCGCCGCCGGGCATTCTTCCTGGCTAGACCCGATTTCTGATTACGTCACCTATATGAGTGAAGTAATGACCTTCCATACGGGAGTAACCAGTAAGCATCCTTACCAGTCTTATCCTTGGCAATGGCTGATCAATCAGCGTCCTACCTCGATGTTGTTCGAAAAACCGCATGGTGATAATGGAGATTTCACGGTAGAAGCCATGTCTTCACTGGGTAACCCGATGCTATGGTGGGTGGGGGTAATCGCCCTGGCAGTGATTATTTACTGTACTTTTGTGCGCCGCGATTGGCGGGCGGGAGTAATCTTGGTCGGCTACCTAGGGCTGTGGGCTCCCTGGATGCTTTACTGGTACCGCACCATTTTCATGTTCTATATGGTGGTGCTAACCCCGTTCCTAGCCTTAGCGGTTACCTACCTGATTGGGCTTTTACTGGGGCTGCTGCGCCCTCTGCCCGAGCCCCTGCTAGCTTGCCGAGATCGGCTGGTTCCCCCACTTTACCGGACCCCTGATATCGCGGTTTCAATGGGAATCTCCCTGGTGATTGTGATTTTATTGGTCGCGATCTTCTTCTACCCGGTAGTAAGCGGAATGCCGATTCCCTATTCTCACTGGAGCTGGCGGATGTGGTTTAGTTCCTGGATTTAGCGCGCTTGTCGTCTTCTTTTAGATAGGCGAGAAGGAAAACGTAGCTAGGGCAAGATAGAGAGGGCAATGCCGTCTAAAATATCAGTTTCGGAAGTCAAAATTTCTTTCAAGCCGGACCCGTCTGCTTCGATTTCCCCGTTGATGCGTTCAATAATCCGCGACCACACTAACGCGCCTGCTCCGATAACATCTGCCCGCCCGGTGGGCATATAACCGAGAGCAGCACGTACCGCTACCGGCTGATTCATCATCCAGTTGCACGAACGCAGCATTTGCGCAGGCGTGATCCGCGAGCCGTGAATTTTTTCGGGCTGATACTCTTCTAAACCGAGGGCGTGGGCGGTGATAGTAGTAACCGTGCCGGCCACCCCAATCAAGGTACGCGCCCGGTCCAAGCCCAGTTTCTTATCGGCCTCATCAATCAGTTCATCAATCGCAAAAGAGGCCTTTATTAGGGCTTTTGCGATACCGGGTGTTTGCTGCGGATCCAGGGAGCCATCCCCTTTCTTTGCCGCCGAAATCACCGGAGCCAGGTAGCGCTCAAAAATCCGTACCGACCCCATATTGGTGGAAATGGTGTCTATTACCCTCCCGCGCTGCCCGAGAACAAACTCGGTAGAGCCTCCGCCGATATCGACTACCAGCACCGGTTCGTCCTCGTCTTTAAAGGAGGAAGTGGCACCCTTAAACGATAGGGTGGCTTCTTCCTCTCCCGAGATCACTTCCGGGGTTACCCCTAGGCGTTCTTTAATACCGTTGAAAAATTCGTCCCGATTTTTGGCGTCCCGGCTAGCCGAGGTGGCAACGAAACGAATTTTATCCACCCCATATTTGGAGATTATCTGCGCATACTCTTCGGCCGCCGCAAAGCAGCGCTCCAGGGCAGCGGGGGCAAACTGCCCGGTCTTATCGATGCCCTCCCCCAGGCGCACAATCCGCATTTCCCGCGTGCGCACGTTTAGGGGCGCGCCGACTTCTTCCCGGTCAGCAATGATTAAACGAATCGAGTTGGTGCCACAATCAATACCTGCAACTAAAGCCATACCCCCTATTTTTCCACGGAATCGGTATTGGAAACTAATAGAAAGGACTAAAGATCAGGGGCCGCAGCTAACCGCAGCCTTATTCGCAGTGGCAGTGTTGGCTGTCCCATAGCCCGCTGGCAGCCAGGTCGGCTAGCGCTAAGTCACCGATGGGATTAACCCCTTTACCGGCGGCGAGGGCGTGTCCGACCAGGGCGTGCAGGCATTTGACCCGCTGGGGCATTCCGCCAGCACTCACTCCCGCAATTTCGGGCACCTCTCCGATTCCAACCTGTTGCCCCACGTATCCGCGAGCGGCAATATAGGCCAGGTGGGCGCGTTGATATCCGGCAGCTAGGGTTTTATCTTCAGATAGTAACTGCTGGTAATCAGCCATTTTACCGGAGGCTTCTACGGTAGACAGAGCGCGCACTAGCGAGGGAAGGGTCAAATAGAAAGTGGTGGGAAACGGGGAGCCATCCTCTAGACGGGGGGCGGTCACCACCACCGCTGGGCGGCCGCATACACAGCGCGCGGCTACTCCCACTACCCCGCGGGGGATCCTCCCTAACTGTAAAGATAGAGTTTGCAGATCGGCGGGGGTGGCTTCGTTAAGTTCAAAAGTCACTTCTTTTTCGCCTTTTCTTTTTGCGGGGTGGCTCCCGGTGCCGGTTCCGGGCGGGATTGTGCAGAAGTATCCGTAGCTCCCCCACGCTTGCCTGCCATTTTAACCGAGTGGGTAACCTCTAAATACCAGGGACGCTCCGGAAGCTTTTCTAGGCGCGCTTCCCGGCGAGCCTGATAGTCCTTGCCGGGATCCACCACCGCATAGCGGGTTTCCCCCGGTTTTACGTAACCGAGCCGCTCGCGCGCCTGCTGGGTTAAGTAGTCCGAGTTGTTCCACAACTCTAGTTCCCGGTGTAGATCCCGGTTTTCTTGTTTAGCTGTCACTAGTTGCGCGTGTACTTTGTTGCGTTCTTCCAGCTGACTTACCAAATCGAAAAGCGGAGATCCCACCAACAGTAGAAAAATGGAGGCTACCACCAAGATGGTGCCTACGGTTACCGAAAAGCGCGAACCTACCTTGACACGCCGGTTAGCCGCTTTAAGGACCGGGGAACGTCCCCGATTACGCCGCGCGGTGCGCACCAAAGGAGAAACCGACCGAAAAGCAGAGCTCTGCTTCCGGGTATTCTCTCTTTGCACACTTTTTGGCGGTTGCGGCGACTTCACGGCTTCATTATTCCATTGTTATCAGCGATTGGCAGTCAGGCATCCGGAGAGTAGCTGTTATTGGCTTCCAGCTACCATCCAGAGCGGTTAGCGATTTCCTTTCCCGCAAGGGGTAACGGGATCCACTCCGGGAGCTACTGCAACCCACTCGTGTTTTTGGATAGGTTCCCCCACGCTCCGACAAACCTGTTTGCGTGCCTCCGCAAGAGAATGCGGATACAAAGTTGCCACTCCCTTGTCTCCCCCGATTAAATACCCGGCGGGAGTATCGGCGATAGCGTAAGGGATCTGATCCATCTGCACCGAAAGGTAAGGATCGGGGTTTAGCGGATTGAGATTCCAAACCCATAGTTTTTTATCCGAAGAAATCCCGAACAGATATTCTTCATCCAAAGAAACATCCAATTCGTTGACCGAGGCTTGCAAACCCCGCAACTGGGTCACTAGGCGCGGCTTCTTCGGGTTTTGGACATCATTGACTGTGATCCTGCCTCCGGTCTCCCCCACATACAGGTATCCGCGTTTAGCGTCATAGTGGAAGGCAGACGCTAGGGATTCAGTTTTTATAGTCCCTATCCGTTTAGGGTGGGCATCGAGGGTAAAGATCGCCACCGAAGCATCTTCAGCGGCAGTCGCCATCAGTCCCCTGTCACCTAAAATCCGCATTATGTAATGCTGCCCCGGTAGTTCCCCGTACTGTTTCCAGCCGTGACCATCCCATTTCAGCAGGTAAACCCCGAGTTCATCGGCCTTGGATACCGCGGCGGTCTTATGGTCACTGGAGAGGCGAATTTCGCCTAGAAACTCATCCCCAATCTTGGAAACGATAGGATTGCCGGCTCCTTCTTTAGTCAGTGGCCAGGTGATTAACTCTCCGGTTTGAGTTCCGGTAACTAAAAATTCTCCGTCTTCGGCGATTTCGGTTCGCGTTGCAGATTTCAATCCCGCGGGCATAACCGGATCCTTCATCAGGCGTAAACCATCTTTTTCAGTTTTAAACAACGCCGGAGTCTTTAGGCGCCGGGAAACAAACACCCAGTTCTTTCGATCAGTGTGAGAATCAATCAGGTAGCCGTCCTCGTTAACTAAAGGAAGCACAGATTGCGGCCAATGTCGCAGCTGCCCGTCAACACTTCCGGTAATAATCCGGTTCCCCACTTTGGTGGCGGCAGTGATGATTTCCCGACCCGGCAGGGAAGTGAGTTTGCGACCTGCGCGATCCCAAATCGTGGTGGTGGTATCCGAGCAGCCCACAATGATCTGATCTTGGTCGTATTCCAGGGTATTCACGAAGGAAAAGAACCCACCAAGGCTACTCAAGGCAGCATTGTTGCCCCGAGCTTGCCAGCGGCGAACCTCTCTGCTGGTCAGCGCCGCCCCTAGCTCTTGGCCATCGGGAGAAAACTTTACGTCTAGAGCGGATCCTTCCCCCAGGTCAAGTAGTTTTTTATTATTCCCGTTAAGGTCGGAAAGATAGAGTTTGCCGGGCTGCCCCCCGTAGGCTATCTGGCTTTGATCCGGGGAAATAGCTAGGGCAGTCACCGAAGTGGGGGTATCAAGCTGGAACGAGGACGCCGGGTGAGGTTTATCGATCTGATCCAGCTCCCAAAGGCTGGCTTTCCCATTCAGGAATCCAAATCCTAAATACCGATCAGTTAACGCTACCGAATAGGCCACGTTATCTGCCCCGTATTCTCCTATCCGGCGGGGCTTCCCAGTGACATCCCACAGGGAAGCAGTTTTTTGCCCTCCCACCGCCAGTAGAATTCTACCTGCGGTTTTATGCACAGCTAGGGTAAAGAGCTGACCGGAACTAGGCGAAAAAGTCTCGGGTTTTTCTTTGATGTTCCCACCTCGCCACAGGCTGACCACTCCTTTAGAATCAGCGCGGGCAATCATTTTGCCGTCCCTAGTGCCGGCTACGCGCACCGTACCGCCCTCACCCAAAATGCGTTCGGGAATCGGAACCGAGGTAGTTTCGATCAGCGCTGACCGCGCCTCCCGGGTATTAGCGATATTCAGCCCCGCCAACGCAAATTGTGCAGCTAGGTTAGTATCCGAATTGCGCACCTCTCGCGAAATCAACGCCATTTGCCGGGATTCTGCCTCCTTCTTGGAGGCAGTTGCCTGCTTTTGGTAGTGATACGCCTGGAAGAATCCGGCAATCGTAGCTACCAAGAGCACTCCGGCCACCGTCGCGATAACGGTAACTACCCGGTTCCGACGGCGTAAATCTCCGATTCGCTTTTGTTGTTCTTCTTCCTGGCGATTTGCTTCCCGTCTGCAGGCTGCTAAGAATTCCTCTTCCTGCTTAGTAAAGGCTACTTGACCAGTTATTTCCCGATTTTGCCAAGCTAAATAGAGGGAGGGACGTAAAGCCTCCGCGGATTTTTCGGATTCTGCCCACAGCTGGGCGGCGATTTGAATCTGTCGCACCAGCCCGAGTTCGATCCGGGATTCTTCAATCCACCGTCTCAGAGTTCCCCAACTAGAAAGCAAGGCATCATGGCTGATCTGAGTGTGATTCCCATCGATTACGACCAGGCGTTCCCGGCTGAGACTTTCCAGTATTTCCAAATATTCTTCGGGAATATCGCTAAGCGCTATTACGCGCCGCGTCACTTGATGCTCGCCCACTGCCACCATAGAAAGCAGCAAAGAACGCAGTTTTTCCCGCTCGGAAGGCGAGAGTTTTTGGTAAAACTGGTCGGCTAGTTTTTCCAAGCTACCCGCCAATCCGCCGACTTTCAGGTAGTCACTAACGGTCAATAGGGAGTTATTCGTGGACTTCCAAACCATCAACAGCAGGTTAGATAATTGGGGAAGTACGCTGGCGTCCTCGGCAGTAGATTCCTCAATCTGAGAAAGCAGTAGTTCTTTGAGCTCCGGGGTAATCTTTCGCCCCGCATCAAGCGCGGGACGGGAAATAATTTCTCCATATTCGACGGCACTGGGCGCCGTCACGATCAGTGGATTTGATAGGGCGCGGGAAAAGCGGGAATCATGCAACAGTACTTCCAGGGCATCCGAACGTACCCCCAATACTACGACCTGCTTTTTTGCCAGCTCGCAGAGGGCGTCCAAGGCGGTAGTAACTTTATCCGGGTTCGCAATTAGGAAGTCCTCTAACTGATCCACAATCAGTAAAGATTTCGCCCATTGGGTTCTGCCATTGGGTTCTAAGAGTTGGGCAAGTTGCTTTATCACCTCTCCCACCGACAAAGAGAGGGGTCGATATTGACTAAGCCGCCCGGATGACTGACAGGATTTACCCACTAAACCCGCCGAGAGCAGTGAGGTTTTGCCCGAACCGGAGGCGCCTAGCACTATTACCAGTTTAGAGTGCTTACCTTGAGCAGCGATGACGGCGTTTTCTAGTTCTGCCAGCAGCCTTTCGCGACCGTAAAACACACTTTCGGTCTGGGCACTATAAGGCAATAATCCCTGGTAAGGGCAGCCGATCCACCCCTGTTTAGAACGCGAAAGAGTTTCTAAGGTGCGCTGCCAGAAAGATTCATTGTCCTCGGAGGTTAGTAGGCCCAGTTCATCGAGCAGTTGCATAAATTTCTCGCGTAGCGCGAGGGTGGGCAGATGCGCACCCTGTAGCCACCCCTGCAGGGTGCTAGGTGCGAGGTCAAGACGTTTGGCGAGGTCACGAATAGAGTAGCCTTTTTCACCCGCCGACACTTTCGTCTGACGAGCCTGATTTAGAATAGCTGCCAATTCTTGAGCGGAATATATTTCTAGCATCACGACACTTGAGATGGGATTAATCTGTTTCTTTCGATTCTAATCGACAGCGGCAAGACGAAAGAATAATTTTATGGGCCTAAAGTCCTTAGCTGGGAGTGATTGTCAAAAGGTTCGGTCAGAGTCGGTCATGTGCGAACCTAGGCATAAATAAACCGATGAAAACGCCTCTACCTGCCCGTACATTGTCTAAGTATTAAGTCTGAATCCACCGGAAATTAGACTTGATTTTCTCTAATCTAACAATTACAACCTCCCCCTGAAATAGGGTGTCTAATTTTTCAGACAGGAGAAAAATGCTCAAATCGGTAGCCGTATTGGATGAACAACCCGCGATCGGCCTGGGGATTCGCGAGGTGGTTCTAGGAGAGACCGCCCTGAGCTTTTTGGGAACTTTCAACACTATTAATAGTTTCTTAGAAAGTTTCTCGGAAGAAAAACCGGATGAAAACTCCTCGATTGCAGTCATCCTAGCCGGTAAATTAGCTGATGAATCGCAACTTCTAGATAACCTAGACAAACTATGTGCCCGCGGTTTTGCGGTTCTGCCCTACCTACAATCCGCAGAAGTCTCCTTGGTACCCGCGGTCACCAAGCGGCCCTGCTGCAATAAAACGATTTTCAAATGTGAGCCGCTAGCACACTTGCTTTCTGTGCTCTGCCCACCCCTCGAAGGGGAAAACAGTTATCCCAACCGCAAGACCGAGGAAACTACCGGGTCACCCTGTCCTAACTCTTTACTGCTTAGCCCCAATGAACTACGGGTATTAGAACTCTACGGTTTTCGGGGACTACCAGCAAAAACGGTTGCCCGCCAGCTGGGGCTCACTACCAACACGGTGAACACTTACGTACAGCGCATTCGGCGTGCCTATGCAGCCCAAGGCAGACCTGCTTCCTCCCGCCTGGATCTTTATCACCGTTTTAAGGAAGACTTTCCCGAGTATTCCAAAAACGAGGAGCCCCAGGAGTCAGCCGATGGCCAAGCTGGCACCAAGGGCGAATAGTTTGAACCAATAGCAGGGGTGGGGGCGAAACTTAGTTTCGCCCCCACCCCTTTATGTTTTATTAAGTTATTATCTGCGTCAGCTACTAGGCTTTGAAACGCGGAAATGCGCTGCGACCCGCATAGACAGCGGCGTCACCGAGCTCATCCTCGATCCGGAGCAGCTGGTTGTACTTCGCGACCCGCTCGGAGCGTGCCGGAGCGCCAGTCTTGATCTGACCAGAGTTAGTGGCTACCGCCAGGTCAGCGATAGTTACATCTTCAGTCTCGCCACTGCGGTGCGAAGTCATCGTGGTGTAACCGGCGCGGTGCGCGTCCTCTACCGCCTGCAGGGTTTCGGTCAGGCTACCAATCTGGTTCACCTTTACCAGCATAGAGTTAGCAATCCCCTCTTTAATGCCCCGCGCCAAACGCTCGGGGTTGGTTACGAACAGGTCGTCACCTACGATCTGCACCCGGTCACCAATATGATCGGTGAGCGCCTTCCAGGCATCCCATTCGTCCTCAGACAG
>CAMYFZ010000019.1 GCA_947255165.1 uncultured Varibaculum sp.
TCCCCTTCAAGGTAGAACGCCGCGCTAACCCCAAACTGGCGAAGGGAACAGAGCGGATTGTGCAGCAGGGAGTCATGGGAAGTGAAGTGACCCCCATGCTCAAGTACTTCTATTTGGATGACAATAATGCTGAACAGATTGTTAAGGATGAAGCTACCGCTGCCACGGTAAAGACCGCGGCCAAGACCCAGATCGTGGAATATGGAACTGCCGAAAAAGCTGCAGTGAAACCTGACAACAAAGATCAAGCCGCTCCCCGTTTGAAAGACACGGGCGTGAGCAGCTGGGGAGTCTTGGCAGCTAGCATTGCCTCGCTAGCGGCAGGAAGTGTCCTAGTGGCGGCACGCCGCCGCCAGCAATAGCTGCAGCGACAGGGAAATCATGCCGGAAAAGACCACTACCCATCGCGGTCTCTGGCGCGTCCTAATTGCCCTAGAGATAGTCGCGATCGCTCTCTGCCTGGCGTGGGGGGCTAAAACCTTCCATACCTGGGTGGAGAGCGAAGCGCGCAATAAAGCCGCCAATCAACAGATTGAAACGCAAGGGCGAAAAATTGCGGCAGCGCTCACTCGGGGTGACCAGGCCGAAGTAACCAAACTAGTAGGCAATAGCGAAACCGCGCGGTTCCTCAGCGCGCAAACGGCAGGAAAAAAGGTGACTCTGCCGGAAAAAGGAGTAGTAAACGAATCCGGCAGCCGCTACCTGGTAACTTTCCGCACCGGGCAAAGTCAAACCATCGCCCTGCGGTTAAGTTGCACCAAAAACTTATCCTGCAGCGGCACTATTCCCTAATAACACCCCCGGATAGGCGAGGCCGGTTACTCGCGGTCTAAATAGCAAGCCAGGCTGGATATGCGCCCTCTCTGCCAGCTCTCTAGCAGCGGGCAGTCTAAAAAACGATACCTGTGGAAAACTGGCCAAAAGCGGCGGCGGTGACCGGAAGTTTAGTAGACTCATTAATTGGTAATCACTTGCAGGTTAGTTCCCCACCTGCCCGGAAATGTTTTCCCAGGTTGGCGGGGGAAAGATGATGAGAAGAGGACATCGCTGTGGCCAGGTCGCGGGGAAATGAGTCGCGAGGAAGCAAAGGGCGCTTTTGGCACTCATCTCGCTCTTCCCAGGGGCAAAGCGGATCCTCAAAATATCAAACCGGCAGTACTGACTATTCCAGTTTTCGAGCACGCCGAAAAAAGAACGCAAAAATGCGCTCTCGGCTGCGTAAAGTCTCCCTGGCGGTCCTTACTGTTCTCAGCCTAGTAATCGCTTATCTTGCCTGGCAGCACCCCGGTATCACTCGGGCGCAGGTGGACCTTAATGACGGCGGAATCTGGGTAACTAATCAATCCCAACATCTGGTGGGGCATTTGAACTTTCCCTCCCGCGCCCTAGATGGGGCGGTCCGTTCCAAAACTGGACAGTTCGACGTTACCCAGGCAGGGGAGAACGTTAACTTCCAAAACCAAGCAGCCAGCGAAGCCGCAAAAATTGACCCCAAGAAAGTACGGCTAGAGACTTCCTCTTCCCTGGGGAAAGGGCAACAAATTGCCCAATCCGGTTCGAACCTGGCAATCCTGGACCCCGAAGCTGGATTGCTGTGGACCGGACAATCCCTGCTGTCTCAAGAGCGTAATCGCGCCAATGCTACGGTGCGTTCCCTGCGAGGCGCCCAGCTGGCAGGAGGGGAAAAGGGGACGTTCTTCCTGGTTTCTCCGACTAGCAAAGAGTTAGTGACCGTGACCAAAGAAGGAAAACTTTGGAAGGATGAACGGGTAGAAATTCCGCAGATGCCGGTTAACGCCAAATTGGAAGTGGCGGGGATTGGAAAACAAGCGGTCGCCCTCGACAGCGCGCAAGGAGTGCTGTACCTGCCTAGCGGGAAAAGAATAAAAGTGTCTGGTTCCCAGTTGGCCTTGCAAGAATCCGGACCGGCAAAGCCCTATGCCCTGCTCGCAGACCAAGACAAACTGATAAAAGTTGATCTCTCCAGCGGGGGAACCAGTGAGATACCCTCGGGAGGAAGCGGCGGAAAACCGGCACGACCGGCAGTAAAAGCCCAGTGCGTCTATGGCGCCTGGGCAGGCAGTGGAAAGTTCGTACGCGAATGTGCTGGGAAAGTTTATCGTCCCACCCAAGAGCTAGAGCGCCTAAAAACCGCCCAGACCCCAGTGTTTCGCAAGAATCGCGACTTGGTGGTGCTCAATGACACTACCGATGGGGCGATCTGGTTAGCTGATAAAAACATGGAACTAGTAGATAACTGGGATGAAATCTCTAGCATGTTAAAGAGAGAGGAGGAGCGCGAAGACTCCCCGCAGCAAACCGACCAGATAGCGCAAAAGGATCGGCAAAAAGAAAACACTCCTCCGGTTGCTCACGATGACGTATTCGGGGCGCGACCCGGGAAAATAACCACCCTGCCGGTGTTAGAAAATGATTCCGACACCGATGGCGATCTACTGACAGCCGAAGTAGTGGGCAAAGTTAGCCGCGGGGAAGTAAAACCAGTACGCGGGGGAGCGGCTTTGCGGATCGAACTGCCCGCAGACACCTCCGGAACCATAAACTTCACCTACCAGGCAAAAGATGGTCGGGGTGGGGTAGACACTGCGAATGTGACCGTCAATGTTATCCCCGAATCCCAAAATAGTTCCCCGCTGCAAAAGCGGGTACCTACAGTAGTGGTCGAATCGGGCAAACAAGTAGAGTACAACGCCCTGCCGGCATTTTCCGACCCTGACGGTGACCCCGTGTTCTTATCGGGAGCCTCTAGTAACGGAGATAACCAGGTTGAATACCGCCAAGAAGGCACCCTGGTAATCCGTAACCAGGCCAGTGGCGTGGGGAAAAAAGAAATAAAAGTGCTGGTATCGGACGGGCGACAAGAAATTACTGGGCGCGTGATAGTGGACGTACGCGCGGCTGGAAACGTCCCTCCAGAGGCTAACGGTGATATTGCGTTTGCACGCGCAGGTACCACTATCACCATTCGTCCCTTGGCTAATGACACCGACGCCAATGGTGATCCCTTGACTTTGGCGGGGGTAAACATCGAGCGTACCGGACCGCAAGTTACCCCCGACCTGGCGGGCGGAACCCTCTCTTTCCGCTCTGACCAAGAAGGAACCTACTACTTGACCTATACCGTCTCCGATGGCCCGGCCACCGCTACCGGAGTTATCCGAGTGGATGTGGCTGCTACCGGAAAACGCGGAAAACCGGTGGTAGAAGATGATATGGCGGTACTGCCCGTGGGCGGGCAGGTGCTATCCGATGTGCTGGCTAACGATTCCGACCCGGCCGGGGATGTGCTGGTCACTCAGGCGGTAACCGTGGGGGCGTCCTCGCCACTGCGGGCAACCGTGATGGATCATTCCCTGCTAAATATCACCGCTCCGCGGGGAATCACTAAAGCCGAAACTTTGAAATACCAGGTGTCCAACGGTTATGAAAGCGCCGAAGGGGTAGTTACAGTTATTCCCTCGAACTCGCAATCAACAACCACTCCGCCAAACGCAAAACCCGATGAAGCCAAAGGGCGGGTAGGGGACGTCGCCACCGTAGATGTGTTGGCCAATGACCGTTCCCCGGTGGGATTAACTTTGAAAGTTTCCCCGAAACTTACTACCTCTACCCCGGCGGAGGCCGGAAAGTTCTTCGTCACTGGCAACCAGGTGCGCTTCTTGGCTAAAAAACCCGGCAAGTACGAGGCCACCTACACGGTGATGGACACCAAACAGAACCAGGCGAGTGCGCGGGTCAGCGTAGAGATAAAACCAGCTAATGCCTCCGATAACTCCGCTCCTGAACCCCGGGTAGTGACCGGAAGGGCAATATCGGGGCAAACCACCCGGATACCAGTAGAACTAACCAATATTGATCCCGATGGAGACTCGGTATCCCTGGTGGGGATCGCTGACGCCCCCAAAATGGGGGTAGTGGATATTGGCCCCAGTTGGCTCAATTACCAGCCAATATCCGGGAAAATCGGTACTGATACTTTCAGCTATATTGTGGAAGATCGCTTCGGTAAACAAGGAACCGCCCGGGTGCAGGTAGGGGTGGCTCCGGTTGCCGCTCTGAACCAAAAACCACAGGCCAACCCGGATGAGGTGCGGGTAAGGCCAAATCGTGCCCTCGCGGTAGCGGTGACAGCTAACGATACCGACCCTGACGGCGACGGGATTAGCCTAATCGGCGAATCGCTGCAGAGCCCCGGAGATAGTTTGAAAGTTGCTGCCCGCGAGAACGCGGTGGTACTTACGACTCCCAAGCAAGCCGACTCCTACGGGATTCAATATTCCATCACCGATGGACGCGGCGGGCAAGACACTTCCATCGCCACTGTGCAGGTAGACCCGCATGCCCCCTTGCTAGCCCCCGAAGCAGCTGATGACCTGGTGACCCCCAAAGAGGGGGGACGAAAAGTTGGCGACCCTATCGAAGTGGACGTCCTCGCTAATGATGTTGACCCCGATGGGGATGGAGCCGCGCTAACCGTGAGCTGTGAGCAGTCGGGAGTAAGCGTCAAAGGGAAAAAACTGGTGATACCGGCGCCTGCCAAGCGGCAACTGGTTCTCTATACGGTCACTGACCAGGATGGATTAAGTGCCAACGCCATAGTTAACGTGCCCGGGGTTTCTGAACAAAAACCCTATATCGATCCCGATACCGTGCCGATAAAAGCAAAATCTGGGGAAACCTTAACTGTGGATTTGGCTTCTTATGTGATTACCCGCAAGGCGCGCACCCCGCATATTCATTCCGCGAAAGCCATCACCCTTGGTGCCGGATTCGCGGGGGGCGTGAAAATGTCAGGCGATGACTCTTTCCAAGTAAGTATTAATCCTGACTTTTTCGGGAAAACTTCCCTAGTGATGCAGGTTAGCGACGGACAAGCGAATGATTCTTCCGCCCTCAGTGCCTCTTTAACCCTCCCCATCGAGGTTAAACCCACCAGTAACCGTCCTCCGGTATTTACCCCCACGCGCATAGACGTAGCAGCGGGCGAAGAAGCTGTTAGTGTCAACCTGGCGGAGATGGTTAGGGATGAAGATGGAGACAATCCAGCAAAAATGCGGTATCGCCTGGGGGCAGTCCCGGCCGGGATTAAGGCCTCGCTGAGTGGCACGCGGCTCTCAGTTTCTGCTGAAGCCGGGAAAGCAAAAGGAGACGCCGGCAATATCGAAGTCACCGTAGAGGACGGCTCTGCGCCGACTACCGGGAAAATACCGGTGCGGGTGGTCAGCTCCACCCGTCCGCTGATTCAGGTAACTGCGATTGATCTAGAGGGCGAATCTGGGAAAACCCTCAATATCGATTTAAATCGGTACGCTACGAATCCCTATCCCGGAAAGCCCTTAAAAACAGTGGGTTCGCCCAGCGTGGTGCAAGGATCCGGGCAGGCCTCGGCCTCGGGAACCCGCCTCGCAGTAACCCCGGCAGCTGGTTTTAAAGGTGATCTGGTGGTCTCTTACACTTTGCAAGATGCCAGTAACGATCCCGATCGCCAAGTGACCGGCACCGCCCGCATCCGGGTGTTATCAGTCCCCGATGCGCCTAGCGGAGTAACTGCCAAAATCAGTGATTCCACCACTGCCACGATTACCTGGGTGGCACCCGCGGCCAATGGGGCGCCGATCACCGGATATAAAATTACCGATTCGCTTTCCGGTAAAACTATTACTTCCCCGGCAACGCTGGTGGAGTTCCCCGGACTGGAACCAGGCAAGTCGCACAGATTTACGGTAGTGGCCACCAACCGGGTAGGGGACTCCAAACCCTCCGGGGCTTCTCCGGCGATAGAAGTAGAAGTCATGCCTAGCGCCCCCAGAAACCTCTCGGGCACCGCCGGTAAGGCCAGAGAAGCGATCCTAAGTTGGGATCCCCCCGTTAGCAATGGGGGTTCCCCGATTGATCGCTATGTGGTGAGCATAGATGGAGGCGGTGCTCGGGAAACTAAAAATACCACTATGAGGGTTCCGGATATCCCCGGCGGATCTCACCGGTTCAGCGTTTACGCGGTCAATACCAAGGCAGGACTGGCAGCTACTAGTGGCTTGTTCGAAACTTTTGATCCCTTTGATAAAAACAAAGTTAGCGCCACTTTAAAGCGGGCAGGGGCCAAACTAGCCGCGGTGAGTCTGAACGGAGCAAACGCCCCCACCGGAGATAGCGGTTCCTGCCGGGCTACCAGTGTAGGGGGGAACCTGGTAGGTAGTGATGGAACTTTCCAGTACGCGGACCCGCGGGCAAAATCTGGCCTGGAAGTCAAATACACCTGTGATTTTCAGCGAAATAAGGTAGCGCCCGGCTCGGTAAAAGCGAATCTAGCTGCCCAGGAAAATCCCGCCCTAACTTCGATGGAGCTAACGAACCCAGATAAAACTCCCGCGGTTATTAATGTGGGGGTGCAGGGAGCAGATGTTTGGAGTATTGATTCTGACATTGTGTTGGTAGTTTCCGGGAAAGAACAAAAAAGTGGAAAACTGCTGGGGAACGACTACCAGCTGAGTCCCATTGCCGAAAGCGGATGGATTATAACCCTTACGAACTTGAATCCTGGCGAGACCTGGAAGATTACTGCGCAGCTGGCCTTCCGAGGTGGTAAGAAGCTAAATCGAAAGGAGCTAGTAGTTTCGATACCAGATACCACCGCCCCCGACTATTCCTCGCGCGGGCAGGGAAATACCGCGACCACTCCCGTTTACCTGCGAAATTACCTGGAATTTACTTCTTTACTCCCGCGATCCAAACCGCTATGGCCGCACCTGACACCCCAAATAGAGCTGCCGGTATCCGCACGAGCAGGAACAGTGCCCTGGGGGAGCTGTACAGAGTCTCCGGGGCAACTGCATGCCCTCGAGTGCGCCCTGGCCGCCTATAAGTACCCCGACCCAATTCTTAGCGGGCAAGATTTACCTGCCCGGAAAACCGAAAGGGAGATAGCTATATGATCCTTAAACAGGCCGAAGCCGCCGAATTTGCTACGCGCTTCACGCAGATAGCCGACAATGTTGATCGGGCGATACTAGGTAAAGGGCACCAGGTGCGCCTGGTGTTAGCGGCTTTCCTGGCAGGCGGGCACGTACTATTAGAGGATGCCCCCGGAACTGGGAAAACTGCTCTCGCTCGCGCCCTCGCTGCCTCGGTGGATGCCTCCCATAGCCGGATTCAGTTCACTCCCGATATGTTGCCGACGGATATTACCGGGGTAACTGTCTACGACCAGAAAACCAAAGAGTGGGATTTTCATGCCGGCCCGATTTTCGCCAATATTGTACTGGCAGATGAAATCAACCGAGCCAGCCCTAAAACCCAATCTGCCCTGCTAGAAGTGATGGAAGAGCGACAAGTCAGTGTCGATGGGGTGGTGCATGCGGTAGACTCGCCGTTCCTGGTGATCGCCACCCAAAACCCGGTAGAGCAGGCGGGAACCTATAAACTCCCCGAGGCGCAGCTAGACCGCTTCTTGATAAAAATTTCCCTGGGATATCCCGAGCAGGAAATCGCCATCAAGATCTTGTCGGGAGCCTCCCAACCTGACTTATCCAAAGATTTGGCGGCGGTAGTGGAGGCCGAAGAAATTAATACTCTAGGTCAGCTGGGGCTGCGAAACTATGTAGATGACCAGATCACCCGGTATGTGCAGCAACTCGCGGAAGCCACCCGCTTAGACGAGGCGGTCAATCTGGGGGTCTCTACCCGGGCAGCCATCGGGATGATGCGGATGGCGAAAGTGTGGGCGGCTTCTCAAGGACGCCACTACGTATTGCCGGACGATATAAAAACCCTGGCAGTGCCAGTTTGGGCCCATCGGATCATTATGGATGCGGATGCTCTCTTCGAGGGGGCAACCGCAGAAAGCGTAGTTGAAAGAGCGCTCAACGAGGTACCACCACCAGTGGATTCGCAGGCCTAAAATAATGAAAGTTCCCGAAACCACCACCACTGCGTTAAAAACCGCGCTGAAAAGTGGAAATAAAGCCTGGAAACGGGCGCGCACCAGTACCTATCTGGCTGCAGCGCGCAAAATTCCGCTTACCGGCTTAGGGTGGTTAGTCCTGTTAGGGGGACTGGCTAGCCTGGGAGCCTACCTGGCTTGGGATTGGGCCGAGGCAGCGGCGATAATGTTTGCCGCCCTATTGGCGCTGGGGGCGGCGCTGGTACAGACCTGGGGTGGCGGCGAGCTCACGGTGCGGGTTTTGGTGGAGCAAGACCGACTGCGCAAAGGACAATACTTAATAGGGCGAGCAGTCGCAAAAAATAATGGGCGCCGCGCGGTACGCGCCCTCAAAATAGAGTTGCCTCTGGGGGCAGAGCAGGCCGATATTGCGGTGCCTACCTTGCGAGCCGGCAAAAAGTTTACCCGCGAATTTCAATTGCAAACCAAACGGCGAGAAAAGATAGTGGTGGGCCCGCCGCGCACGGTGCGTCAAGATATTTTAGGACTGATTCGGCGGGTACGCTCCTGGCCGGACTATCAAGACGTGTATGTGTATCCCAATTTTACTTCTGCCCTGGCGACTTTAAGCGGGTATTCCCGGGATATGGAGGGGGCAACCTCACAGGTAATAACCAGTTCTGACGCGGCTTTTCACGCTTTGCGTCCCTATGAAACTGGGGATGACCGCCGGCATATTCACTGGAAAATGTCAGCCCATACCGGCCAGTTAATGATGCGGCAGTATTTGGAGACCCGCCGCTCCCATCACCTGATCGTGCTGGATCTGAAACGGGAAGACTATCGAGAGGCCGATTTTGAACTGGCGGTAGAAGCGGCGGCATCCCTGGCGGTTTCCTCCCTGTCTAGCGGGCAACCCCTGACCCTATATGCAGGGAAAACGGTATTGAAAGCCGCTAGTGCCCGCGCAGTCCTGGACTTTCTAACCGAAGTGGAACCTCAGGAGGACGACCAAGAGTATCGGCATCTGGTGCGTTGGGCGCTGGCCCACGAGGAGCAGGCCTCGGTTTGTTCCCTGATTTGCGGACCGGAAGTAGGGATGCGCCGCCTGCAACAAATCTGTTTACTACCTTCTGCAGATATGGCCACTATTGGTATTCGCGCTGATGCGGGCGCGACCTTGACGCGGAGAGGAGCTAGTTCACGGCGGCTACTAAACATTGGGGAGCTTTCGCAGCTGCCCCGGGCATTAAGCGGAGCGAGTTTGACGTGAAAAGATCCGAGTTAATCTGTTTGAGTTCCCTCTGCCTGTTTATTGTTCCCTGCTACCTATTTTCCCTGCCCTTCCTGGGCTTTATCGGAGCAATAGCAGCCGGCGGCGGGGTGGTTTTAGGAATCCTGATAGCCCTGGTATGTCGGCGCTGGCACTTGGGAATAATCTCCACTATAACGGTGTTTTTAGGGGTATTTTTAGCTTTTGGCTCCACTTTGGCTGCTACTGATCCCACGGGACGGAAGTTTTACCCCACTTTATCGGGCTTGGAAGTATTGGTGCCCGCCATGGTGACTTGCT
Organism: uncultured Varibaculum sp.; assembly: GCA_947255165.1. Next base: position 9,474 of record CAMYFZ010000019.1, read on the forward strand.
GGCGGGATACTCTTACTGCACCGTTACCGCTAAGCGCCGCTGCCGGGGCAGCAGTGCTGCCCTTCCTCACCTGCCTAATCGCTGCCCTGTTAGCGGGATTAACTGCCGGGTCGCGCCGCCCCTGGGCGGCTCTGGTGCCTGCCACGATTTGCCTGGTGGTGGCGATTGCCTGGGGGTCCCAGCTAGTTCCGGTCGCCCGCTGGGCAGGAGCCGGCTATTTCTTTATCGCTTTGCTCTGGTGCGGACTGGTCAGCGAGGCGGGAGCCAAGGCGCGTTCCCGGGCAGTTAATCTGGCAGGAGTAGCTAAGAAAAATACTTTTATCCGCCCCCTGGCGATAGTGGCGGTTACCCTAATTGTTTGTCTTGCCTCAGCCTCTTTGGCAGGCCTCACTGAGCGTGGTAACCGGGAAGTCCTGCGTACTCACGTACTACCACCGGTGGAACTGGAAGATTTTGTTTCCCCCTTGGCCTCCTTCAGACACCTTTCCCGGGACTGGAAAGATAAAACTATTGCGGAGGTAAAGAACTATCCCGCGGGCACCCGGATGCGCTTTGCCACCATGAATGCTTATGACGGGACAGTTTTCAAAATCGACCCTAATTTAAATGCCCAGTTTGTGCAGGTTGATTCAATTTTAGATAAAGAAATATCTGCTGACAGCCAAGCGGCAGTTAAATTGGTGAACTATGACCAGCCGTGGGTTCCCCTGTTGGGCAGTGCCCACTCCCTAAAATTTACTACCCGCCCAAACCCGGTGGTTTATTATTCCGCCTCGCTGCGCTCGGCTTTTACCGCAAACCCCGGCGAGCTGTCCTACCAGGTAGGTTTTGCCAAAGACCGCACTCCTAGCGATGCTCGCATCTCTGGCCTGGAGTTTGACCCCATACCGCAAGGTAAAGACGAAGCGGTACCTATAGAAATCACCGAGCTAAACAACCAGTTAACTGCGCGGGCGACCACTCCCTTGCAAAAAGTGCGCAATGTGGAATCCTATCTTTCGGGACAAGGTTTCTTTTCCGACGGATCGGATGGACTTTCCCGCCCCGGACATCGCGCCGCCCGCATGAGCCAATTCTTCCAGGGACAGCAGCTCATTGGTGATGATGAACAATATGCGGTTGCGATGGCCCTGATGGTAAGAGCTTTTGGGGCGCCTGCACGAGTAGTGCTGGGAGCCTATCCGGCAGATAAGAAAGCCGGCGGTAACCTGAAACTAAAGGGAGACAACGTCCACGCCTGGGTGGAAGTGAAGTTTAAAGAGGTGGGCTGGATCCCCTTTGACCCCACCCCTCCGCGCGATCGAGTTCCTCGTACCGATCAGCCGCAACCCAAATCGGTACCGAAACCCCAAGTGTTGCAGCCCCCGCCCCCGCCAGCTACCCCGCCGGTGTTACCGCATGTGGAAAAGCAGGCACATGCCGATAATCCCTCTACCGGAATGCAGATTCTGGCGGCGCTGGCGCAAGTCGCTAAGTATGGTTTTTGGCTGTTACTGCTGCTTTCTCCGATTCTGCTAGTTTTGCTGGCTAAGTGGTATCGCTCCCGCCGGCGGCGACGCGCTAAGGAACCTGAGGAGCGCCTAAAAGGAGCTTGGGAAGAAATAATCGATCGCTTCCGGGATCGCGGAATCCGACTTCCGGCGGGGGCAACCCGGCAAGAAGCCGCCTGGATAATCGACAGTTACCTGGGGGGAATCACTCAGTCGAAGCTACAGTCGGGAGCACGCGAACTGGCAGGGATCGCTGATTACCTGGATTACAGTCCGGGCACAGATGATGAAATCGATTCCGATTGGGCCTGGCAGCTGGTTAAACAACTAACTCTCACCTGGAAAATGGCGGTTGGAAAAGCTAGAGCACTGGTAGCCGCGATTCGCCCCTCCTCGCTTTATAACCGCTTTATTCGCAGTAGTTTTGCCCAAAAACTGGAGAAAATTCCGGGGGTAGACAAACTATTGACTCCGCGCAAAGAGCTGTCTTTACCCAGCCTATCTTTGGGACTAACCCAGCAGGAATATCAACAGTTGCGTACCCCCTTGGCTCCGAGCCGCAGTGAAGAAACTATTGCACCTGTGGAGGATACAGGGGCATTCTCGGAAGCCACTCGCCTAGGACAAGTAGGAGTTCCGCAGGTGGGGGTAGAATTTAGTGACGGCACCCGCCTGGCTCAGGGGCCTGGTTCCATAAGCGAGGAACCGGCGCGAGACGCAACCCGTCTGGGAACACTTGCCTGGAAGGTAGGGGAGGAAGCGGATCGGGAGCGCCCTCCCTCTCGCCCAGCGGAGACAAGCGAAGCTACCCGCCTGAAAAATTCGGCTCGCTCCTCGCAGCTACCCTTGCCGCCAAAACCATCGCAATCTGCCAGGCCACGGGCGAGCGAGCCTGCGGCGGGGAATAGGGACGCAACTCGCTTAGGTAATCCGGCTGCCTCCTCCCGGCCGCCGCTCCCATCATCATCGCGACCTCCACAATCTCCCCTGGTGCCACAGCCGGCGCTGCCGCCAAAGCCACCGCAAGCTCCGCAATCGCACCAGGTTGCGCAAGCGCCCCAGCCACCGAATCCGCCGCTAGGGGAGTTAGCCCCGGATGAACAGGACATGACCCGCTTAGGTAAGCCGGCTGCTTCAGCTTTACCCCCACCACCTCCTAAAATGCCGGAGCCTCCGCCTATCCCGCCGGTGCCCCCATCCTTACCTTCGGAGACGCTAGACTATACCCGTCGGGCGCCCTCGCCCCGGAAAATAGATGAAACTCGGTTACGGAAAGAGGACGACCATGACCCAGACACCCCCTAAAATTCCGGGTTTTAGTGTGCAGTCTTTGCTGGGCAGAGGTGGATTTGCCGATGTTTACCGCTATCAGCAGAAAAGCCCCCATCGCGAAGTAGCAATCAAAGTCCTTAGAGAACTGGGCAGCCGGGAAGGGCGACAAGTTTTCGCGACCGAGGCTGAAGCCCTGGCCGCCACCTGTGCTCACCCGGCGATCATCTCCCTGCTGCAAACCGGAAAACTGCCCGATGGTCGCCCCTATCTAGTCTTGCAATATTGCCCGGTGACTAACTTGTCGCAGCGGGTTCGTCGCTATCCACTTTCACTGAAAGCATCCCTAGATATCACGATTCGGCTGGCGGGAGCCCTGGAAACTGTGCATCGGGCCGGGCTAGCTCATCGGGACGTGAAACCGGCAAACATACTGATCTCCGAGTTTTCTAGCCCGGTGCTGTCTGATTTTGGTTTAGCTTTGCCCCTGGGAAAGCCACTGGCTCATCGCGACGTTTTAGGGCTATCAGTACCCTGGGCGCCCCCGGAACAACACGACGAGAACTCTTTAGCCGAGGCGACTAGTGATATTTATTCCCTGGCGGCAACTATGCATTCCCTGCTGACTGGACGCAGCCCCTTCGAGATAGCCGGGGGCGATAATTCGGCATCTGCACTGACCCAGCGGGTTTTACATTCCGTTCCCCCTCTAGATGCTTCCCAGTTGTTCTCGCCCCTGCGCGAGATTCTGGCCTGGGCGCTGCAACCAGATCCGGCGGATCGTCCCGAAAGTGCCGCCCAATTTGGGCAAGTGTTACAAGACCTGCAAAGGCAGCTAAATCATCCGGTGACTAACATGGATATCGCCAGCGCTAATCCTACCTTGGCCCAGGTGTCTACCGATCCAGATGTTACTCGCCTCAAAGATGCCTCCGGTTCGCAGCCAGCGTCAGATTCAGCAGATGCGGCGCGGGCAGATAGTCCTTTGATTGTGGGGAGTCACTCTAGCGCGGCGTTTTCGCGTTCCCTCTTACCTGCCTCTCGGTTGGGTTGGCGGCGAGCCCTACTGGCAATAATCGGGGCGCTGGTACTGGTAGTCGGAACTGCGGCCGGGGTCGCCTACTATTTCAATTCCGGTACTAGCGCGGTTAAAAATGCACCCAGTTCTGGCGAACCGTTGATTACCGCCTCCGCCGATGATGGAATCGTCGCGGAAGTATCCCCGGTAACCGCCTTGGAAGGGAAACCGGCTGCAGATGGGCAGATAGCTTTAAGCTGGAAACCGGGAGCAGGCGATACTCCGGCCTCCTACCAGGTGCAGGTGCTCCAAGGGGGAAAGGACGCGGGCACTCATACGGTGACCGAACCGAAAATAACTCTCCAGCCGCAAGGGGCTAAATGGTGCGTAAAAGTTTTTGCGGTTAGCTTAGATGGAAAAACCTCGCCTGGGGTAGACTGGTGCCAATAGGAGAGTGCAAAATTGCCGGTTGGTAATGGAGGAAACACTATGAGCAACGATCCCTACCAGTACTATCCGAACCAGTCGGGTAATGCCAGTGCAGGCTATCCGCCCAGTGGGATCTATGGAGCCCCGCAAGCGGAATCCGGAGTCCCCATGCCGGGAAATCCCGATCCCTATGGTCAGGCGGCAAATGGCGCTTACCCCAATCCCTATGGTGAACAACCGCAGGCTCCCCAATACCCGGGGTATTCTCCTCAGGGAGCTCCCGGATATGGACAGCCTGAATATGGACAGCCTGGCTATCAACAACCCGGCTATGAAGAGCTGCAATACCAGCAACAGTATGGGCAAGCCGACTATGGGCAGTCTCCATACGGCATGCAGCCTCAATATGGCGAGCAAGGCGGATATCAACCTGAGGTACGTTATACGGTTACTTCCGGGCAGGGGCAGTCTATGATTTTAGAGGACGCGATCGTGGTGGGGCGCCGCCCCGATGCGGCCACTTCGACCTATCCGCAAGCCCAAACTATGACCGTGCCGAGTCCGGCCAAACAGATTTCTCGTACCCATTGCCTGCTTTATATCGACGATGGGGGTAATCCTTCGCTGAAGGACTTGGAGTCGGTAAATGGAACGCGCTTGCGTCGCGGCGGGCAAATCTATCCGATTGAACCCGCGAAACCGGTAGTGCTACAAGCAGGCGATATTGTCGATCTGGGGGAGGGGCAATACCTCTCGATTGGTACCGCTCCCGCCGGATACTAACCCCAGTTATTAAATTAGCGATCAATCCCGAGGGCGCGCCGCGCCCTGGCGCGGGCATCTCCGCTATCTGCTGCGGTCAAAATCGCTTGTGCCGCGTTTTCGCACTGCTCTTTAGTTACTTGTTCTAGCTGGGGCTCCCCCTTTATTGCCTGAAGCACCATATTTTTGAATTCGGGGTCGCGGTAAAATTCCGCTTGGGCAGCTAAAATATCCGAGGCAGTACCTATGGTTTCTTGCGAGCGAGCCAACAGGCGCTCGAATACGTTTTTTGCCGCTTTAAGGTAACGCCCGGCTTCAGATTCCCGTTGATCCAGCGGGATTTTAGTGGCAGGTATGTCTGGAATTTCAAAACGGCTAACCCAGGCGACTGGCCCGTAAGCTAGACCATTTACTACCGGAGTTCCGTAAAATGTTTCTGCTGGGGGCATTGACGTTCCTCACCTGGGGATATTGATAGTCTTAGTGTTGCATGCTTTGGGTGCGGAAAAATACGGACACACCAGTACCGTTCAATTCGCTGCTCCCAACGAAATTGACATGCTGATTTCAGCTCGCCGACTGGCAGAAATAGCCTGTAAACGCTACCCCGAACAGGAGAACTATGGAAAACGCAAAGTTGATAATCCCGCAACTGGTGAGTTTAGACGAACCTCTGGGGGCAGATAAAGACAGCGTGATTGCGGCACTGGCTACGAAAATTGCCTTTTCGGGGCGCGCCGAGCAAAACGGTTTAATCAACGACCTGATGTCCCGAGAAGCCAAATCCACCACCGGAATGCTCGGAGGAATCGCTATTCCGCACTGCCGCTCCCAGGCAGTTCGGGTAGACAGCTTGGCCTTTGCGCGGCTAAAAGAACCGGTAGATTTCGGAGCCAAAGATGGCCCCGCGGATTTAGTTTTCATGATTGCTGCCGGCGAAGGACAAGAGCGTGCGCATTTGAAGCTGCTGCAAAAACTGGCGAGCAAATTAGTCGATAAGAACTTCTTGGCTGCCCTGCGGGCGGCAGATTCTGCCGAAAAGGTAGCGGACATCATTATGGGGGTAGTCGCGCCTCCCGCGGTAGCTGCCCCTAAAAGTGTGCCCGCGGCGCAAACTGCGCCCGTCACGAAAGCCGCACCTGCCGATAGGGAAGCACTCGCGGCTATAAATGATCCCCAGAAATTAATTCGGGAGGCAATGGCAAAAGAGAAAGAGGTGAAGGCTGCCCCGGTAACCGCGGCGGAACCTAGGAAGGAAACAAAAACCGTAGGTTGGGGGCGTCGTATCCAAAAGGCAGTGATGGCGGGGGTTTCCTATATGATCCCCTTTTTGGCTGCGGGGGGCTTGCTAGTTGCGTTGGGTTATCTAATCGGCGGCTATGACGTGGAGGGCCCCGCTCAAGATATTTCCCTTAATTTCTCGCTCTGGAACCTGCCAGATTCTGGCCCCTTCGGGGAAGGTAGAATCCTTACCAATCGTTCCGGCTTGGCACTTTACTTGGGTGCCCTGCTGGTCTTCCTAGGCAAAAGCGGAATGAGTTTCCTGGTCCCTGCGCTTTCCGGATATATCTCCTACGGTCTGGCGGGACGTCCCGGTATCGCTCCCGGTTTTATCGGAGGGGCGATTTCTATGACGCTTGGAGCCGGCTTCATCGGCGGCCTGGTGACCGGGATTCTCGCCGGGATTATTGCTAATGCTCTCTCCACTCTGAAATGCCCTCGCTGGTTAGCTGGGCTAATGCCGGTAGCGATTGTTCCCTTAATAACCACCCTACTTATGGGGCTATTAATGCTGATGCTGATAGGGCACCCACTGGCGGCCTTGATGAGCTTCCTGCAAACCTGGCTAAACTCAATGGGTGGCACTTCTGCAATCTTGCTGGGGATCATTATCGGTCTAATGATGTGCTTCGATCTGGGAGGACCGGTTAATAAGGCTGTTTACCTGGTAGGCACCGCCGGGTTGGCGCAAGCAACCGATGGATCGTATCAGTTCATGGCGGCAGTGATGTTATCCGGAATGGTGCCGCCCCTAGCGATGGCGCTGTCTTCTACTTTGCGTCCCAGGCTATATTCGCCAGCAGAACAGCAAAACGGTAAAGCCGCGTGGCTCTTGGGACTATCCTTTATTGCCGAGGGGGCGGTACCGTTCGCTGCTGCCGACCCCCTGCGGGTAATCCCCTCTATAATGGCAGGCGGCGCGGTAACTGGCGCTATCGCCATGGCGTTCGGGGTGGGGTGCCGGGCTCCGCACGGGGGAATCTTCGTGCTATTTGCCTACACCAATATTTTGGGGGCGCTTATCGCCCTGGTAGCGGGGGTGGCAGTGGCAGCGGCTGCGGTCACTTTCGCCAAAATGCGCCGTAAGCAAGCGACGGTAGCTAAGGCATAAGTGTAAATAAGGAAGGGTAAAGCCATGGCTTCAAAAACTGTGAAAGTAGGATCCTCCGTGGGATTGCATGCCCGTCCGGCCTCGATTATCGCGGAAAAAGCTGCCGAGTTTGAGGAGGAAATTACTATCGGAATCGCCGGAGAAGAACCGGTAGCTGCCTCCTCCATGTTGTTGATCATGACCTTGGGTGCCGAATGCGGTGCCGAGGTAACCGTAGAGAGCGAAAACAAGGAGGCAGTCGCGGTGATTGCGGAACTGGTCGCCAAAGACCTAGACGCCGATTAGTCCGCGCTGTTTGAAGAGCCGGTTTTGCGGCTACTATTCGACTAAAAGAACTGACAACCACGATAATCTCCTAATGGTTTAAGTAGCGCCCGTCCGCGCGATAACCTAGAGGAGATATCTGTACCTGGGAGGAAGTATCGTGCACCCGAAAACTGCTTTTATCATTGTTTCGCAATCACAGACTTTGGCACGTGGGGTGTGTGAAGTGGTAGCCACCCTAGCTCCAGAAGTTATAGTCGAGCCGTGCGGATGCCACGATGAAGGATTAGGGACTGCCGCGCAAATCGTTACCGATAAGGTCTCGGCGGTAATGGAGAAACTGTCTGAGCAGGACTCCCTAGTTTTGATGGCTGATTTCGGGGCCGCGCGCCTAGCTTGTCAACAGGTAATCACCGATTTAGGAGAGCGTTCGCTGCGGCTAGGACGCGGACCAATTGTGGAGGGCACCGCCGCGGGAGTAGTAGCCGCCGCCCAAGGCGCCGAGCTGGCAGAAGTCTTACGCTCTATTAGCGCTGCTGCCCAGTTTTTCCCAGAAGAGGACGCGGCTGATATTTTGCCGCCTGCCCCCGCTCCGGATCCGCTAGCTCCCCGCACGGTTACCTATGGGGCTTCAGAGCCGCTGTCGGCGCGTCCAGCAGCGCGTTTAGCTCGGATTGCTACTGGTTTTGATGCTCAGGTGACTATTAACCAGGTAGATGCCGGCAGCGTCCTCGCGCTTATGGGATTGAAAGTAAAACCGGGCGATGAGTTGCGTATTGCCGCTAGCGGAGGGGAATCTCTCAAGGCTCTAGACGCGGTGGAGGCAGAGCTCAGTGAGCCTAGCGGGGATTGGCCGCCGGAAATAACTACTGATAAGGCGGCAGAGCCCGAAGCAGTGGTGCAGTTGCGTGAAGCTGCCGCGCTCAGTCAAGAAAATGCGGAAAAAGTAGCTGCAGCCAGAAAATCTGCCACCTCAGCAAATGTTCCGCCGCCCCCTCCTGCCCCCACTAATCCGCTAGGTGAGGCGCGAACCAGCGATTTTCCGAAGGCCGCAGCGCAGCCGGATGGCCTAGCCTCTGCAGAGGCATCGGCAGAGTTGATAAAACGAATTGGGGTCGGGCCTTTGCCGGTATCCTTAAAAGAGTAATTCCCGGGGATAAGAGCGGGAAAAGGAAGGAAGGAAGCGGTAATGAGCGAACTCAAGCTAGATCCGAATAAGGAATACACTTTATTGCTGGTTAAACCGGATGGATATAGTCGCGGGCTGGTCGGCAAAATTTTGGCGCGCATTGAGCAAAAAGGTTACGCGATCGTGGCTTTGCGAGTGGCAGAAGCAGCCGACGAGGAACTGCATGATCACTATGAAGAGCATCGAAATAAGCACTTCTTTGAATCCATGGTTGATTACATGCAGAGCGGAAAAATCGTAGCCGTGGTTGTCGAAGGTACCCGGGTAGTGGAAGGGGTGCGTTCCCTGGTAGGAACCACTAATCCCACAGAAGCCGCCCCCGGAACTATTCGCGGAGATTTTGGACGTGACTATGATTCCGGAGAGATTCAGAACCTGGTGCATGCATCGGATTCAACCGCCTCAGCTGCTCGCGAGATTAAGATTTGGTTCCCGGATGCCTCCTAATAGCGGGAGCAACTAGATGTATGTAAAGTCGTTGACGCTGCGAGGATTCAAATCTTTCGCCAGCGCCACTACTTTGCAATTTACTCCCGGGATTATCTGTGTAGTCGGTCCCAACGGATCTGGTAAATCCAATATTGTCGATGCCCTCGCCTGGGTGATGGGTGAGCAGGGTGCCAAGAATCTGCGTGGGGGATCCATGGCGGATGTTATTTTTGCGGGCACCAGTTCGCGCGCTTCCCTGGGGCGAGCCGAAGTAGCGCTTACCATTGACAACACCAACGGTGAGCTGCCGATTGACTATTCGGAAGTCACAATTTCTCGTACCCTGTTTCGTCAGGGCGGATCCGAGTACGCGATTAACGGTACCCCCTGCCGGCTGTTAGATATCCAAGAGCTGCTTTCTGACACCGGGATGGGACGCAATATGCACGTGATTATCGGGCAGGGCAAGCTCGATCAGGTGCTTTCAGCGGATCCTTCCCAGCGACGAGCCCTGATTGAAGAGGCCGCGGGGGTACTTAAACACCAGCGTCGCAAGGAACGCGCGCTGCGTAAACTCGATGGATTGGAAGAAAAACTGGCCCGACTATCTGATCTCACCCAAGAGATTCAAAAACAGTTGGGACCCCTAGCGCGGCAAGCTAAAACCGCCAGACGAGCCGCAGTTTTGCAGGCGCAGGCTCGGGACGCCGGATGCCGGATTCTAGCCGACGACCTGCAACAGCTGCGCTCCCAGCTATCGCGTTACCGGGAAAGCGAGCAAGAGCTGGCTGGCAGGCGCGAAGAGCTAGAGACCCAACTAGCTAAACAGCGTGAAAAATTGCAGCAGTTAAACGCAGATGCGGCGCATAACGATTTGGGGGGCCGCGCCGCTAATCTGTGGCAGCAACTCACCACCATTACTGAGCGTTTGCGTGCTTTAGAAGCGCTGGCGAATGAGCGGGCCGCTTCCCTGGCGAAGCCAGAACCGGTGCCGGCTGGTCCTAGCATTGAGGAGCGGCAAAAGCATTTAGCGCGCCTTAGAAATGAACTAGCAGCTAAGGATGAAGAAACCTTGGCGCGGCGAAAACAGTGCGATGCTAGGCAGGCAGCGCAGGAAGAAACCACCCGGAAAGTAGGGGAACTAGCTCGCCGGGCCCAGGATTTACGGGAGGATGCGCAGCAGAAAACCAAAAAGATAACCCGGCTAGAGCAAGAAATAGAGACCGCTAAGGCCCGGCTCGAGGCAGCGCGCTCGCGGCTGCAGCGGGCAGAAAATGCGGCTGAGACAGCGCAGGAAAAACTGTCGGCCGCCCGGACGGAACAGGCGGCTTACCGGGAGGAAACCGTCGATGCGGGAACGGATGCAGCCAGCCGTTACCGAGAGTTGGCAGCAGCCGAGAATGAGGTGCGCACCCAGTTAGAAAAAGCGCGTGACCAGCTGCGCGAAAGCGAAGCAAAAGCGGTGGCGGCCGCCGAAAGTGCCACCAATCTCCGTCAGGTCTTGGCAGCCTCCTCGAGTGAGGCTCAAAGTGCATTTGCCCAGGCAGCCCAGCCGGAGGGGGAGTTGGCTTCTATAATCAGCGTTGCTGATCACTGGGAGAAAGCGATCGCCGCACTGCTGGGAGTAGGCGGCAGCGCCCTAATAGTAGATGCTTCCCAGGTAGAGGCGGGATTGAATGCCGCTAAAGAAAGTAAAGGGACGGTTAGTTGGGTACTAGGGAGCGCCCTCGAGCAAGAAAAGATGCCCCTAACCGAGCCGGAAGCCGCGGGCGCCGAAAACCCGATGACGGCGCTGGCGGCAGTGCAAGCACCTCGCGATCTACACCCGGTATTAAAAGCATTACTAGCAGATAGTTATTTGACCGAAGATTTAACTGCTGCCCGCGCCCTGGTCGCAAAAATTCCCCAGGCGCGAGTGGGGGTAGCAGACGGCACCGTAATCAGTAAATATTTAGGGAGCACCGGCAGCGGAGGAGTTAACCGCATCCAGGTGGAGCGGCAACTCCGCTTAGCGCGCCAGGCCGCCGCGCAAGCTCAGGAGCAGACCGAGCAAGCCCGCTCTCAGGTTCAGGCGAGTACCCAGGAACTTTCGCAGGCGGCGGCAGCTAGTGCACAGGCCCTGAAAACTTTGCGGGCAGCCGATGCTAAGGCGGCGGAGAGGGCTCAAGAAAGAGCACTCCTAGAAGCGGCAGTTAGCGGAGCCGAGAGCGAAGGAAAACGAGCCGCTGCCGAGGTAGCGCAGGCTCAGGCGGATATGGCTGCCTGCAGCCAGCAGGTTGCGGATGCTGAAAAGGCTCGCAGCGAATTTAACGGCAGCGAAGATTTATCTCCCTTAGAAGATGTGGAACAAGCTTTAGAGCAAGCCCGTGCCGCAGATTTGGCGGCGCGGGAAAAAGCGGCGGAAGCTCATCTGGCACTGGCGGCCGCCACCCAGATCACCACTAATTTGCGCGAACGCTTCCAGGGAGAAGTTAAATCTTTGGAACGCTTCCAATTGCGTCTAGCTGCCAGCAAACAGCGGGAAATCAAACATGCTCGGGACGCGCAAAGAATGTTGCAGGTTGCCTCCTGGTGCGAGATTTTCGCGCGCCAGGGAGCGCAAGTGGCGCAAGTAGCCAAAACTTGGCGGGAAAGCGCCGATGCCGCCCGGGAAGCATCCTCGCAGGCTGCGGGGCAGCTGCGCACTGAAATTGAGCGGTTAAATAAAGAGCTAGCTGAACTTAATGATCTTTCTCGCCGCGATGAGGTGGCGGCTGCCGAGTATCGAGTGCGCTGCGAACAGCTCACCGCGCAAGCGCAAGAACGTTACGCCCTTTCCGAGTCCGAGCTGATCGCTTCCTTTGGTCCGCAACAGCTAGTTCCCGACCCCGATCTGCTGGCGCAGCGGGCAGAGAACGCTCAAGAAGAGGTTGTAGCTGAGGCAAATGCAGCTGAGAATGAGGCTGCTCGTCGCGCAGGCGAAGAGGAGGTCGAAACCGAAGCTACCAGTGAGGAAAGCGCAACAGAGCAAGAGGAAGGACGCTGGCGTCCCTATGATCGCGCCGAACAGAGCGCGCTGCTAGAAAAAGCAAATCGGGCGATCTCGCGGCTGGGGAAGGTAAATCCGCTGGCCTTGGAGGAACATAGCGCCCTGGAAAAGCGCTTCGAGTTTTTAATGGGACAGCTAAAAGATCTTCGTACCTCGAAAGCGGATCTGCTAGTAGTGGTGCGGGAAGTAGATGACCGGGTAAAAGAAGCATTTGAGCAGGCATTCGCGGATATTTCCCGAGAGTTCCAGGAAGTCTTTGCCCGGCTGTTCCCGGGTGGAACTGGGTCTCTCAAACTAACTGATAGCAGCGATATGCTCACTACCGGGGTTGAGGTCAATGCCCGGCCTGCCGGGAAAAACGTGCAGCGTCTGTCGCTACTTTCTGGTGGGGAGCGCTCCCTAGCGGCTTTGGCCTTTTTAATCGCGATTTTCAAAGCCCGCCCTTCACCCTTCTATATTTTGGATGAGGTTGAGGCTGCCCTCGACGATTTGAATCTTTCCCGGATGCTGGAGCTATTTAAGCAGCTGCGCGAAGTTAGCCAAATGATTGTAATTACCCACCAAAAACGGACTATGGAAGTAGCCGATGTGCTCTACGGGGTCACTATGCGTGACGGGGTTTCGCGGGTGATTTCCCAGCGGGTGGAACCGGTAGATAGCTAAGATCACACCCAATTCTGGTAACAGTTTGGTATCGGTCAATAACCCAGATCGGTAAATTCCTTAACTCTAGGCATAATAGAAACGTGACTGAACCGTTGATCTTGCTATTCGTGGGCATTGGCATCGCTGTATTGATAGGGGTGCTAGTGGTGGCGGTAATGGTTCGTACCCGCCGTCCTGGAGGTGGGATTCGCGAATGGATCCGCGAGTCCGCAGACTCCTGGCAAGAAAACGAGTATCGTTCCCGGAACAACCATCACGGGGAGCGGGTTCGCTTGGATGCTTTATTAGCAGAAGCCTCCCCTGGTGATTCCGCTAACCCACTTGCAGAAGTGGAGAATTTGCGTACTGCCGCCGGACAGATGTGGGGAGAAGAAGTGGGGGCGTTTCGTTCGCGCCGTGCAGAAAAGGAATCCTCGCGGACAGAGAAAACGGCGGGCTTTCCGACAGCGAATGACCAGGTTAACCCGGGACAACTTCCTCCTACTTTTGCTCCCGCACAACGGCGGCGTCCTCCTAAACTTGCGGCGGTGTCGATTGAGAAAGACCCCGAAGATGCTACCAGTTACCTACCCAAATTAGCCCCGGAAAAGGTGACTCCTGCGCCCAACTTGCCAAGTCCGCAACCGGAATCGGCTTCCGAAAACAGTAACTTGGGAACCGGGAAAGCGCCGGATAGCCCGGATCAGGCTAGGCCGATCCGTCGCTGGGCGCGCAAATTCAAGCCTGACGGCGCGGAAATTGAGACTTGCCAGGACAAGAAAGATTTGGCTGCCGAGGAGAATTTCCAGGTAGATAAGGTTTCTTGGCAACGCGTACACACCGATTAAGAACTTAGTTACCGGTTTAAACAGCAGGATTGGGCTTTAGAGATCTTGCTAATATGACCTGAGCGTTTATATGGGTGACAATGTAGTTATGGATTTTCTTTTTTCACCCTTGGGAATTGTGGTCATAGTACTGGTTCTGGCGGTAGTCGGAACCGGTGGTACTTTAGCGGTGCGCTCCGCGAAAGCGAAAAAACAGCTGGAGCCTTCCAAAGCAAAGCAATTGGAAGCTACTCCCAGTGCAGCGGGCGAGCCAGAAGAGACCCCCGTAGCTACGGAGCCGGAGCCTAAAGCAGCTGAACCGGTTAAAGAAACTGAAACCGCTGATAAAGAGGCTGCAAAAGAGGCCGCGGTTGCGGAGCCTGCAGAGCCGCAAGAGGTAGAGCCGCAATCAGTGGCTGCGGAACCGGAAGAGGTGGCAGCTAAGGCACCAGAGCTTGCGGAATCGGTAGCAGCGGAAGCGGCTGAAGTCGCCGAGAAATCGAGCGAAGCTCCCGCCGTGGAAGAAGCGCAGCCGGTAGCAGCGGAACCGGAAAGCACTGAGGCCGCCCTCGAAACCCCAGAACCAGCCCAAGGACGGATGCAGCGTCTGCGTTCCCGGCTGGCGAAATCAGGATCATTCGGCAAAATGCTGCTGGGAGTGCTCGGTCGCGGCGACCTGAGCGCAGAAGATTGGGAAGAAATAGAAGACACTTTGCTGCTGGCAGACTTAGGGATCGCCGCCACCGATGAGCTGATGGAGGAACTGCGTACCCAGGCGAAAGTGCTGGGGACTTCCGATCCGGATAAGATTCGAGAAATTTTGCGTGCGAAACTGATTGAGCTGGTAAACCCGGATTTGGATCGCAGCCTAAACCTAGAGCAGGCCGATGGCAAAAAACCGGGGATCGTCCTCGCCGTGGGAGTAAATGGCACCGGGAAAACCACCACCGTAGGCAAGATCGCCCGCATTTTGGTGGCGGAAAACAAATCGGTAGTGCTAGGAGCCGCCGATACGTTCCGGGCCGCCGCCGCTGACCAGCTAGAAACCTGGGGAAACCGGGTAGGGGTGGAAGTGGTCCGCTCCGATAAAGAGGGTGCCGATCCGGCTTCGGTAGCCTTCGATGCGGTCAAATATGCCCAAGATAAAGAGCTAGATGTGGTGTTAGTAGATACCGCGGGACGCCTGCAGAATAAAGCCGGTTTGATGGACGAGCTCGGTAAGGTCAAACGGGTGATCGAAAAGAGCGCTCCGGTGACTGAGACCCTGTTAGTCCTAGATGCCACTACCGGGCAAAACGGGATGCAACAGGCAAAAGTGTTCTCCGAAGTAGTAGAGGTTAGCGGCATCGTGCTCACCAAACTCGACGGGACAGCCCGGGGCGGAATCGTAGTAAGCGTACAACGCGAACTAGCGGTGCCGGTCAAATTGGTGGGGCTAGGGGAAGGGCCAGACGATTTGGCGCCTTTCGTACCCGAAGACTTCGTAGACGCGCTCCTAAAGTAAACTAGACGGCGAAACTATTTCCAGGAGGAAACCACTTTGTTCAATAGCCTGTCTGATCGCCTAGCCGACTCCTTTAAGCGTCTACGCTCTAAAGGCCTGCTGACCGAGGCGGATGTTGACGCTACCGTCTCCGAAATTCGACGCGCCCTGCTAGAGGCCGACGTAGCGCTGCCGGTAGTCCGCCAGTTCACCAAGACGGTGCGGCAAAAAGCCTATGGGGCGGCGCGTTCGAAAGCCCTTAATCCCGGCCAACAGGTAGTCAAAATTGTTCATGACGAACTGGTGGAGGTCTTGGGGGGCGAGACCCGGGAACTGAACTACGCTAAGCGCGGGCCTTCCGTGTTCATGTTGGCCGGTCTGCAAGGTGCTGGTAAAACCACTTTGGCTGGGAAACTCGGCAAGTGGCTGCGGGAAGAAGAGGGTAAGCGCGTCTTGCTCGCTGCCTGTGACCTGCAGCGTCCGGGTGCGGTTACCCAGCTAAAGATCGTTGCCGAAAAGGCCGGGGTAGATATTCACGCTCCCGAATCTGGTGATGGGCACGGTGATCCGGTCGAGGTAGCACGTTCGGGGCTGAACCTGGCGATTACCGAAGGCTACGACGTAATTATTGTCGACACCGCTGGCCGTCTCGGTGTTGACGAAGAAATGATGCGCCAGGCGCGCGATATTCGCGATGCGGTTAACCCTCACGAGATTCTATTCGTCCTAGACGCTATGGTGGGCCAGGACGCAGTGCAAACTTCGATTGCCTTCCGTGACGGGGTGGGCTTTACCGGGGTAGTGCTCTCCAAACTCGACGGTGACGCCCGCGGCGGGGCCGCGCTTTCTGTGCGCGGGGTAACCGGGCAACCGATTCTTTTTGCCTCTACCGGCGAAAACTTGGGTGATTTCGAACGATTCCATGCCGAACGGATGGCCGGACGCATCCTGGATATGGGCGATATGCTCACCTTGATTGAGCAGGCGCAAAAAACCTATGACCAAAAAGAAGCCGAAGAGCTGGCCCGCAAGATGCAGAAAGGGCAGTTCACCCTCACTGACTTTATGGCGCAGTTGCAGCAGCTGCGCAAAATGGGGTCGATGAAGAAACTGATGGGAATGCTTCCCGGCATGAATCAGTACCGTGACCAATTGGATGCCTTTGACGAAAAGAGCATTGACCGGATTGAAGCCATCGTGAACTCCATGACCCCGGCAGAGCGCGACGATCTTTCTTTGCTGAATGGTTCGCGCCGCGCCCGGATTGCTCGCGGTTCCGGTACCACCGTTACCGAGATAAATGGGCTGGTAGAGCGGTTTACCCAGGCAGCAAAAATGATGAAGCGGATGTCAAATGGGGGAGGCATGCCCGGAATGCCCTCCATGCCGGGGATGCCCGGAGGACGCGGAGGCGCCACCAAGAAGCAGCGCAGGGCGGGGAAGAAGACTCGCCGCAAGTTTGGCAACCCCGCGAAACAAAAACAGTGGGAGGCTCAGCAAGCCGCTAAAGGCGAGGAGACGGCACCGGCTGCCGCTGCCGGCAGTGCCTTTGGGATGGGAGCTACGCAACCCGAGGCCCCGGCCGCTGCCCCCACCTTGGATGACCTGCCCGATGACTTGAAACGAATGCTGGGTCAGCGATGAAACAGCTGAGCGGAAATTTTTATTACCGCGAGCAAGCTAACCAGGCTCCCCGCTGGGTGCGGGGGCATTTGCCGATTACCGAGGACGGACATTTTGGGGCATTTGAAGCAGATGACAGCGTAGGCGGAGAGTATTTCCTGCCCGGATTTTGCGATGTGCATTGCCATATTGGTTTTGCGGCAGTAGGACAGCTGGCCACCCCGCAAGAAGCTTTAGCGCAGGCCGAGGCGGATCGTAGCTGCGGAATTTTAGCGATTCGCGACTGCGGAAACCTGGAATATGCTCCCGGGATTTTAGGGAACCCTGCTTTGCCGCCGATTATTCGCTGTGGACGCCATATTGCCCGCCCCAAACGCTATATGCGGCTGCTGCCTATAGATATAGAGAACCTGAGTGATTTACCGCAGGTGATGGCGAGCCAAGCGCAAAAAAGTGACGGCTGGGTAAAAATCGTGGCCGACTGGATCGACCGCTCCAACGGCGCAGATTCAGATTTAGATCCTCTGTGGCCCACCGAGATTTTGAAAGAAGGAATCGCGGCTGCTCATGAGGCAGGGGCGAGGGTAACGGCGCACGCATTTTCCCATAAAGCGATCGCCGGGCTGTTAGAAGCGGGGATTGACTGTATTGAGCATGGCAGCGGAATCGATGCCGACCAGGCTCAAGAATGTGCCCAGCGCGCGATTCCAGTGACTCCAACTTTGCTGCAGGTAGAACTATTTAACCAGTTCGCGGCGCAGGCGGGGAAGAAATATCCGGTGTATGCGGAAACTATGCAGAAAATGTGGGAAGGGCGCCGCGAACATTTTGCAATGCTGCACGATGCCGGAGTACAGCTGCTGCCCGGTACCGATTCTGGCGGCTATCAACCGCACGGCGACCTGGGACGGGAACTATCCCTGTGGGAACGCGGCGGGGTACTGCCTCGCGAAATTATTGATTTTGCTACCTGGCGGGCCCGCGACTATCTGGGAATAGGCGCCCTGGAACCGGGAGAGCGCGCCGATTACCTGCGCTATCCCGCAGATCCCAGTAGCGACCTCGAGCGGGCGACTAAACCGGCAAAAGTGGCGCTCCTGGGCTGCGAGTTCGCCACCTCAAGCGCGGATTCCTAGGACTAATAGCCTAAAGAGGGTAATAATAGAAGCTATGAGCACTTCGGGAATGAGCCTTGACCACGCGCTAATGATCGTCGCGGGGGAGGCGGCGCAACAGGTTGGGGTCTACCTGCGCAAAGCCTTTCGGGCGCCCCTAGAGGTGTTCCTAAAAGCCGGTATTCACGATCCAGTCACCATTCATGACCGCTACGTGGAGGCCCGTTTGCAGTACCTGCTGGGAAGGGCAGTACCTGGCTCCCGGATCTTGGGGGAGGAAACCGGTGAGCACGTCCTCGAGAAAGAAAAAGTTACCAATGCCGGGACGCTAACTTTAGAGCAGGTACAGCGCGCCAGCCTGGCAGGATCGCGGCGCCAGAAGCTGGAGCCGACGGTGATCGAGGAATTCGCCTGGGAGCTAGCTCGTCCCGAGCGGCGCGAGGAGGCTCCGGGAGCAGGCGAACTGGCGGAAGCAAAAGAGCTCGTAAAGAACTTGGGCGGGCGGGTGCGTTGGATTGTTGACCCCATTGATGGCACCGCGAACTTTGCCTCCGGCGTAGCCTATTTCAACACTTCTATTGGGGTAGAGCTAGATGGGAAAGCGGTCGCAGGGGCGATTTATGTGCCCTACACCCACGAACTATTTGTCGCGGATGCTCAGAAAGCAACCCTTTATGAGGGGGAACGGGCAAGTAAGATGCGCGCCGATAATGCCCGCGTCGAAAGCGAAGGCATCATCACCGGGTATTTTCCCTTCCGAGATAAAGATCCGCGCCGGGTCGAAAAATCCTGGCAGATGGCCAGCCAGCTAGCCGACGCCTACGCTACCGTTCATTCCCCCGGAGCCGGGGCCTTAGATCTGGCGCAGGTAGCCGCCGGACATACCGCGGTGGCTTTTGGCACTGCGATGCGTCCTTGGGATGTGGCCGCCGGAATCCACCTAGTGCGGGTCGCCGGGGGACAAGTTCACACTTTTGAAACTCCCCGCAACCGGGAAGATCCCGAACATTTGCGAGGGGCCTTTGTGGCTAGCGCCCGCGATTTAGATCCGGTCACTGCCCGCGCCGCCGTAAAGCAGTTCCTTCGCTCTTTTAAATAGCAGGGCGCGCTTGCCACCCGAAGAGGCGCGGGGAACAGCAAAATCGGCTAGCCGTCCTCGTAAGTTTGCTGTCTCCGGGATTAAATCGGTGTGAAACTGCTCAAAGATACCTAATCGGGGGCTACTAAAGTGGAAACTCCCTGCTAGGTTCTGGCAGAATAGCTAGTTGTACCGGGCCAAGACACCCCCTCTCTGTGTGGCGGC
>CAMYFZ010000020.1 GCA_947255165.1 uncultured Varibaculum sp.
CCTCGCGGGAAGCGATTTGCCGGGGCAAAACCGCGTCCTCTTCTTCCTGGTAATAACGCTGACACAGCTGCACGATTAGTTTGCCTGCCTGGGTAAATAATTCGCGGCGTGCAACGTGAGTTGCCAGAGTGGAACCATTCCCGGGCAGCGCCAACCCCAGTGCCTCCGTCAGGCAGTTCATCGAGTTAGCGGTGAACATTCCCGAACAAGAACCACAGGTGGGGCAGACCGCCTTTTCAATCTCGGTCAGCTGTTGATCAGAAATCTTCTGGTCAGCGGTAGCATTCATGACCGTAATCAGGTTGCCGTGCCCGCTTTGGGACGGCCCCACAATCATTTCGGGGTCGATACCCCGCCCAGCCTCCATGGGGCCGCCAGACACAAACACCGTAGGAATATTCAGCCGCATAGCGGCGATCAACATTCCCGGGGTGATTTTGTCGCAGTTAGAGATACAAACCAGGGCATCCGCGCAATGGGCGTTCACCATATATTCCACGCTGTCCGCGATGATTTCTCGACTGGGCAAAGAGTAGAGCATCCCCTGGTGCCCCATGGCGATCCCGTCATCAATGGCGATGGTGTTGAACTCTTTCGCCACCCCGCCCGCAGCTTTAATAGCCTCCGCCACCAGCGGGGATACCTGATTTAGGTGTACGTGACCGGGCACAAACTGGGTAAAGGAGTTGGCAATGGCGATAATCGGTTTCCCAAAATCACTGTCACTCATGCCGGTTGCCCGCCACAGTGAGCGTGCGCCCGCCATATTGCGGCCGGCAGTCGAAGTTCTTGAACGAAGCGGATAAGCCATTTTCTCTCCCAAACTAATTGTCTCTGGTTGCGGGGGTGCGGTTACAAGGACGAGGACGCGCGAGCTAGAATCCCGGCCCGCGCCCCTAAAACGCGAGCGCTGCAGATTTTTCCGCCCGCGTCCTCAGCACCGCTAGTCACAAAGGTGATAAGTCCAGCCGTAAGGATCGGGCGCTTCTCCGTTTTGGATATCTACCAGGCGCTGATGAATACTGGCGGTGACCGGCCCGCAAGGTACTTCCACTTCGAAATCATCGGAGCCCAGCCTGCCGATCGGGGTTACTACCGCGGCGGTTCCGCAGGCAAATACTTCACTCACTTCACCCGAGCGAATATCTTCTACCAGCGATTCTAGAGAAATATCGCGTTCGAAAACCGGGGTGCCACTATCGCGCAGCAGACGGCAGATCGCCGAACGAGTCCCGCCCTCTAGAATTACGCCGGTTAGACGCGGGGTATGTACCGAACCATCCCTGCGCACCACAAACACGTTCATACCGCCCAGTTCTTCCAGGTTGGTGTGGGTGGTATCCAAGAAACAGACCTGCTCATACCCTTTTTCGGCTGCCATGTTTTGGGGCATTAGCGAGGCCGCATAGTTGCCTCCGCATTTAGCTTCCCCAGTTCCGCCTGGCCCCGCCCGGTGGTAGTGGCGGTCAACCCAAATGGACACCCCTTTGGCTTCCCCACCTGAGAAATAGGAGCCAGACGGAGAACCGATCACCAGGTATTTAACTTCACTGGCAGAATGCACTCCCAGGTAGGGCTCAGTTCCGATCATGAAGGGACGCACATAGAGGGAAGTGTTGGGGGCAGTGGGCACCCAGCGTTTATCGGCGCGCACCAGGTCTACTACCGAAGCCACAAAGTCCTCTTCCGGAATTTCCGGTAGAGCCAGGCGGCGCGCAGACGCATTCAGGCGGGCGGCGTTGTAACGAGGACGGAAAGCCCAGATAGATCCATCTTTATGGCGATAAGCTTTTAGACCCTCAAAAACTTCTTGACCGTAATGGAACACCACGGCTCCCGGTGAGAGGCTCAAGTTTTCGAATGCCTGGACGCGGTGCCTGCTCCACCCTTCGCCGGCTTTCCAGTCAGCAACCGCCATATGATCGCCGAATTTTCTGCCAAAGGACAAAGAACCCATAATCTCGCGGTATTCTTCCTCGCTTGCTGGGTGCTGGTTAGGCTGCAAAGTAAAGCGTCCCGCCAACTCATCCGCGCTCGGCAGCGGAACCTGTGATGCCGCCTCTAACTTAGTTGGCACATGGGTTAAACCATTTTCGCTCATGATTGTGTTCTTTCCGGCTCCTGGGAGCCTATTTTTTGTTCCTAAACTTGGTTTCTAGGTCACTGGGTGGCCACGTCTTTACATTTCTCGCGGTCAGTAGCGATTATCCGTTTCTCCTAGAGGCGGGCAGCAATCGCGTCCCCGATCTGGCTGGTGCTGCGTTGCAAGGGGTTACCTTGCTCCGCGGCGAGGGCGCGTTCCTCCATATCGGCAGCGATCGCGGCGCGAATATTATCTGCAGCCTGCACCGCGCCCTCGTTTTCTAGCAGCATCGCTACCGAAGAAATCGTGGCCGTGGGATCAGCGATTCCTTTACCAGCGATATCGGGTGCCGAGCCATGTACCGGCTCAAACATAGAGGGGAAGGTGCGATCCGGATTGATATTTCCTGAGGCCGCCAGCCCAATCCCTCCGGTAATCGCGCCCGCTTCATCAGTCAAAATATCGCCAAACAGGTTGTCGGTGACGATCACATCAAAGCGTCCCGGATCCTGCACCAGGTAGATAGTAGCGGCATCTACATGCGCATAATCCCAAGTCACCTCCGGGTATTCTTCCGCGACCCGCTCCACCAGACGCCGCCACAGGTGTCCGGCGTTAACCAACACATTGTGCTTATGCACTAGGGTTACATGCCGACGCCGCTTGGCGGCCTGCGCAAACGCAAAACGCACCACCCGCTCGACTCCAAAAGCAGTATTGACGGAAACTTCGGTGGCGATTTCTTGATCGGTACCCACCCGAATAGCCCCGCCATTTCCGCAGTACAAGCCTTCAGTTCCTTCCCGCACCACCAGAAAATCAATCTCGCCGGGATTCGCCAGCGGAGTAGGGACTCCCCGGTAGTAGTGGGCGGGCCGCAAATTCACATAGTGATCCAGGCTAAAACGCAGCTTTAGTAGTAAGCCTCGCTCGAGTACTCCGGAGGGAACCGAGGGATCACCTACTGCCCCCAACAAAATCACGTCGTGGTTCTTAATGCTTTCCAGCTCGGCATCCGGCAGGATCTCCCGGGTTTCCCGATAGCGAGCAGCCCCCAGGTTGAATTCAGTTTTATCAACTGCAATCCCGCTATCAGCCAAGGCAGCGTCCATGACCTTTAGGCCTTCGGCCACTACCTCTCTACCAATCCCGTCCCCGGGGATAACCGCGAGTTTAATGGTTTTCTCCATAGTTCTTACTAACCTTCCTCAACGCTACCGTTTGCCGATCCCCGAAAAGTGTTCGGGGGACCCCGGTGAGCCTTGCTTCGCTCGGGAATAACGGAGCAAAATAACTTCACAAGGGTCTGCCCATATCACTGTCACAAACAAGGATTACTTACAACCTACCGAAAGACAATGTGTCCGATTCTGATAGCAGCAGATAACCCATTGGCTCACATCTTTTCGGGAACCGGCCACAATAGTTACTACTGTGGTGACTAGGCTAAATACCCGGTTAGCGCTGGGCGTGACCTTCCTGGTAGTCATCGTCACTTTGATTCCACGAGAACATGGCACGTAGTTCGCGCCCTACTTTCTCGATGGGGTGGGCTTCTTCTGCTGCACGCATCTGTTTGAACTCCTGAGCTCCGTGGTCTTGATCATTGATGAAACGTCTGGCGAAAGAACCATCGCGAATATCAGACAAAATACCGCGCATAGCCTCGCGAGTTTGTTCGGTAATCACTCGCGGACCAGACACATAGTCGCCATATTCGGCGGTGTCTGAACATGACCAGCGCTGCTTGGTAATTCCACCTTCGTTGATTAGATCCACGATCTGTTTCATTTCGTGGCAAACCTCGAAATAGGCGATCTCCGGCTGGTAACCAGCCTCGGTCAAAGTATCAAAACCCGCTTGGATCAGGTGCGATACCCCGCCACAGAGTACTGCTTGTTCGCCGAAAAGATCGGTTTCGGTTTCCTCGGTAAAGGTAGTTTTGATTACTCCTGCCCGAGTAGCTCCCAGGGCTTTCGCATAGGCTTTCGTTACCTGCCAGGCGTTGCCGGTTTCATCCTGTTCCACCGCGATAACCGCCGGGGTGCCATATCCTGCCTCATAGGAGGCACGTACCTTGTGACCAGGCCCTTTAGGGGCTACCATGCACACATCATGACCGGCACCCGGCTGAATATAACCGAAACGGATGTTAAAACCGTGGGCAAAGAAAATCGCGGCATCCGGTTTTAGATTCGGGGCAATTTTCTCGGCATAAACCGTGCGTTGCACCTGGTCAGGAGCTAGCACCATGACGATATCGCCCTCGGCGCTAGCTTCCTCGATTGATTTGACCTCTAGCCCTTGCTCTTTAGCTTTAGCTACCGAGGACGAGCCTTCCCGGAGCCCCACGACTACCTCCACCCCGCTATCGCGCAGGTTCAGGGCGTGGGCGTGACCTTGCGAGCCGTAACCGATAATGGCAACCTTCTTGCCCGAAAGTGCGGCCATATCCGCGTCAGTGTCGTAAAAGATTTCAGCCATTGTTACTTCTCCTTTAATTGATCTGTGATTGAACGCGGGCCACGGCCAATGGCGACCGCCCCCGATTGCACGATTTCGTTGATTCCATAAGGCTCTAACGTCTCCATCAGCGCCTCCAGTTTTGATTGCACCCCGGCAGCCTGAATCACCAGGGAGTCGCGGTGAACATCTATTACCGAGGCACGGAACAAATCCACGATCTGCAGCACCTGGGAACGGTTTTCGGCGTTAGCCTGCACCTTGAACAACACAAACTTGCGGGTAACTGAGTCTTGGGGATGAAGCTCTACCACTTTCAACACGTTTACCAGTTTATTTAGCTGTTTAGTTACCTGCTCAAAAGGCAAATCCTCCGCATCTACCTGCACGGTCATCCGGGAAATCGATGGTTCTTCGGTTTCCCCCACCGCCAGGGAATGAATATTGAAGGCTCGCCTGGTAAACAAAGCAGCTACCCTAGCGAGGACGCCGGGCTTGTTTTCCACCAGAATGGAAAGAGTATGGCGATTGCTATTCACGATCAGTCCTCACTTTCCCAGACCGGACCCTGCCCGGCTGCGTAGATCACGTTGTTATTGGATTCCCCTGCCGGTACCATCGGCCAGACTTGGGAATCGGTAGAGACTCGAAAATCGATCACTACCGGACGATCATTGGTTTCCATCGCCAGCGCGATTACCTGGTCAACTTCTTCCTTAGTGCGGGCACGCAACCCCAGGGCTCCATAGGCTTCCGCCAGTTTCACAAAGTCGGGAATATCCCGACCGCCTTCGCCATCGTGCAGCAAAGTGTTAGAAAAACGCGCGTCAAAGAATAACTCCTGCCACTGATGCACCATGCCCAGTACCGAGTTGTTAATAATCGCCACTTTGATCGGCAGCTTCTCTAAGGTAGCGACCGCGAGCTCTTGATTGGTCATCTGGAAACAACCATCCCCATCAATCGCCCATACCTGAGCCTGGGGGTTAGCTACTTTCGCCCCGATCGCCTCGGGAATCGCCACCCCCATGGTGCCCAAACCAGCAGAAGTGAGGAAGCCGCGGGGGTTCTCGTGCGGTAAGAATTGCTGCGACCACATTTGATGTTGTCCCACGCCAGTGCAATAAATAGCGTCCTTACCAACCATTTCCCCGATACGTTTAACCACATATTGGGCGGGGAGGAGTCCGTCATCGGGTTCATCATAGGCAAGCGGGTAACGCTCACAGATGTAATCCAAATGGTGCTTCCAACCGGAAATGTCACGCGGGTTACGCTGCATTTCCGCTTTAACTTTCGGCAGTAGTCCCTGTAGGGTCTGCCGCAGATCTCCCACAATCGGCACATCCGCTACTCGGTTCTTCGAGATTTCCGCGGGGTCAATATCGGCGTGAATCACTTTGGCATCGGGAGCGAAAGCATCCAGACGGCCAGTTACCCGGTCATCAAAACGCGTTCCTAGCGCCACCATCACGTCGGCGCGCTGCAGCGCAGTCACCGCCGGCACTGAACCGTGCATTCCCGGCATCCCCAGGCAATGCGGATCCGAGGACGGGAACGCGCCTTGGGCGGTCAAAGTGAGTACCACCGGAAAATCGGTTACTTCTACCAGTTCCTTTAGCTCTGCCGTCGCCTCGGCGGCCAACGCTCCCCCGCCCACATAGAGGACGGGCCGTTCTGCTTGTGCCATCAGTTTCGCGGCCGCTTTTAGTTGCTTGGCATGCGGTTTGCTCGGCACCTTATATCCGGGCAATTCCACTTTTACCGGCCAAGAAAAATCGAACTGACCATTTTGGGCGTTTTTGGCGATATCGACCAGAACCGGCCCTTTACGCCCGGTAGAGGCCAAATGGAAAGCCTTAGCGATGGTGGAGGGGATCTCTTCCGGCTCGGTTACCAAGAAGTTGTGTTTGGTAATCGGCATCGACACTCCTACCACATCGGATTCCTGGAAGGCGTCAGTACCGATTGCACTGGCAGATACCTGTCCCGAAATCGCTACCAACGGCACCGAATCCATATGGGCGTCCGCCAAGGCGGTCATCAGGTTGGTTGCCCCCGGTCCCGAGGTTACGATTGCCACTCCAGTTTTCCCGCTTGAAAGTGCATAACCTTCCGCCGCATGTCCCGCGGCTTGTTCGTGACGCACTAGGATCTGGTTGATCTGCGAGTCATAGAGCGCATCGAATACCGGCATGATAGCCCCGCCTGGTAAACCGAAAACATCGGTCACCCCCAGGCGTTCCAGGGTAGCGACCACTGCCCCAGCCCCACTCATCCTTTTGGGAGGAGGCGCCGCGTCCGGTGATTGCTCCTTGCTACTCATCGTTATCCCCGTTCTGATAGATATTTTCTCGATTTTTATAAATAAAAAAGCCCCAGGTTGTTTTACCTAGGGCCCGCTACGTCTGGAAACGCTTTTTAGACGCGACTAGCCCACCCGGGTACTACCAGCAGTACCAGGCCGACTAGGTTCATAATTCGTTTCGTCATAACAAGCTAAACGCTACGCGCAGCGACGCGTGCGAGCAGAAGTGTCTCAGCTTTTGATACAGGGCACTGAGCTTCAGCCGGTAAGAGAATGAAACCGGAGGTACATAGTGACAAACTCCTCGCTAAATCTGCCGTGTCAGTGGACTTTGGTCTGACAAACAAAAAAAGGGGTGTGACATCATAGAATTACTCGTGAGGTTTTTTAAGGAGGCACCGTGCAGACAGTCTTCCAGTATTTGGCAGAACAACCTGTACTCGTACTTTTCGGATTAATTGGGATCGGAATGTACCTGGGACATTTCCGGTTCAAAGGAATCGGCTTGGGTGCAGCCGCCGTACTCTTCCTGGCTATTGGGATCTCCGCCTGGGGTACTTCAACGGGCGTAGACATGCTTGCAGATTTCCCGCATGCTTTCGGCAAACTGGGTCTTGCTCTTTTTGCCTTCGCTATCGGGATAAACTCCGGGAACTCTTTCTTTGCCTCTTTTAAGAAATCCCTGGGGATTATGGCGGCGACCTTCGCGGTCCTAGCAGGAGGGGGCGTAGTTGCCTACGTACTCGGCAAGCTTGCCGGGATGGATATAGCCACTATCGGCGGTACTTTCGCCGGCGCCATCACTAACACCCCCGCCCTGGCAGCAGCGGGAGCGGCCTCGGGCAATGAACAAGCTGCAACCGTCGCCTACTCAATCTCCTACCTCTTTGGGGTTTTCGGGATGCTAATCGTGGCTACCCTGGCGCTCAACTACGGCAAGAACGATAAAGACCGCCCGGTTGCGCTGGTTTCCCGCACGGTGCGGGTGGAACGCGATGACCTTCCTTCGGTGCGCGATATTCGCGCCCACGTAGACGGAAACGTCCGTTTTTCCCGACTCCGCAAGACCGAGGATGGACCAATCGTGCGTCCGACCGCTGATACTAAACTGGGTAAAGGGTTCCTAGTCACCGTGGTTGGCCCACAGAATCTAGTGGTAGAGGTAGTTTCCGAACTGGGGCATGGCTCCTCTATTTCGCTTTCTGCCGATCGCACCGATTGGGACTATCGCCGAATTACTATTTCTGACCCCAAACTTTCCGGGCGCACCCTGGGCGAGCTCGGCTTGGAGGAACGCTTCCAAGCTACGGTATCGCGGGTACGCCGCGGTGACACTGACATGCTGGGTCGTCCTGACCTGGTATTACAGATGGGTGACCGGGTGCGGGTAGTTGCCCCCACTAAAAATCTAAAAGAACTTTCTAAATACTTCGGTGACTCGTCCACTGGTTTGACCTCGATCAACCCGGTTGCCCTGGGTATCGGCATGGTGCTCGGCCTGTTGATCGGCGAGTTCCCGATCCTCACCCCCAGCGGCGAATACTTCACCATCGGTTCTGCTGCCGGCACCTTGCTAGTAGGACTGATTTTCGGCAAGATCGGGCGCATCGGTCCCTTCCCCACCGCGTTGCCCTACACCGCCTGCCAGGTATTATCAGAGTTTGGTTTGCTGGTGTTCTTGGCACAGGCGGGATACAACGCCGGCAGCCAGATCGAAAAAGCGTTTACTTCCGGCGCCTGGCTAGGGATCTTACTGGTAGGGATGGCGGTGACTCTCACCGTTGGTTTGGGACTGTATTTTGTGATGCGCTATGGCTTCAAGATGGGCGGAACCCGCCTGTCTGGTTTGCTGGCAGGTGCCCAAACCCAGCCCGCCGTCCTCGCCTATGCTAATAACCGTACTAACTTTGATCCCCGAGTAGCGTTGGGATATTCCCTTGTCTACCCCTTAGCGATGGTGGGTAAGATCCTAATCGCACAAATCCTCGGGGGTCTGTAAGCAGCGATCACCCAGAATTAGGGGCGCAGTGTAAGGGAAATCGCGTCCGTTATGCCCCTTCGTCCCGTGCAAAACACTGATTGAGGGAACATAATTCGCTTATGAAGAATTTGCACCCAGATGATAGTTCCTCTCGCACACCCGAATCCCGGCCCCCGCAAACCGCGGAGGCGGATTCCAAGGGCGATACTCTTAACCCTCATGGCAGTGAGCATGACCAGCTGCGCGAGTTACGTGATCGCCTGGCTACCCAATCCGGGATGGTGACTCGCCTGGGACGTGCCCTCCTGGCAGCAGGTGCCAGCGCCTATATGGTCAAATTTTCTATGGCCAGGCTGGCTAATGCCATCGGGATCGAGGCTCAGCATTCCCAAGTTACGTTCTCGGAGATCGTCACCTCGGTTTATGCGCATGGAACCTTCCGTACCGAGTCTCATGAGCAGCGAGTTTTCGGCACCAATGCGGCTCGGCTCGATGATTTACGCCTATTTGTGCGTTCTCTCAAACCGGGCCTTTTGGTTGAGGACGTGGAGCGGCGCTTCGATGAGATTATCGGACGAAAACCTCCCTATTCAGCGGTTATTAACTGCTTGGCCGCGGGAGTTGCCTGCGCGGGATTCTGTTTCTTGAACCGTGGCGGTCTGGTCGAATGCAGCGTGGTAGGGATCGCGGCGCTTTGCGGACAAATATTGCGCCGCTTGATGCTGGGGCGTAAAGCTAACCATTTCGGAGTGTGGATGCTGTGCGGACTGGTAGCTTCCCTGATCTATATGGGCATTAGTCAAGCCTTGTTACTGACTGGATTAGTATCCGTTTCTCACCCCCAGGGAATCATTTCGGCAGTATTGTTCCTGGTCCCCGGATTTCCGCTGGTAACCGCGATACTCGACCTGGTAAGAATGGACTTCCTGGCAGGAATTTCTCGCATGACCTATGTGGTGATGCTGGTGATTTCTGCTGGGATCTCAGTTTGGATCGTTGCCACTTTATTCCAATGGCATATTGACCCGCCCGGCACCTTCCCAGTCAGTGGTCCGGGACTGTACCTGCTGCAATTTGTTTGTTCTTTAGTGGCTTCTTTCGGATTCGCAGTGTTGTTTTCCATCCGCCCACAGGTAGCACTATGCGCAGCTCTAGTGGCGGGATTTGTCAATGTGGGACGACTATTCCTGGTGGCGCAGGGAATGTTACCGCAGGCAGCGGTGGGATTAGCGGCACTAACTATTGGGATCATAGCGCATTTTATTTCCCGGATAAGTGGATTTAAGTTTTCACGCACTTCGCTAACAGTCCCCGCTGTAGTAATCATGATTCCGGGGGTGCCTCTTTATGCGGCGATTACCCACCTGTCTAACGGTGATATTCCGCAAGCTACTGCAGCCTTAGTGCAGGTGTTTTTTGTGGTTTTATCGATTGGAGTAGGGTTGGCGATTTCACGAATGCTCACTGATCCCGGCTGGCGAATTGACCGCGATACCGCTCAACCCCGGCTGCTAGAAAAAACGGGATGGAACGACGGCGATCGCCGTTTCCAGATGCGCTAATGCATAAGCATGGGGGCCGCTGATAAATATCAGCGGCCCCCATCCACATTTTTTATTTGTATTATTTTTCCAGGTAGCTAGACAATCTTTAAGGTGAAAATAAACTGCGCATAGCAGCTAATTTTTATTCACTCCTAATAGCCAGCAGCTCCGGTGATTATTTTTCCCGGGGAGTGGCCGTGGCGTCTAGGCGAATCACCCCATAGGTCCAGCCTCGACGGTGGTAAACCGCGCAAGGTTGCATGGTTTCAGAATCGATAAACACGAAGAACGGGTGCCCCACCAGTTCCATCTGGTAAAGAGCTTCACTAACTGTCATCACTGACGCTTCGTGCAGCTTTTGCCGCACCACCACTGGGGAATCCCCTAGATGGCTTTCATCAGCCACTCCGATTTTTCTTTCCCGCGGAATATCAGGAGAAAACTCCTCATCTTTCGGGGTGACCGCCTTAGCGGCATCTCGCAAATTGAGCTCCTCAATCTTTAAAGGCTCTTCGCGGCGGTGAGAATCGCGGTGACGGCGATGATCCTTAGCCCGATCCCGGGCGCGACGCAAACGCTCATAGAGTTTGCCACAGGCAATATCCACCGAGGCGTAACGGTCAGACGAACTGGCTTCCGCGCGGATAATCGGCCCCTTGCCGAAAACCGTCAGTTCCACTTTTTCAGAGGTATCTGCTTGCCGCTGATTTGGTTCATGAGTCAGCTCTACATTTACCCGCTGTACCCGCGGATAAAATTGTTCAACCTTAGCGACTTTTTCCTCGGCGTATTGGCGGAAATTGGGATGGATTTCGGCGTTTCGTGCTTCAACGATAATTTCCATTAGTGTCCTCCAGGGCACGGTATGGGGATCTAAGATCCCGAATCGATGCGTACCGGATCATTCCGGTCGCGGTGATTGCAGCTACCACCCCCTTTCGCCCATCTTTGGGCTTTCAAGTACCAGAATTTTACCGCATTACCCGGGGCAATTACCCCGTTTTGGGGTTTCCTTCGGCTACGCTAAGCGAGAATATTGCCTTTACCTGTGCCTGTTCCCCATCTAATACTCGGATTGCTTCCCGGATGGTGGCACCGGTAGTGATAACGTCATCGACCAGCAATATTTCCTCACTAAAATCCAAATCTGCTTTCGAAGCTATCCGCATGCTACCCGTCCGTCCTCGAATCCGCTCTTCAAAGCGGCGGCCCGCTTGCTTTTTACTTCCCGGTTTGAGCTCTAGCAGACCTGAGAGTCTGGCCTCCACCCCTGCCGCCATCAGAGAGGAGGTAATGCCGGCGGCCAATCTGCCCGCGGTGGAAGAGATCGCGGTTTTACCAAACCGGAAGGTCGAAGGCGCCGGGCAGACCAGCAAAGGGCGCGGAAAACTAGCGGCGATACTTTTACCTGCCACTGCCCCAAAAAAGAAGGGAAGTTGCTGGTAATAGTAGGATCGTGAATGTTTCATTGCCAATACCACTTTCCGGCCTGCTCCCCGGTAGGGACAAAGTGTCCAGATGTTTTCTACCCCCTCATCTAGCGATATAGCAGCGCCCACCCTGATAGGAGGGCGTAAAAATATCCCTCTACACCGGTCACACAATAGCGTATCCAGCTGCCCGCAGCCGGGGCAGTTTTCGGGAAATAACAGGGTAGAAAACGCCCGTAATGATTTAACAAACTGCGCACTGACAAGTGCCGGAAACTTGGGAGAAGTTAGGGAAAAAGTATGCGTGCCCATAGCTAGAGTTTGTCGCTTGAATCCGCAGCGACGTCCTCAAAAATAATTTTTCCGGGAAAACTCGCGCTAATTTACTTTGGGGGACTGGCTGCGGCGGGTTCCCGGAAAAGAACCCGCCCAAAAACAACCACTACAAATAATGCAGGTTTACCCGGTCCTGGAAAATGCGGGATAGGAAACTCCACTTCCTAGCGTTCGCCACGACTGTTGAATGTGGCCCATTCGCACCCCACGCTCAGTAACTACTTGCACATCCCCATCGGGAGGATTTGGTACCAAATATTGGGATTTGGGCGCCGCCTCAAATGATTCCTCATAAGAATTAACCGCCAAAACCAGTATTTTTGGAGTATCACCTGACTGTAAGATCGCCACCTGACCAGAATCTGTCCAGGCCACTGAGGTTACATCTGACAAAATATCAGTGCCGCGCTCACCGGTGACAATCTGAATAGGAGTACCATCTGCAGACCGGATTACCGTTACCCCTTTTCCTTGGAAACTGTAACCCATCTGCCACACGATTAGACCGCGCACTCCGGGAGAACTTAGCGCAAAAAATGGGATTTTCCACCTGTCTCCATCAGGAACTTTCACCCGCACCACCTGGGAACGGCTGTTAACAGCCACTAAATCTCCCGTTTGGGAGACATCGCCGGTCCACGCCCAGCCCCAAGGATCCACTTGGGGGGGCCGTAGATTCTTCCCCTGGTAGAGAACCTGAGGGGATTTACCGCGTTGCAGGCGCACCAGCTCCTTGCCGTCGCGAATCGCTACCTGAAAATCACTGCCGGCAGCTCCGGGGGTAGGCCACGTGATTTCTCCTGCCAGTGCTTTTGCCGCTGTAAATACCCCGCTGCGGGTATCAGATTCCTCGACTACCTCTCCATTCTTGACCCCCAGCATCGTCTGTTTCTTTACTGGAGCTGGTTGTTCCGGAGGTTCAGGCAAAGCTCTACCGTTTTGCGAAACTGTGACCTCATCAATTCCTGCGATATTCAATAAAGTTGCACGCACCTGCTGATATAGCCGCGTCATTTCCGTTTCAGAACGTAATCGCAAAGTATCCGGCAATTCCACCATCGCCTTGCGTCCCTGTACAGTAACCAAATTAGAAGGAATTTTGGTCATCGACTCTGGGGCACTGACAGCCCCTAGTAGATCACTGCTAGGGGCGGAAAACAGTGCCGCCAGCAAGTACTGAACAATGTTCTTACGGGGAAGCCACCGGGGATCAGGAATCAAGAAACGATGATCGTTAGACCAGTAGTAAACGTCGGGTTTGGAAAAAGCATTTTTAAAAGCCGTATTGGTTAGCACTACCCCGTCAGGCAGCGAGCTGATCCGCCACTGTCCGCCCTCTTTCACCAAGGCATATTTGAAAGTTTCTCCTTGACGGAAGTTACTGGCCTCGCCAACTTTGTTTACCCGCAATACCGGTTGCCCGCTGCCGATACCCTCATTCGTCCCCTCGGAAAAAGCTATTTTGAGTTCCGTTTTGGGTTTGAGCACCGTTACTTGCGATTGCGGGTTCCAACTGCGACGGGTAGCAGAGGTCAAGAACTGCCGAGCAATCCCGTAATCATCGTAAGTTCCGGCCGCACAGGCCAGCTGGAAATCAGCAAGTAGTTTTTCGGGACTAGAGCCATCGATGGGCCCGCTAGCCAACTGGGCGAGTGGGTTACGAGAATCCGGATTCACCTCACCTTCGTGCACCGGACCAGAGTCAGGCAAAGCCGCACAAGCGGTAACCGTAAAAACTAGGAAGGATACCAGCATGCTCAAGCCCAGATGCTTCAGATGCTTCCCGGTCCCATTTTTTCCAGTTCCGGAGGGAGCAGTGATCCTGCTATTAGAGACGATCGATTTGTCTCGCCGCGTCCGGCGTAGTTTGTTTCCCCGGTCCTGACGCCGGTGGCTTAACCAGATCATAAGGTTTCCCCCTGGGGATGCCGGTTTGGTTCTGCGGCGTTATCCGATTCGAGATTCTTAATCCGCTCTTGAATATCAATCGCGGTCTCTGCCGGCGGCATATGCGGCAGGGGATGAGCCGCAGTGGCCTCAACCATATCTGCCGGTAGCTCCCCTGGCATATGCGGCAAACTATCTGCCGCGCTAGCCGGGATTTCTTGCTGGCCGGCCTCACTGCCTTCCAGTTCTCGCACTTGCAGGGAAGAATCCTCTAAATCCTCCGATAAAATAATCTCTTCGGGATGGGTGGTTGCCCACTGGGAGCGAGCAGCAATCAAATCCTGGTTTTCGACTTGCTCAGGCAAATCCGCTATCTCCTCTCCCTGATGGCGAGGAAGCAACAGAGTAAAAGCAGAACCTTGTTGGGGGCAAGATAAAACCGTAAGCAACCCGGAGTGCAACGCCGCGTCCTCGGCAGAAATCGCCAGCCCCAGACCGGTACCACCGGTGGTTCGTTTCCGGGAAGGATCCGCGCGGTAAAAACGATCGAAAACATGTTGCGCAACCGCATCAGTCATTCCGGGACCGTGATCGCGTACCTGCAAAGCTACCGCGCTTTGCGAGCCGGCCACCGTAATCTGTACTGGTTTACCTTCCGCAAACTCTATGGCATTCACCAGTAGGTTTTGGGTAATCCGGGTAACGCGGGTTTCATCTACCTGGGCCACAGTGTCGCCAAAGGTGTCTAAAAGTACCTCAACCCCCAAACTTTCGGCCAACGCCCGATTAGATTCCAAAACCCCGGCTGCTAAAGAAGCCAGGTTAACCTCGGATAGAGAAAGTTTCGCTACTGACGCATCAATTCGGGAGATCTCAATGAGGTCCGCGAGCATCTTGTCAAAACGATCAACTTGGCGATGCAGAATCGTAGCTGAGCGGGCATTGGTTTCCGACAGCTGATCACGCTCATCATAAATCAAGTCAGCCGCCATCCGAATAGTGGCTAGCGGCGTACGCAACTCATGGGAAACATCTGATACAAACCGCTGCTGTAAAGTTGAAAGTTCTTCATAGTCACTTATTTGTTCGCGCAGGTAAGTAGCCATACCATTTAGCGCTTGGGATAGCTGTGCTAACTCATCACTGCCGCGTACCGGCAGGTGGATTTGCAGATTGCCGGCCGAGACTTTGCGCGCTGCCTTCGCCGCTCGCCGCGCAGGAGCCATAGTCGAATAAGAAACCGCCGCCATCAGTACCGTTAATACCGCTAAGAGCACCACGGTTCCGAAAATGAGCACCTGGTTTACCATATAAATGGTTTGCTGTTCATATGCCAAGGAATAAACCATATAAACTTCATAGCTACCCACCAGCGGAAGGAACACCCGTGAACCCACTACAATCCCGGGAGTTTTCTCTGCTTGCGAGTTTTTTAAAGATACAGATTGCCAATGAACTCCCCCTTTTTGCTCCACCGCTGTGCGTAACTGGGGGGTAATTAGGGAGCGCTGTTCGGGGTCAATAATCTCGTTGATAGCTAGGGGACGAGTCTCATTAGGATCCCGCAGCAGCATCGCCCCCACCCCACCGGCACCTGCCGAGGCATCTCGCTGATCAGACATCAAGGTATAGGCCGCATCTTGCAGTCCGCTAACCGAATCGGTCACCGTGGCGTCAAAGGCAGCCTGCAAGCTTTCGGTACGCATAGATGCATCTTGCAGCACAATATTTAAGCGTTTTTGAAAAATCCCATTCGAGACATGGGAAGTCACCGAAACGATCAATATCACCATCATCATCGCAGTTGCCAGCGCCATTAAAGCCGTTAACCGCGCGGAAATGGAAGAAAGAAAAAAGCGGATAACCGGCCAGTTAGAAACTTGGTTTCCCAAGAGGATAAAGGCCTCTCGCCATTTCTTTTCCCGCAGCAATCCCCAAAAACTGCTGGATGCTTCGATTTGCGCCGTTGTCTGCGCTGGGGGTTCGCTGGTCATCTACGCCTAGTTGCCTCCAGCGCGGTAGCCGACTCCCCGCACAGTACGTACAATCCGGGGATGCTCGGGATCTTCCTCAATCTTGGCACGGAGTCTTTGCACGTGCACATTAACCAAACGAGTATCCGTGTTGGCGTGGCGGTAGCCCCAAATTTCTTCTAACAATTCTTCTCGGCTAAAAGCTTTCCAAGGCGAACGACCCAAAGTTAGTAACAAATCAAACTCTAAAGGAGTGAGATCTATGCGTTCATTGCCGCGAAAAACTTCATGAGCAGCCACATTGATATGTAGATCCCCGAGATCTACGTCTTCTTCCTGCCCCTCGCTACTGCGTCCCCTTAGCCGCGCTTTAATCCTGGCCACCAGCTCTTTTGGTTTAAAAGGTTTGGGAATATAGTCATCCGCTCCCGCCTCTAGACCTGCGACTACATCAGCGGTATCTGATTTGGCGGTGAGCATGATAATCGGCAAGTCCGATACTGCGCGAATCTGCCGGCAGATTTCCACTCCGTCCTTGCCCGGCAACATCACATCCAGCAGCACTAGATCTGGTTGGCTTTCCTGGAAAATCTTAAAAGCTTCGTCACCGTGGTGACAGAACACTGATTTATATCCCTCGGTTGACATCACAATGCCCACCATTTCCGCGAGTGCCTCATCGTCGTCCACTACCAAAATTTTCACGGTCATGAGTCCTATTGTGCCATGCCGAAACTAGTTTTGGTTTTATTGCGGGCGCCCATCCACATTTATGGACCGGTATTATGAAATAGGCTTTTCGCTATTCGCTCGCCTGGTCCGGTAACCCTCCCGGTAATAAGCGTAAATGGCCCCGACGTCGCTCTTGAGCTTTTCGAGGCTGCACAGGTATCCCCTGTTTTGCGCCCGCATCATATTCGTGTCCCACGTGTCCGCTGCCTCCACTGGTCGCTTCCGGGCTAAGACGCCCATCCCAGTTTTTATTAACTTTCACCGTGGGAAGATGCCGCCGTTTGGAAGCCTCGCGCACCACGTTCGCCAGGGCCTCCAAATCGTCATCACTGGGCTCACCAGGAGTAAATTCGCTGGCTAAGCGAACTACTTGCCATCCCCGCGGGGCGGTTAAAGTGTTCGCGTGCTGAGCGCACAAATCATAGGCGTGCGGCTCTGCCTGGGTAGCTAGCGGGCCGAGGACGGCGGTGGAATCTTTATACACGTAGGTCAAGGTAGCGGCCGCCACCTGGTTGCAGCCATTTTTGGAACACGATCTAGTTACCCGCACAATTGCACGTTAGCGGCGCGGGAAATAAAACCCAAGTCTAACTCGCGGTAAGGTGCGTTCTCGTGAGGGGTTTGACACGAATCCAACGAGATCGCCATGGACGTGGCGAACGCGGAGTTACTTTCCTGCCGATGATTCCGGCTTGGAGGACGCGGCGAGAAAAATTTGATCAACTTGTGGTCGACTGGGCTACCTTAGCCGCCCGCAAACACCCAGAAGTGGGTCGCATCGAATTTGGGGTGGAAGATATTCCTCCTTCTGACCCGGCAGAA
The DNA here is from genome assembly GCA_947255165.1 of uncultured Varibaculum sp. The sequence goes on from CAMYFZ010000020.1 coordinate 17,560, forward strand.
TGGGAATCACCGCGCGCGGTATTGGGCCGCCTATTTCCTGCGGATAGGGGCGGAAAACTAGCTACCCGGATTGTGGTCTACCGCCTGCCAATCCAATGGCGTTGCCGCACCTCAGAAGAAATCAAACAGGCAGTAAAAGCCGTACTCGCCGAGCATTTAAGCAGCGAGATTAACTGCCTACCCGAAGAGGTTTTTCCCGACTTGCCCTAATTTTTACGTCTGCACCCCTACTTTTAGGCGAACGTCGCAAAAATGCTGCCCGTCCTCCAGCGTAATTATGGAAGCTGCACGAGCGCTAGGGGTTAACCTTTACCATAATCGCCGCTACTTCTTGGGCTGCTTTCCCGATTCCGGTAGTGCGGAAAGTTCCCGCGGGATCTCCCACTAACTGCCCGGTATAGCAGGCATTCTCACTTTGCCACTGCCAAATTCCCTTAGGTACTTTCACCAGGGTTAAGATTCCTGATTTAAGCGCCACCTCTTGAGTTTTTCCGGCGGAAGTCAAAGTGATTTTTTGAGGGGCACTACTTACAAACGCCAAGTTAGCAGCTTGCGCGCTAGTAAGCACCGCTCCGGAGGTACCCGAGGTTACTGAGGGATACACTGCCTGGGTTTTCTGATTAGTGAAGACTTCCTGAGCGAAAACCGCCGCCACCACCGGTTGATCAGATTTAAGTTTCACCGCCCCCAAGCCATCTTTAACTCCCCCGAGCGGAATATCGAAAACTGCCCCGCGAGCCACCTGCAACTTTTTGGACGTCGACACCGGAGTTTCGCCTTTTGCATCCAGTAAAGATACCTGCAAAGTTGCCACTGCAGCGCTGGGATTAAGTACTCGCAAACTGGCATTACCGGTAATTTTAGCTGCCGGGATTACGGTTTGCAGGGACGGTGGTGCCAGCGCCGAGGAATGCGCAGCGCCCTCCTTTTGGGCACCAGTGGCCAAAGTCGAGCTTACCCAAGAGTTCAGTCCGGCCCCCTCCGCCTCCACTAGTATCCCCAGACGGTTATACCCGGGTGCCTGTCCATCTAAAACTAAAGAAGCACTACTGCGTGCGGGAACTGTTTGCGTCACTTTGGCACCCAGCGGGCCCTGTTCGGTCCAGATCTGAATCCGCGCTGTTACTGGTGCTCCTGCCGGGTTCACCAGATGCAAAGTAGAAGTATTGCCAGTGGTAGTGCCGGGGGTGAGGAAATAGGCGCGATTAGTGGGGGCAGTGCAATGGTCCGCAAATAATCCATTCTCGCCCTCTTTCCCGCTGCCGCTAACGTATCCCACAACTGCAGCATTTTTCCCAGCCACCGGTTTAACCTGCAGTTTCAACCCAGATGCGGGTACTGCTTGAGCGGTATCCGTGCGAATTGCTTTCCCAGAGTAATCAGTAATCTCTGCCGGTCCTGACGGAGAAGTTCCCTGCACCCAGGCATTGGCGACACCAGGCAACCCCGGACAGACCACTCCTCGCACCCCTGCCGGTAGCGATACCTTACTTGCTTTGCTATTAGGGCTGGAGGGGGCAGGAAGCATGTTGGCAGCTAGCAGAGAGATCGCCAAGGTAGCCAAGAGGATAACTAGTGCTGAAACCAGCGAAATCCCGGATTTATAGGCGGGCTTCTTCATTTTCGCTCCCTCTTTTCCCCTAGCGAAACCCAGGCGACTGCTGAGCCTAGATAGACCAGCAGGAATCCCGCTATCGCCAGATAACGTCCGGGGGCAGCGAAATACACTTCAAGTTCCCCGGAAGCACCAGCTGGAATAGAAAAGGTTTGCATTCCCCCTGCGGATCTCGAGGGTAGCGTGCGCCCGTCTAACTGGGCTTTCCAAGCCGGGGAGGGTGATTCTGCCAGCAAAATTTGGCGTTCTCTTGCGGAGGAAGCAATGGTTTTTTCGGCTTGTAGCACCCCCGCGGGCATGGTCTCTTGGTGCTTACCAGTGGAGATTCGCACCCGCGCATCCGAGCGTGGCGGAGAAAATTTGGAAGTGTCTAAGCGCCACACGCTGTAATCATCGTTAGTGAACACCGGATGGTAATAACCGGAGGCAGCTAGTTTGGCATTCAGCCCCTCCGCGGCTGCCTGCTTAGTAACCAGCAGCTGTTCTACCGCTAAATCGGCACATAAAGTAGCCCCCTGGCGGTCATTTCCCGCTATTAGTGCCGCCAGCACCCGACTTTCGGGACCGCCGATCTGTTCAGGTGATTTGGCCCGAATTTCCCAGTTGGTGGCCAGTAGTCCCGGGCCGGAATCTCGGCGCATCGCCACCTGGTAGTCACGTTCCCCCCGGTCAATTAGCAGCATCCGGGTGCGCTTGTCTGAGGCCGACAATATCGAAAAAGCCACCGGGGCTCGGTCCGGCCCGGCCTGCAAGCCAGCGTTTACAGTCGGCACCGCCCAAGTAGCTAGGGTGGCCACTGGCAGTACTAGCGCTACCGAAACTAGACCTGCCAACAGGTAACGGCGAGGTTTAGAGGGTGAGAGCGCACTCCATCCCAACGCGGCAGCCCCTAGCAACCCCATCAGCAGTACCGAAAATGCCGGCATTAGCCAGGGTCTTTGTCCGGGCGCCACCATCTGCGTCGCAGAGCACCCCCCTACTAAGATGCCTAAAATGGTAAACAACCAGGCCACGCGAGTAGCTAGCAGCTCTCTTCCGGTAAATAAAGCCCCGGCAGCGGCCAAAGCAACGCCAGCCAAGGCTCCTATCCCCAAAAATAGGGGCGCGCCCGACAATACCTGCCCCATAACCTGCAGTTGAGAACCCATGGATAGCGGAGCAGAAGCCGAGGGCGTGAGAAACAGATAAGCCCGCAAACTGTGGGTTTGCAGCGCCCAAATAAAAGACGGCAATAACGTAACCAGGGCTGGCATCAGTATTGCTAGGCCGCCACCTAGCCTTAAATACCCGCGTCGCCACGCAAAATGCTTTTTTATCGCCACACTTAGGGCGCACCCTAATACCAAAGCTAGCGCCACTAGCCACAGCCACGGAGCCCCCGCGGTTACCACCACTAGGGACAGCGCCCCCAAACTTCCCGCTAAAGCGCGGGAATAGTTAGGTAGATACTCTTCGGTATCCATAACTCCCGCTAAACGGTAAGGACGGCGCAAATCGAAATAGGAAAGCACTCCCCAAACTGCCAGCGGGAGGAAAACGTGGCTCAGCGCAGCAGAAACATTTCCGGCCTGCACGGAAAGTAAGAAAGGGAGCGCCCCACCCCAGCTGAGTGCCATCAAGGCACGCAAGGGATTGACTCGGGTAAATGCCGCCGAAGCCAGCCAGGCGCTCATCGCTGCCCCCAGGGGAGACAGAATCAGTAGCCAACGCAAAACCGTGGTGGGGGGTATCCCAAAAATAGCGAAAGGCGCAGTGATAACTAGCAAGGGATAGGCGACCGGGTCAGGAGGGCCACTTACCCCGGTAGAAAAGGTACGCCAAGAATTGGTAGCCAAAATCCAAAAGTCATGCCAGTTTCCAGGCAATACGGTCCAGAAGCCGCCGTGCATCCCCCCTAGGAAAGCTCGCATTCCCAAAATACTTATGACCAGAAACAACAGGGCGAGCGAGCAAGCAATTGTTCGGGCATGCCAAGTGATGTTTTCCAACTGGGATTTAGCTACCGCTCCCAGTTTGAGGACCGCCTGCCCCCGTTCGCGGTTCACCCGTCGAATCAGGCGACGATTTTCTCGCAATTGACTGGTAGGAACTTCCAGGCGCGCAAGCTCGCGCCGAGAAATCTGGGATTGACGCCGCTGAATCCGCCGCGCCGAAAAAATCTTCCCTAATGATCCCCAAACCTGCTTAGCCGCATTGATCTCTACCGTCGCCCGCGGGCCCTGAGAGTTCATCACCCAGTACAGGGCTAGCAGCAGTGATTTAAGCGGAAGAAACAACACCCATAGTGGCAGGAGCAACGAGTTTATAGTTAGGGCGCGGTAGAGATAACTGTCGGTGCGCCGCGCGGCCCAGGATTTTTCCTGGTTCCGGGATACCGTAGCAGCCACCAGAGTAATCGGAACCGGATCATAAACATAAACCGGTTGGTGGGGAGTGGGGGCATCCAGGTCTTCCGGCTGGCTCTCTCCGTCGGTTTCCTCCTGTTCATCAGCCTCAGCTACCTCTTTTTTCTTCTTTGGGGAGGTATCCGCCGGAGATAGGGAGTCTGCGGTATCACTGGGGCCTACAGACGGTAAAGATGACCCCTCTGTCGGCTGGTTTTCTTCTGAATTCGCAGTCTGATCCCCTTGCTCATCCGTCTGTGCGGTGATCTCAGGGGACTTCTCCGCGTCCTCCTCCGCGTTAGTTTCGGTATCTTTTTCGGCATCAGCATTGGCTAAGTTTTGATCCTGAAGATATTCTCGCAACCCGAAGAGGCCGGCTTGAGCGTGGTATATCCGTGCCGCCGGAACCAGACAAACTCGGTAGCCCGCCATGCGCGCACGGCGTCCTAGTTCCAAATCTTCAGTGAATGGTCCCAGTAGGGGGCTAGTTCCCCGCAGACGGTCCCAAAGTTGGGCTTTTATCAAAAGTCCTGCAGTATCCACGGCCAGTACATCGCTAATCCCGTCATATTGTCCCTGATCAACTTCGCCCGGATCGAAGGGGGTGAGGCGCTGGCCGCCGCGCGTGGCGTGGATACCTACCGAGGCGAGAGTCTCCGGTTTATCCCAATCCAGGGCTTTAGGGCCGGCAATCCCCAAAGTGGTGGAGTTTTCAAAAGCCTGGACAAGTTCTCCCAGGCAAGAGGAGTCGGGGGCAGAGTCATCGTGAAGCAGCCACAGGTAATCCACCGCTTCCAGATTGTCGGCGCGGGCAGCGCTGACTGCTTGCCCCAGATTGTCGGCTTTTACCCGACAGTAGTGTAAGGGAGCATAGGGACGCAGGTGGGCGGGGGTGAGCTCACTAGCGGGATCAGTATCGACTACCACCAGAGAAGTTAGCGGATAGCGAGAGGTACGAAGTGCTTTTAAAGTTTGCTGCAGGTAGGGGGTGCGTCCTCGAGTAGCTACGAACACCTGGACACTGGGGTACCGGTAGCCGGCGGTAGCATCAGAGGCGATGGCCACTGCGCTACCCTACGTTGCGCCGCAGTCTGCGCCGTTCCCGCTCTGACAAGCCGCCCCAGATTCCGAAGCGTTCATCGTTTTCTAAGGCATAACTGAGGCATTCATCGCGAACTTCACACAGTTCACAAACCGCTTTTGCTTCCCGTGTAGAACCGCCTTTTTCCGGAAAGAACGCTTCGGGATCGGTTTGGGCACAGAGCGCTTGTTCTTGCCAGGAGAGGGGGCCTTGGTCATCCTGCCCAATTTGCCAGGACTGCGGATACGGCGAGATGGGGCCCTCGCCAAATATGTTCCACATATTCTTCTCCTCGCAAAAATAGGTTTCTCTAAGAGTATAAACTACATGCGTGTCATTCGGGGAAGTCAGCTAAAAAAATGGTATGTATTTTTTATGGTTTCTACCCCTATTAGAGGGCACCAAAGCCTGTCTACCTGCGGTTTAGTTCAATAATTTTGACGATATGTTCCAGAGAAGAAATTTTCTGGATTTCACCACAATTTGGCTCTAGGACTACCGCGGCGCCCTGATAACGCCAAATCTGCCCGATAACTAAGGCTAAAGCTTGCGGATTCGAATCCGCGGTTAGTTTGATTAGGATTCGGCGTCCCGGACAGTTTAGTTCACACCAGCGAGGAAAATCAGCTATTGCTTTTCCGTCTGCGCTCACCTTGAAATCGACGTCCGCCAGCGCCAGGCTTTCACCAGATAAGGGATAAAGCAGTTGGTCAGCTTGGGAGAGTACTTCCCGGTTGCCATCAAGGAATCCCTCGGGTAAGGCACCGGGGTAGCGCCAGGCAAGCGGCGAGGGGCTAACCAGGTAGGTTTCGATTCCGCCGTCTCGGAAACAGGCACCGATTTCCGGGTTGGTAACTGCGCAGGCAACTACCTCCGGATTAGCGGCTAGTTCCTGGTTGGCAGCCGCCGAATCTGTCAGGCTTTTTACGGTCAATCCCAATCCCCAGCCCGCAATTCGCCAGAGCAGATCTCGCCACGAAAGCCCTAACCCCAAAGCTAATACCCCGCCGGGCTCTGCGGCTAAGTCACCGGCCAAAAGATTTTGGGTTTTGATTACCCAGTTACTGACTACCTGCCCCGATAGTTCTATGCGCTGCTCACCGTACCAGGTAAGACGGGGGGCAGGAATCCCGGCGAGGGCGCTCCCCCAGTGGTTATCCCAGGAATACTTCGCTTCCATTAGGGCACTCCCGCCTGCGCTAGTTTTCCGTTTCCGCGGCAGCGCACTGCACTCTCGGAAGCAGAGATAAAAATGGCTTCACCGGTGCGGATAGTTTCTATGGATCCCCCAATCCCCACTTCCAAATCCCCGGAGATTCCCAATAGAATCCGCGGTCCGCGCCCGGGAATCGGAATCCATTCCCCGCCGGTAATCTCGGATACGGAAAGTTCGAAATCGTCAACCGGCGCATAGTAGATCCCGGTGCCACGCCCGTTCATCTCCGGGGCAATCCGCACCGGGGGTGCCCCGTGGAAATCCATACACCGTAGTGCTTCGCCGGCATCGATATGCTTCGGAGTTAGTCCGGCACGCAACACGTTATCGGAGGAAGACATCACTTCAATCCCGAGACCGGAAACATAGGCATGAACCGCCCCCGTAGGGATAAATAGCGCCTCTCCCTCGCGTAAAGTTACCGGGTTGAGCAGCAATGATAGTACCGCGCCAGGATCGGATGGATAGGTGCGCGCGAGGGCTACGGCTTGGCGGTCTACCCGCAGCGAGGGCGAAGTGCCGCGATCAAGGCGATCTTGGCAGGCGGTGATGACTGCCTCTATTTGGGTCTGGCGTTCCTCGTCCAGGGGTGCTAAAAGTTTACGCGCTACTGCCCGCAAGCCTCGATATCCGGGGTGAGCGCGCAAAATTGCCAACATTTCCCGCGCTAAAGGAGCATTTAGATTCTCTAATACCTCGATAGCCCGCC
>CAMYFZ010000021.1 GCA_947255165.1 uncultured Varibaculum sp.
CTGAAGATACTAAGGTAACCGAAGCAGAAGACACTGCGAAAGAGGACGTAATCCGGTTGCATGATTTGCGTCCGGCTCCCGGCTCGAATAAGCGCCGCAAGCGCGTGGGTCGCGGTGAAGGATCGCAAGGTAAAACATCCGGTCGCGGTACTAAAGGTACTGGCGCTCGCAAGAATGTTCATCCTCGTTTCGAGGGTGGCCAGATGCCGTTGCATATGCGCCTGCCGAAGCTGCGTGGATTTAAGAATCCCTTCGCTACTGTTTATCAGGTAGTGAACCTGGATCGCCTGCAAGAACTGTTCCCTGAAGGGGGAGCGGTGACAGTTGATGATCTAGTTTCCAAGGGAGCAGTTCGCAAGAACTCTTTGGTGAAAGTTCTAGGTACCGGGGAAATCTCGGTCAAACTGGAACTGATCGTGGACGCTTGGTCCGCTAGCGCCAAAGAAAAGATTGAAGCTGCCGGCGGTTCGCTGAGCAAGCGGGAGCAAGACTAGTTTGCACCCAGCAGCCTGGCTGCAGTTTTAAAATCTAGATAGCTAGAAGTCTGGGGCGGGGAGAAAATCTCCCCGCCCGAGACTTTATTTTATTGCTGCCAATGGGCAGGAATACCTAAAATACTGTGCTGTCTGATGGGACTAGTGATTAAGTGTCTCTGGTCACCAGGCTTGACACCCAATACGGCCGAGCCGTTATACTCTTAATTGCTTTGTTACAAAAACGTTATACGGGGATTGCTGATTGTTCTGCCTCTCCCCGTTAAGACTCAGGAGATATTGTGCGAAAAACCTGGTTGATGGCACCAATCGTGGTTATGGCGTCCTTTGGATTAGTGGCAGCCGATTCTGTTCATCCCTCTACGGCAGCAGCTGGCCAAACAGTTAATGTTTCTAAACTGGCTAACAATATGCTGCAGGAAAATCTTTACAACCAGGCAGTGTCGGTTGATGAAGCAGTAAAAGTATCGACCACTAAGGTCTCTGCTATTTCTGCAGGCGCTACCGCATCGAAATCAACAGCCGAGGCGCTGCCAGCCGCGGAAACTCCTAATTGCGCACCGCCCAGTGGGGATAGCGGGGTTCAGCCTTGGCCGCGCCAGGTACGCACTATGGTCACTCAACGTTTTGGGGTAACCAATATTGGGGGCTTGCGTCCCGGTGACCCTCGCGATCATGGAAAAGGGCTCGCCCTCGACGTGATGGTACCGATTTCTAGTGCTTTGGGAGATTCCATCGCCAACTGGGCGATCGCCAACAGCGGGGATCTGAACATCAAATATGTGATCTGGAAACAGCGCATTTGGATGCCTGGAAAACAGTGGAAGAAGATGGAAGATCGCGGATCTACTACCCAAAACCACTACGATCACGTACATCTGAGCTTTAATACCGGATCCGGCCGCTGCCTATAAACTGAACCGGTGAACCGGCGCGGCGTCTACGGAACTAACCAGATCCGCTACCGGCGCTTACGGGTTTAGACACCTTATTCTTAAAAGTGCTTTTGTACCCAGGTGCGCCTCTCGTTCCCGGGAGGGCGGCCTCAAAAATAGGGATAGCGATATAAGAATCCCGGAAGTCGCGTGAATATTACCCCAAAAAGCAGCTGCATGTGCTATCTAAGGGCTAAATTGTGTAGGCTTTTAAGGGTTAAAGAATTATCTTTTTTATGCCGTAAAAAAACATATTGCTGGAGGCAGCTTGCTTAGCGTATTCGTACAGGCGTTTAAGACGCCCGATCTCAGGAAAAAGCTCCTGTTCACCTTGGCGATTATGGCGCTCTACCGGATCGGATCGCATATCCCCTCCCCGGGGGTTAACTATCCGAACCTGCAGGCCTGCCTGAAGAACAACGAGCAAAACGGTCTCCTGGACTTGGTGAACCTGTTTTCCGGGGGTGCCCTGCTCTCCCTGTCAGTGTTCGCTATGGGAATCATGCCCTATATTACGGCCTCGATTATTATCCAGCTGATGCGGGTAGTCATTCCTCGTTTCGAGGATCTGCACCGTGAAGGTCAAGCCGGTAAAGCCAAAATGACTCAATACACCCGGTATCTGACTATCGGGCTGGGCGTATTGCAGTCAGTGACCATTATTTATATGGCGCGTTCCGGGCAGCTATTACAAGGTTGCGCTCCCAGCAAACCGATTATTCCTGACCAATCGGCGCTCAACTACCTAATCATGATGATCACCATGACCGCTGGCACCGGCCTGATTATGTGGCTAGCCGAGCTGATCACCGAAAACGGTATCGGCAACGGTATGTCCCTCCTGATCTTCACCGGGATTGTGGCTAATATGCCCGCGCACCTGCAGTCGATTGGTGCTTCTGGTGGCGTCTGGAAAGTGCTGATCATTATTGGCCTGGTGGCTTTGATTACTTTGGCGATCGTGTTCGTGGAGCAAGCCCAGCGGCGTATCCCGGTACAGTACGCCAAACGGATGGTGGGTCGGCGGATGTATGGCGGCTCCACTACCTATATCCCCATGAAAATCAATATGTCGGGGGTTATCCCGGTAATCTTCGCGGCCTCGCTGCTAGCCATGCCGCAAATGGTTGCCCGCTTTGGTAAACCCACTGCCGGCTGGGTCAAATGGGTAAACGACAACTTCCAACACGACTCCCTGATGTATCTAATCTGCTACGCGCTGCTAGTTTTAGGATTCGCGTTCTTCTACACTCAAATCACTTTCAATCCCGAGGAAATCGCCGACAATATGAAGAAATACGGCGGCTTTATTCCGGGGATTCGCGCCGGGGCTCCTACTGCCGACTATCTACACTATGTGATTAGCCGGATTACTACTGCCGGTGCTCTCTACCTGGTGATAGTAGCCATGGTGCCGATTGTGGCGCTGATTCCGCTCAAGGTTACCCAGATGCCCTTCGGCGGTACTACCCTGTTAATTATGGTGGGCGTGGGTCTGCAAACCGTACAGCAGATTGATGCTCAGCTTCAACAACACCACTATGAGGGATTCCTGAAATGAAAAAACGCCTGGTGATCCTGGGCGCCCCCGGTGCCGGCAAGGGTACTCAGGCGCGTAAGATCTGCGAACTGCTAGATATTCCTACTTTTTCTACTGGAGCGATGCTGCGCGCCCAAATGCAGGCGGGCACCGAGCTCGGGAAAAAAGCCCAAGAGCTCATCAATCGGGGGGAGCTAGTTCCCGATTCTGTGATTAGTTCCCTGGTAGAGGAGGAGCTAAAGTCTTCCCGTTATAGCCAAGGTTTTCTAGCTGATGGTTATCCCCGCAACCTCGAGCAGGCTCATTTCCTGGATCAGGTCCTCAAAGATATGGGCACCCCGCTAGATGCGGTGGTCAATTTGGATGTCCATTTAGAGGACGTGGTGGGACGACTGCTTAAACGCGCCGAGATCGAAAATCGCAGCGATGATACCGAACCGGTGATTCGCCGCCGCCTCCAGGTTTATCAGGAGCAAACCGAGCCGCTAGTACGTTACTATCGAGAGGCCGGCCTGCTAATTAATATTGATGGCAACGGCTCTATCGACCAAGTTTGGGATAATATTGCTGCTCAATTGCAGTAATAGCTAAATCGCAGCGGGAAGAAGATAGAGACCTATGCTATTTGGGCGAGGCATCGAATTAAAGAACCGTACCCAGCTGGGTTATATGCGGCAGGCGGCACTAATTGTTAACCGAATTCACGAGGCCGTCTGGGAAAATGCGCGGGCGGGGGTAACTCCTCGCCAAATCGATGAGATCTCCGCGCAGGTAATTGCGGATGGGGGAGCTAAATCTAACTTCCTGGGGTATTACGATTACCCCGCCACCATCTGTATCTCCGTAAATGACACCGTGGTGCATGGGATCCCGGGTGACGTTCCCTTCGAAACCGGCGACTTAGTTAGCTTTGACTGCGGCTGTTATCTGGAGCGAGATGGTAAACAGTGGCATGGGGATTCCGCGTTTTCTCTGATCATCGGGGAAGAACCGGCTCCCCAGCCTACGCCTTCTATCGCTGCCCACGCCTACCCCACATCCTCTGAAAAAGAGCAGCTCCTGGAGATTACCCGTTACAGCACCTGGGCGGGGGTGGCAGCAATGGCTGGCTCGCGGGCCCGGGTTAACGATATTGGCGGTGCCATTGAGGATGCGGTGGACTCTTTCGCGGAACGTTTCGGCTGGAAGGCGGGAATCGTAGAAGAGTTCACCGGGCATGGAATCGGGACCGCTATGCATCAGGCTCCGGATGTGTTTAATTTTCGACCCGCCGGCAGATCAGCCGCGATAAAACCGGGGATGGTGCTGTGCGTAGAGCCGATACTTACTCGCGGCTCTAATCAAGTGACCACTATGGCTGATGAATGGACCGTGAAAACGGTAGATCACGCCCTCGCCTGCCATTGGGAGGCGCAGGTAGCGGTGTTAGCAGGCGGCATCTGCGTGCTAAACCAGCCTGATTTTGGTGCGGCCGCCCTGGCTCCTTTCGGGATCGAGCCGGTGTTGCTGTAAGTAGCCACCTAAGGTAGCACTGCTGCAGCTACCTTAGAAGTTCCTGATTCCCTTTGCGATCGCGTCTTTTTATTCAGCGTTCCTGCCCCTCCACCTGGTACAGTCAGTTCTGAAAAGGAGGCGAGCCGATGCGTATTCCCTTTCGCAGACTTACTCGGATGTTATCGCAGCTAGGCGCCAGCCAGCTGGAGCAATCGACCTCGCATCCCAATCGCCGTCGGCAGCAGAAAAAATCTGTGCGTCCCCTAGGGCGGGCGCGTTATCTAACCAAAGGCGATAAGGTTCCTCCCTTTGCTTACGACCCGAAAACGGGCAATGGAGCGGCTGACCCGGGAGAAGTGATTTGGTGTTGGGTTCCCTATGAAGAAGAGGACGGGCGCGGGAAAGACCGGCCGGTGCTGGTCATGGCAGCAACCACTGACGCAGTTATTGGAACTCAGCTGACCAGCAAAGATCATGATAAAGATGCCGCCCAGGAAGCACATTGGGGACGCTACTGGATGGATATCGGCGCTGGTGCCTGGGACTCTAAGGGTCGCGAATCAGAAGCTCGCCTGGACCGGTTGTTGCTGATTCCTCGTCGGGAAGTCCGCCGGGAGGGTGCCCGTCTAGATCGCGAGCTGTTTAGCCAGGTTGCGGCGGCTATCCGTAAACGACAAAAACTAAAGTAGCGAACGACCGGTATCTTGCCATGGCTGGGGCGAAAAACCTACTTCTCGAGGACGTAATTTGCAACCTGCGACACGCTGATTACTGCGAAAAAGGCAAAGGCGTGACCGATTTAACCCTATATCGGCTTTAGGTTCACCCAGCAACTAACGTAAGGTTGATTATTGGGTTTGTGGCTAGTGGGGAATAGTATACCCGTTAGCCATCCTATGTGGACAAGGTTAGTGAAGGATAGATGGCTAAAAAAGAAGGCGTTGTAGAGGTCGAAGGCACCGTAGTAGAGGCACTCCCGAATGCATATTTCCGGGTGGAACTCGAGAACGGTCATAAAGTGCTAGCGCACATCTCGGGCAAAATGCGTCAGCATTATATCCGGATCTTGCCAGAGGATCGCGTAGTCGTAGAGCTCAGCCCCTACGATTTATCGCGCGGCCGAATCGTTTATCGATACAAGTAAAGCAGTATTGACGGCGGAGAAATTCGTCGCAGCTAGAGGGAAGTTATGAAGGTTCAACCCAGCGTTAAGAAGATCTGTGAAAAATGCAAGGTGATTCGTCGCCACGGCGTTGTCATGGTGATTTGCGATAACCCTCGGCATAAACAGCGTCAAGGCTAGCCGAGAAAAATAAAAAGCGTGCTACCAGCACCTTCTAGATTTGGAAGGTGACCCCAGGTCCGGAGGCCTGGGCCGCGAAAGCGGAAGGTGGCGCGACGGCCTCCGGAAACAATGTGGAGAGAAAATTAATGGCAGCACGTATTGCCGGTGTTGATCTTCCGCGCGAGAAGCGTTTGGAAGTGGCACTTACTTACATTTACGGCGTAGGGCGCACGCGCGCTCAAAAAACGCTGAAAGAAACCGGAGTTTCTCCGGATGTGCGCGTAAAGGATATTTCGGAAGAAGATCTGATTAAAGTACGCGACTTTATCGAATCCAACTACAAAGTTGAAGGCGACCTTCGTCGTGAGGTCCAGGCCGATATTCGCCGCAAGATTGAAATTGGTTCCTACCAGGGACTGCGTCACCGCTTCCATTTGCCGGTGCACGGTCAGCGGACCAAGACCAACGCGCGTACCCGCAAGGGTCCCAAGCGCACCGTTGCCGGTAAGAAGAAGGCTGTATAAGTAAGCGCAGGCACCACCTGCTGGATCTGAGGAAAAGAAGGAAGATATGGCTGCTAGTTCTATAAAGAGCCGTAAGCCGCGTCGGGCTGCGCGTAAGAACGTTGTTCAGGGAAAAGCGTTCATTAAGTCCACATTCAATAACACTATCGTTTCAATTACTGATCCCTCCGGAGCTGTTATTTCTTGGTCGTCCGCCGGCCAGATGGGGTTCAAAGGATCGCGTAAATCTACGCCGTTCGCTGCGCAGATGGCCGCTGAAGCTGCTGCTAGGCGCGCCCAGGAGCACGGCATGAAAAAAGTTGACGTGTTCGTTAAAGGACCGGGTTCAGGTCGGGAAACCGCGATTCGTTCCCTACAGGCTACCGGGCTCGAGGTAGGTACCATTCAGGACGTTACCCCGCATGCCCACAATGGTTGCCGTCCTCCTAAGCGTCGCCGCGTCTAACGCGTCCTAACTAAAGCAGAAAAAAGAAGATAGTAAAACACTTCTGTGGGTCTCCAGGCCGTCATTTGGGAGATTTCGCAGTCTTGTCTAAGAAACTGACCTCAGGTCAGAACGTTCGTTCCAGTCATATGGCGGGCTGGGCGGCAGAAAGGACAACACGTTGCTTATTTCACAGCGACCCGTGCTATCGGAAGAAGTGGTTAGCGATCAGCGCTCCCGCTTCACCCTTGAACCCCTAGAGCCCGGATTCGGGCACACCCTAGGAAACAGCTTGCGGCGTACCCTACTTTCCTCCATTCCCGGAGCCGCAGTTACCTCTATCCGGATTGAGGGGGTGCCGCATGAGTTCCGCACCATCCCCGGAGTAATGGAGGACGTCTCCGAGATCATTCTAAATATTAAGCAGATTGTGCTTTCTTCCGAGAATGACGAACCGGTGGTGATGTATCTGCGGAAAGCAGGTGCTGGGCAGGTCACCGCAGGGGATATCACCCCTCCGGCGGGAGTAGAGATTCACAACCCGGATCTCTATCTGGCCACCCTAAACGAGTCTGGCAAGCTAGAAATTGAGTTAACCGTAGAGCGTGGTCGTGGCTACGTTTCTGCCGATCAGAACAAGTCGGATGGACACGAGATTTCTCGGATTCCTATCGACTCTATCTACTCTCCAGTGGTTAAAGTCCGCTACAAGGTAGAAGCCACTCGTGTGGAACAGCGTACCGACTTTGATCGCTTGATTGTGGATGTGGAATGTAAACCGGGACTAGCTCCCCGGGATGCCCTAGCTTCTGCAGGTAAAACCCTGGTAGAGCTGTTCGGGCTGTGCCAGGAATTGAATATCGAGGCCGAGGGCATCGAGATTGGCGCTCCGCAAACCGATCAGGCGCTCGCCCAAGATTTGGCGCTCTCTATTGATGACCTGGGGTTGCAGTCGCGTTCCTATAACGCTTTGACCCGCGAAGGGATCAATACGGTGGGGCAACTGGTTGCCCGCTCCGAGGCCGATCTTTTGGATATCCGGAATTTCGGCGCTAAGTCAATCGAAGAGATTAAGGCAAAACTTGCCGAAATGGGGATGGCGTTGAAAGATTCTCCGCTGCCCACTTCGGTCAGCCTGGATGATCTGGCCACCCCCAGTTCATTACAGTTCTCTGACGACTAAGTCGGGTTTTCTCGGCGCTGAAACAATAAAGTTTTTTAGGAAAGTAAAGGAAGAAACATGCCTAAGCCATCTAAAGGTCCGCGGTTAGGAGCCGGCCCGGCACATGAGCGCAAAATTCTGGCGAATCTGGCGAAATCGCTAATCGAGCACCGTTCGATTCGTACTACCGAAGCGAAGGCTCGCCGTTTGCAGCCCTATATTGAAAAGCTGATCACCAAGGCGAAGAAGGGTGATATCCACAATCGCCGTATGGTTGCCCGCAAACTGGGCACTCAGGTTGATAAGTACACTCGCGGTTTCGATGCAGTCTACACCTTGTTTGACGAGGTAGTTCCGGACCTGGACCCCAACCGTCAGGGCGGGTACACCCGGATCGTGAAGCTGCCGACTCGCCGCGGAGACAACGCTCCCATGGCTGAGATTTCTTTGGTCACCGAAAAGGTAGAACCGAAAGCCAAGGTGCAGCCCACCAAGGACGAAGCAGCTAAGCCGGAGAAGGCCGAGGAAGCTAAAGAGGCCGAGAAGGCCGAGGAAACCGTGGAAGATGCGGTTGAAACTTCGGACAATGGCGAAGAAAGCTCTGAAGCTGTAGAAGCTGAAGAGACTGACGAAGCAGCAGATTCTGAAGAAAAGTAACTTGGCAGCTACTAGCGCATAACAACGCTGGTAACTAGCAGCTACTTGATGCGGGCAGTTGGCATGATTATTGCCAACTGCCCGCATTATTTTTTGGGTATCACGCAAGTAAGGCCATACTCTTGATCAGAAAGGTTATCCAGGTCAGCAAGTATTCGTGGTAATGCCCGCCAGTATCTCCAGGTAAGCTAGGAACATGGTAAAAGAGATGAGAACCCCGCTCACGTTGTCAGTTGATTGCGGAGGTGGGGGGATCAAAGCCTCGGTGCTAGATAAACGCGGAACTATGGTGGCGCCTTCATTGCGGGTACCTACTCCTTACCCGTTGCCTCCGGAAAAATTAATCGAAATCGTTGAGGATTTTCGCGCTGACTTTAAAGCAAATACCGACCGGATAACGGTGGGGATGCCGGGCATGATTCGTCACGGAGTAGTCATCTCTACTCCCCATTATGTGTGCCGGTCTGGTCCGCGCACCCGGGTACTACCCGAAATGGTACAGGCTTGGAAAAACTTTGACTTGGCGGGGGCTTTAGAAGAAAAAACTTCCCTGCCCGCCCTAGTCCTCAATGATGCGGAAGTGGCCGGCGCCGGGGTAATCTCTGGTACCGGGATGGAAATGATTATTACCTTGGGTACCGGACTGGGGAATTCGATCTGGGATGGGGGGCGCTTGGCTCCCCATATGGAACTTTCCCATATGGTTGCCCGTTGGGGCTTGCTCTTCGACGACTATGTGGGGGAGCCAGAACGCGTCCGGATGGGGGATGCTCACTGGTCACGACGGGTCAGGCGCGTGGTGGGGGTGCTGCGAGAAGCCATTATGTGGGACCGGCTCTACCTGGGAGGGGGAAACTCGGCGCATATTGTGGAATCGGTACGCAAAACCCTCGGTGAAGAAGTGGTGATTGTACCGAATGACGCGGGTATTCGCGGCGGGGTGCGGGCCTGGGGGTTAACCACATGAAAGGCGAGTTGATTCGTTTGCGCCTGGACCTGGCCTATCGGGGCGAGCCGTTTCACGGTTGGGCGCGGCAACCGGGTTTGCTGACTGTTCAAGGTCGCCTGGAGGAGGCGTTTACTCTGATTACCCGGCAGCCGACGCAACTTACGGTGGCCGGACGGACCGATGCCGGCGTACACGCGCGTGGGCAGGTAGCCCACTTGGAGGTGCCGGCAGAGTTTTGGCTTTCCTTATCAAGAGGGCGCGAGGAGAGCGACCAGGTGCGCGGGGAACGGCTCCGGGCCCGGGTGGAAGGCCTGGCGGGACGGGGTTTAAATGGCGCCCTGGCAGTAAAGCAGATCAGGGTGGTTTCAGGGGATTTTGACGCCCGTTTTTCGGCGCTTTCTCGCACCTATCGTTACCTGATATGTGACGATCCGCGCGCTCAGGATCCTTGCCGTCTGGATATCACCCGCACGTCCTCCTCTCTAGATGTTGAAAAAATGCAGGTTGCAGCGCAAGCTTTGTGCGGGGAACATGATTTCTTGCCTTTCGCGAAGCCGCGCGAGGGTGCCACTACAGTGCGTACTCTCCATTCGTTTAGTGTTTCCCGTCCCGGGGACGGAATCGTGCAGGCGATGATTCGCGCCGATGCGTTTTGTCATTCCCAAGTGCGCTTCATGATGGGAGCCTTAATCGAGATCGGGCGGGGAAAATATGGCCCTGGCTGGATAGGGGAGCTGTTAGCTGCCGGAGTACGTGACCAACGGGTCCCCCTTGCCGATGGGCGGGGGTTAACCTTGTGGGAGGTGGCCTATCCGCCCGCCAGCCAGTACGCTTCCCAAGCCCAAAAAGCCAAAGTAGTGCGTACCCTTCCAGAAAACCCGGCCTGATAACCGGTGTTATTCCTGACGGTGGGCAGGGCTAATCTCGTCTATGTGGGCAGTTCAACAGGCTACTGCTTTGACCTGGTAGTTTTCGCCCCGTAAAATACTAAATGTTGTGTGTCCTGGAACAATCCAGGCGCAGGGGAACTACCTGCAGTTTTGGCAAAAACAGGACGCTAGACGGAAAGAAATACGAAGTCGGGTGTAGACACTACGGCGGCGTCCGCAACATTTTGGCAGTTGTTGCCACCCTGTTGCCGCGCTCTCGCAGTTCTCGCCCCTAAAGAAGAAACGAAGGCTTAAGCCCGTGCGAACTTATAATCCGAAAGCCGGTGACACCCAGGATAAGAAATGGTATGTCATCGACGCTGAAGACGTCGTTCTCGGACGACTGGCGGCCGTAGCCGCCAAGCTGCTGCGTGGCAAGCATAAGCCGACCTACACTCCCAACGAGGATATGGGTGATCACGTCATTATCGTGAACGCCGCCAAGGTCGGACTTACCGGCAATAAACGTGAGCAGAAACGCGCCTACCGTCACTCCGGTTACCCCGGGGGCTTAAAATCTCTAACCTACGGTGACTTGTTAGCTAAGAAACCAGAGGTAGCAGTACAAAAAGCGGTGCGCGGCATGGTTCCCCACACTCGGTTGGGGCGTGCCCAAATGAAGAAGCTGCATGTTTTCGCTGGTCCCGAACATGACCACGCGGCACAGCAGCCAGAACCTTACGAAATTAAGAAAATCGCCCAGTAGCCCTGAGCCAAGACCCTGAGGAGAATTGTGGCTGATACCACCGAAAACGAAGAGCTGTTGGAGGAGAATGCCCCCAGCTCTTACACCACGGAAACCGAGTCGGAGCCGACCGGCTCCGGACAGTCCGTGACCGCTCCCGGCATCGGGCTGGGACGCCGTAAAAGCGCGGTTGCGCGGGTCCGGTTAATACCGGGCAGCGGCGAATGGAAGATTAATGGCAGAACTTTGGAAAACTATTTCCCGAACAAGCTGCACCAGCAGCTAGTACGGTCTCCGTTCACCCTGCTAGACCTCGAGGGACGTTTCGACGTTGTCGCTCGGGTCTCTGGTGGCGGTACCTCCGGCCAGGCCGGAGCGGTGCGCCTCGGCGTTGCCCGGGCACTAAACGAGATCGATCGGGAAGCCAACCGTGCGACCTTGAAGAAGGCGGGATTCCTAACCCGCGATTCGCGCGCTGTTGAGCGTAAGAAGCCTGGTCTGAAGAAGGCTCGTAAAGCTTCGCAGTACTCCAAGCGCTAAGCTTTTACGCTTGCTTATTTTGCCCGGTAAAGCTGGTTTCTACTGGCTTTACCGGGCAAAACTGTATTCAAATAACGCTAACGGCTATATAGCTGGAGATTCCAGAAAAGTGATTAATGCTTGCTATTGTTTGCTAAACGCTATACAAATTCTAGTATCTAGTGTTACCCTCGAAGAAGAGAGCAAGGAGGTAGTGTTATGGCGAATACAGCAGCTGTTTATGCCCGCATAGACCCGGAGCTCAAAGCAGACGTTGAAGACATCCTTTCACGCCTAGGGGTTACGCCCTCTTCAGTGGTGCAAATGCTCTACAGTCAGATCAAACTGACTAGAAGTATTCCGTTCGGGATAAAACTTCCTGCAAAAGCGCCTCTTTCGCTGGCGGAACTCACTACTGAGCAGCTAAATGCCGAGCTGCAGAAAGGTTACGATTCTCTTCTCGCGGGAAAATCCTATTCCGCAGAGCAAGTAGATGAACTCTTAAGTAAAGAGTACGGAATCTAATGGCTAACTATCTGATCATTTATTCAGATGAGGCCCTACAAGATTTAAGAGAAATCTTTGAATACATTGCTGGAGAGCTGCGGGAACCGGCGATAGCGGCTGCTCAAGTAAACCGGATTCGAGAGCAGATACGTAGCCTTGGGCATTTCCCTGCTCGCAATAAAAAGGTCGCCTGGGAACCCTGGCTCAGTATCGGAATGCGACAGATGCCGGTCGATAATTTCATTGCATTTTATACCATCGACGATATCCAGCCCGCAGTTCAGATTGTTCGTATCTTCTACGGTAAACGAGATGTTCAGAGCTATATTCGACAGCCGTCCGGATGAGTTAGATTTTGCGTAGGAATACGTTTTCGAGGCGGTGTTGGGCATCTTTGCGCAAGATCAAAGTGGCACGCCCTCGGGTAGGACGAATCTGCTGCTCCAGGTTAGGTAGGTTTATAGAGGTCCAGATATCTAACGCGATTTGGCGCGCCACCGAATCAGAGATCCCGGCATAAACCTGGAAGTAAGATTCAGGATCCTGAAAAGCAGACTCTTTGAGTGATACGAAACGATCGACGAACCATTGTTCAATATCGCGGGTGCGGGCATCAACATAGATCGAAAAATCAAAAAAATCACTGACCGCCAGGGATTTGTGATCATCGAGCCCGCTGCGTCCATCATCTTGATCTAGTTGTTTTTCCAGGTTGGGAAGATCTTGGTGTCCCCGGTAGAGCCAGGCGGGCTGCAGCACATTGATGCCCTCTAAAATCAAAATATCGGGGCTGGCAACCGTAATATATTTATCGGGCACCACGTCATAGGTGACGTGCGAATATACCGGCGCCTTGACCTCTGGTACTCCCGCTTTCACCTGGGTAACAAAGTTTAGGAGGGCGCGACGGTTATAGGATTCAGGGAATCCTTTGCGAGCCACCAGTCCGCGCCGCTCTAGCTCTGCATTCGGATACAAAAACCCATCGGTAGTCACTAGCGCCACCCGCGAAATTTCCGGCCAACGACTAAGCAGGTTTTGGAGAATACGGGAAGTAGTAGATTTTCCGACTGCCACCGAACCGGCTACCCCAATAATGAAGGGGATTTTCCTTTTATGTGGACGCCCAAAAAAATCTTGTTGATCTTGGGCGAGGGCGCGCGAATGCAAAACCCGGTAGCGGAGCAGTGCCGAGAGGGGACGATAGACCGCGTCTGCCTCCTCAACGTCGATGGGGTCGCCCAAAGCGGCAAGAGAACGCAAATCAGCTTCGGTTAGCGGCATCGGGGTTTTAGCGGCGAGGGCGCGCCAAGCATCCCGATCGAACTGTTCATAAATGGATTTAGCTGGCATATCTTTTAGGCTCCGCTGGGTTGGCTCCGCTCAAAACTATTTGCGCCGATTCTGGATCCGTTTTCCCGCCAGCGCCTAGATTAAAAACGCTGGCGGGAGTAGAAAATCTCCTTACAGAGACAGGCGGTTCTTAACTTCGCCCGCCAGGCGCTCACAAACCGCATCGGCTTGTTCTTGGGTGGCGGCCTCTACCATTACCCGCACCAGCGGTTCAGTTCCCGAGGCGCGCAGCACTACCCGCCCGGTATCGCCTAGTTCTTCCTCGGCTTTAGCGATTTCTGCTCGCAAACCGGCATCATCG
The DNA here is from genome assembly GCA_947255165.1 of uncultured Varibaculum sp. Next base: position 13,759 of record CAMYFZ010000021.1, read on the forward strand.
GTGCGAGTCTTATCTACGTTCGGCACGTTAATCAGGGTTTGTGGTAAGCGCTTTACGAACTCACAAATCTTTTCCAGGGATTGACCAGCATCTTTAACTGCGCGGGCGATACACAGGGCGGTCAGAATCCCGTCCCCAGTGGTGGCATGATGGGCGTTAATTACATGACCAGACTGTTCTCCACCCAGCACGAATCCTTGCTCGCGCATTTTCTCCAGGACGTAGCGATCTCCCACCGCTGTCTGGACGGTGTTAATCCCTTTTTCTTTCATCGCCAAAATCAAACCCAGGTTCGACATAATCGTAATCACCAGGGTATTTCCAGTTAGCTCGCCCTTTTCCTTGAAATAGGCAGCCAGCATTCCCATGATTTTGTCGCCGTCCACCAGGTTCCCCTGGGAGTCAACTGCCAGGCAGCGATCCGCGTCCCCATCGAAAGCTACCCCGAAGTCACAGCCGGCAGCCACTACTTGGCTCTGCAGCTGCTGTGGGTGGGTGGAGCCGCAATTGTCATTGATATTGCGCCCATCAGGGGAAGCGTTAATTACTACCGTATCAATCCCGGCTTCTTGTAGCGCCTCCGGGCCCAGCTCGGAAGCTGCCCCATTGGCGCAATCAACCGCTACTCGCAGACCAGAAAGATCTCCAACTGCCCGTACCAGGTGTTTAACATACAGTTTCTCGGCGCTTTCGCGCTCTTCCTCGATCTCGCCGACCCCTTCGCCAACAGGGCGATCAGTTTCATCGCCTAGGAGTTTCTCAATCTCATCCTCAATCGCGTCGGGGAGTTTATAGCCGCCGCGGGCAAAGAACTTGATCCCGTTATCGGGCATGGGATTGTGGGAGGCAGAAATCATTACCCCCAGGTCAACGTCAGCTTTCGCGGTCAGATAGGCGACGCAAGGGGTAGTTACGACCCCGATGCGGTTAACGTCCACGCCTTCGGAAGCCAGCCCCGCCGAAATCGCGTGATCCAAGAAATCGCCGGACATCCGGGTATCACGTCCGACAATCGCCCGCAGTTTGTGTCCTTTAGGCGCATCTTTGCGCACTTGTTTAGCGGCGGCTCGTCCCAGTTCCAAAGCCAATTCCGGGGTTAATTCTTTATTCGCTAGACCGCGCACTCCGTCGGTTCCAAAAAGTCTGCCCATTTTACCTGTCTTTCAACTAGCAGAATCTGACGTTCTCAGCCTACCGCACCAGCAGCTCTTAATTTTCCCTCGCCACCAGCTAGCGGTGATATTTCCTATTTATGCTGCTTAGGCGCGCGAGATAGCAATGCGGCGAAAGACGTGAAAAAATCTATTTTATGTGTGGAATCTTAGGAATGGTAGGGCTGGCGCCCACTAAAGATGCAGAAGAAGTCATTATGGGGGGCCTGGCCCGCCTGGAGTATCGCGGCTACGATTCGGCGGGGATTGGGCTTTCTACCCCCGGCGGGATCCAAATCCGCAAGAAAAGTGGAAAACTAGCGAATTTACGAGCAGTTTTGCAAGAAGATCCGCTTCCCGCGGCGATCGCGGGGATCGGACATACCCGCTGGGCCACGCATGGGGGACCGACCGACATTAATGCTCATCCCCATGCTTCCTCCGATGGGCAACTCGCGGTAGTGCACAACGGGATTATCGAGAACGCCGATAACCTGCGCCGCGTCCTCGAACAGCAGGGATTTAGTTTCGTTTCTGAAACCGACACCGAGGTAATTGCGAATCTGCTGGCAGCGTCCTATCTAGCTGACAAGGGCGAAGGCACCACCCTGGGGGAGGGGGCAGCAGAGATACCAGCTCCCGTCCTAGATGACGCACAGGTTTCTGCCGAGGTCGCTAGAGGGGCCCACCAGGCAGCGGCGCGGCTATCAAGGGCGCTACTGAAGACTATGGAGCAGCTCAAAGGAACTTTCACGATTTTGGCGATCCACCGGGACGCTCCCGGGATAGTGGTAGCTGCCCGGCGTTCCTCCCCGCTGGTTATTGGGGTGGGCCAGGATTGCAACTACCTAGGTTCCGATGTTTTAGCTTTCGCCGATCACACCAAAGACTGCCTGGAGATCGGGCAAGACGAACTGGTGATGGTGACTGCCAAGGAAGTAAAAGTCGCCAACAGTGAAGGTGGGGCGGTTACCCCCAAGCAGTTCACCATTGATTTTTCGGTAGACCGCACCTCAAAGGGTGGGTGGGGAACCTTCATGGAAAAAGAAATCCATGAACAACCTTCCGCGGTAACTGCCACTTTGCAAGACCGGACTGATGCGCAGGGCTACCTCACCCTAGATGAGCTGCGCATCAGCCAAGACGTACTGCGGCAAGTAAACAAAATGGTGATTATTGCTTGCGGCACCTCTGCCTATGCCGGGCAGATTGCCCGCTACGCGATTGAGCATTGGTGCCGGATCCCGGTAGAAGTAGAGCTGGCCAGCGAGTTCCGTTACCGCGACCCGGTAGTTGATCAGCGCACCTTGGTGGTGGCGATCAGCCAATCCGGGGAAACCATGGACACCATTATGGCGGTGCGGCATGCCCGGGAACAAGGCGCGAAGGTACTGGCGATTGTAAATACTCCCGGCTCGACGATTCCCCGCGAATCCGATGCGGTACTACTAACCCATGCCGGCCCCGAAATCGCCGTGGCCTCCACCAAGGCTTTTACCGCCCAAATCACTGCCTGCTATTTGCTGGGGCTGTATTTAGCGCAGGTGCGGGGCAACAAGTTCATTGATGAAATCGCCGATTACCTGGAAAAACTGGCGGCGGTTCCCCACAAGATGCAGACTCTGCTCAACGAAATGGAGCCGGTGGTCGAGGTTGCTAAACGCTACGGGAAAGACCTGAAATCCACGATTTTCTTAGGCCGTCACGTGGGTTATCCGGTGGCCATGGAAGGGGCGCTCAAACTTAAAGAAATCGCCTATGTACATGCGGAAGGTTTTGCCGCCGGCGAGCTCAAACACGGCCCGATTGCCTTGATCGAGCCGGGACAGTTCGTGTTTATCGTGGTGCCCACCCCGCGCCGGCCGGAGCTACACCAAAAGGTGATCTCGAATCTGCAGGAGGTGCGCGCTCGCGGCGCGATTACTCTGGTAGTAGCGGAAGAAGGCGACGATAAAGTCGATAAATATGCCGACCATATTTTCCGGGTGCCGCGTACTCCTACCCTCTATATGCCTTTGCTAACTGTGATTCCCTTGCAAGTGTTTGCCTGTGAGGTCGCCAAGAGCAAAGGCTATGACGTGGACCAGCCGCGGAACCTGGCCAAATCGGTGACAGTGGAATAAAAGGCAAGTTCAAAGGGAACCGGCGGCATGATTGAGGCATTCGAGAAACAAACAGTTAGGCAAGCTGAAGCCAAAGTAGTAGCCGAGCATCCTCACGGGGCGTTGATGAAAAAGGCTGCCGGCGAAGTCAGCGACACCACTGTGGAGTTCTTGCTTGCCCGGGGTGCCAAAGTTGAGGAAACCCGGATCCTCGGGTTAGTCGGCGGCGGCGATAACGGCGGGGATTGTCTATATGCCTTGTCCTATTTGGCGAAATTGGGATACCCCTGTCTTGCCTTGCTGCTTTCGGATAAGCCCCATGAAAAAGCACTGGCGGCGGCCAAAAAAACCGAGGTAACCATCGAGCGGGTAGATTTAGCGGGCAGTGCTCGCCAGATTGCGCGCCTGGCTGCCCGCCGCGCCCGCGCCGCCCAGGTGTGGATTGATGGCCTGGTAGGAACGGGTGTCAACGGTAAACTACGTGAACCATTAGCGCAGGTAGCAACGGAGTTAACTCGCCTGTATGAATCTAGGGGCTCCAAGGTGCTACGAGTGGCGATCGATATTCCCTCCGGGATTTTCACCGATGATGGTCGCCTACCCGGGCCTTTCCTAGGGGCGGACGTGACGGTAACTATGGGAGGACGCAAATCCTCCTGCCTATTGCCGCCGGCTGCCTATCATTTTGGGCAAGTACGGCTAGTAGACCTGGGTTTGCAGATGAAAGAGCCGCGCCTAGCCCGCCTGGAGGCAGAGGATGTGGGTGCTATTTGGCCAGTGCCCGGTCCGGAAGACCACAAATATACTCGCGGGGTAGTGCAGATAGTCGCCGGTTCCTCCGCCTTCCCCCTAACCGGAGTGATGTGCGTAGAAGGTGCGGGTAGAGCCGGAGTCGGAATGGTGCGCTATGTTGGCCCCGAGGACGCGGCTTTCGCGATTCTTTCCCGTTTCCCGGAAGCAGTTTCCGGTGCGGGCAAACATCAATGCCTGCTGGTAGGTCCGGGCATAGATCCCAAAGATACTTCCCGGGTACGCGAAGCAGTCAACCAGGCAGTGCAAGCTGCTACCAGCGGGATTCCTCTGGTACTAGATGCGGGCGCCGTCGACCTCTATCCCCAAATCATTTCCCACGTTCCCGGCGGAACCCTTAGCCATCGAGCAGTACTTACTCCCCACGCGGGCGAGGCGGCGCGTTTGCTTTCGACACTCGGAGCCGGGGGAGGCCGCGGTGGAGTTAGCCGGGCAGAAGTGGAGGCATCGCCAGCAGCTTGGGTGCAGTATTTAGCGGATAAAACCGGTGCCACGGTGCTGCTAAAAGGAGCAGTGACCCTAATCGCCAGCGCCGAGGGGACAATGTTCAGCCAGGCCGGAGCGCCTTTCTGGACCGGGACAGCTGGTTCCGGTGATGTGCTGGCGGGAATCACCGCGGCGGTGCTGGCTCAACATCAGGCGCGCGCAGAACAATCGGGACACCAACTGTCTACCTCGCAAGTCTCAGCTGCGGTTGCCTCCGCCGCTTGGGTGCACGCCATGGCTGCTCGAAAAGCGGCCGAACTCCCCTTTGCCTCCGCAGATCCGCAAAGTGCTAATAGCCTGGGTGCACCGCTGGTGGCTACCGATATTGCCCGCGCGATTCCGCAGGCTATCGCCTACGCTTTGCAGCAAGCTTAGGACGGTATAGTCATGGTCATGAATACTGATTTTCCGGCGCGCGCGATTATTGACCTGTCTGCACTGGAAAAAAACTTGCAGCAGCTGCGCAAATGCGATCCGAAAGTTCAAGCGATGGCGATCGTGAAAGCCAATGCCTATGGACATGGTGGAGGGCAGATCGCCCGTGCCGCCTTAGAGTTCGGGGTGAATTGGTTTGGGGTCGCGCAGCTGGCAGAAGCTATGCAGCTACGGGAGGCACTGAAAGATTTTCCGCAGGCGCGCATTTTCACCTGGATTTTCAGCCCAGACGCCAATCTGGAAGCGGCGATTAAAGCCAACTTGGATATTGCGGTATCTAATCCTGAAACTCTGCTGCGCGTGGCTAGTGCCGCCCGGGCGGCAGAGAAAAAAGCCCGCATTCACCTGGCGGTGGACACCGGGATGGGACGCGAGGGCGCCCTGCCCGAAAACCTAGCTCCTTTACTTTCGGCGGCAGAGCTGGCCAGCGACGAGAGAACGGTAGAAGTTGTCGGAATCTGGTCGCATCTGGCGCGCGGAGATGAAGCGGGCGCGGGCGAACAGGCTACTGCCCGACAACTTAGCGACTTCCAACAGGCATGCGCAGCAGCTGAACAGCGCGGATTTACGGGGCTGGTGCGCCACCTATCGGCTTCTTCGGGACTGCTGTGGCATCCGCAGGCACATTTTGATTTGGCGCGCTATGGGATCGCCATGTACGGCCTCACCCCGAATCCGGGCCGCGCCACTACCTCCAGCTTGTCTCTTACCCCGATTATGCGACTAGAAGCTGATCTGATCAGCGTAAAGAAACTGCCCGCGGGGCATCCGGTTTCCTATGGAGGCACCTGGGTGGCGCCCCACGATACCTATATCGGGATCGTGCCGCTGGGATATGCCGACGGGATTGACCGTCATGCCTCCGGAAAAATCTGGGTAGCTGCCAATGGGCGGAAATATCCGCAGGTAGGACGGATATGTATGGATCAGTTCATGGTGGATTTAGGTAGCGGTGAAGATGGGAAACCGCCGCTGGCTTCCGGAGCGACTGTGCGGGTCTGGGGAGATGGCTCCCAGGGCGAACCCACTGCCGATGATTGGGCGAAGGCCGCCGGAACCATAAACTATACGATTGTTACTGACCTTAATCCGCGGGTGCCACGGGTCTATATCTAGGAGGAAACGTGCCGTTTACTATTACCGTTAACTCACCTGACCAGACGCGCGCGGTTGGACAAGTGCTGGCTGCCCAGCTGCGCCCCGGAGATTTAGTAATGCTCTCTGGTGGATTGGGAGCCGGCAAAACTACTTTTACCCAGGGAATTGGTGCGGGACTGCAGGTAAAGGGGAGGGTATCTTCCCCCACTTTCATCGTCGCCCGGGTGCACCCGTCCTTGGTGGGGGGCGCCGATCTGATTCACGCCGATGCCTATCGGATCAAAGATTTGACGGATCTAGAAACCCTGGATTTGGATTCTACCTTAGACGAGGCGATTACCGTCATTGAATGGGGGGAGGGGAAAACCGAGCAGCTGTCGGCTGACCGCCTGGAGATTGAGATTCATCGGGAACACGGCGGGGTTGCTACCAGCAGTAATGGGGTAGTGGATCTCGCGCAGATGGATGACGGCAAACGCACGATCACTATTCGCCCCCTAGGAAAGCGTTGGAAAGAAACCGACTGGGGACAGGTGTTTTCCGCTTTTGAGCACAGCCAAGAAAAGTAGGTAAAAATATGCGGATTCTATGTATCGACACTTCCTTGGGGGCATCGGTTGCCCTGTGGGATAGCGAAGCTAAGACCCAGGTGTTAGCCAGTCGCTCCAGTAGCGACTCTCGCTCCCATGCCGAACACTTAACGGAGCTGATTAGTGAGGTAGTGCAGGAGGCTTGCGGATGCGCTCTTTCGCAGGCGGGTATTGAGGCGGTGGCGGTCGGACGCGGTCCGGCTCCCTTTACTGGTTTGCGCTCCGGGCTGGTTTCGGCTCGCACTATCGGATACGCGTTGGGAGTTCCGGTAATCGGAATTTGTTCCCTAGACGCCCTCGCACGCGCGGTATTAGACCTGGTGCCACCCACAAAGGAAGTGTTCATAGCTACCGATGCGCGGCGAAGGGAAGTCTATTGTGCCCAGTACCGCGCGGACGGTCCCGATGAGGTTTGCTGCCTGTGGGGACCAGAGGTGGGACGACCCGCAGATTTTGCGAATCGGGCGGCCACACCCGGTTTGATGGTAGCCGGGGCGGGCGCGGAGCTATATCCCCAGGACTTTGTGTTAAATCCCGGGCTGCCTACCGAGGTAGAGGCAGCGGTACTCGGTAGGATCGCACAGGTGCGCCTAAATGGGCAATCCGCTGATCAGCTATTAAGCACGGTGTCTCCGCTTTATCTGCGCCGCCCGGATGTGCAGCCGCCTAGCCAGAAAAAATAGGGGTATCGTGACTGGCTGCGTTCTTTTAAGCATTGAGGACGTGTCGGCGCTGCTTGCCCTAGAACAAGCCTGTTTTGGATCCGAGGGGTTTAGCGCCGCGCAGCTGCAACAAATGCTAACCGCTCCCTACGGTTTAGCTTTAGGAATCTGGGAGGAGGAGGCGCTGGTGGGGGCGGCTCTGCTAGAAGTCTTAGTGCCAGAATCTGAGCTGCAATCCCTGGCAGTTCTGCCGGCTAAACGTCGCCACGGCCTCGGCGGCGCCCTCTTAAAATCCGCCCTCACTGCGGCCCGGAAACGGGGAGCTACTGAAATGTTTTTGGAAGTGCGCAGCTCCAACCAGGCGGCGATTAGGCTTTATGAACGCGCGGGATTCACTCCTTTGAGTGTGCGGCGGGGATATTATTCCCAACCCCGCGAAGACGCATTGGTAATGCGCAAGCGCCTGGCTAGCCCCTCTCCCGGTCCCGTCGGGGCGGAAATCACCTCCTCTGACCACCGCTGAAAGGTATTTTGAAACTTTTAGCTTTCTCAATTGCGGGGAAATTTCTAGGTTAGCGTCCCCACAAATAAGAATTCGTGTTGACGATTTTTTTCATCATCTTTTTTAACTAATTGACTATTAATGCAGGTAGATATCGCTTTAAAAGTATAGAATACCGTAACCTTTTTCTTTATCATTACTGCCTAGACCTAAACTCCTAAGTCTGCAAAAACCCTTGGGATAGCCTGTGAAACGTGGCCAATACAAAAGAAATTCAGAAGAGGCGAAGCTGGAACACCCTGGTCTTCGCGAAACAGTGCATGGCCGTTACCGGCATATTCTTTGTACTGTTTGTGTTAATGCATTCCTACGGGAACCTGAAGATTCTAGCGGGGGCTGACGCCTATAACGGTTATGCCCACCACTTGCGGGTCTTCGGTGCCCCTATCCTGCCTTATGAAGGTCTACTTTGGATCCTGCGCGTCGCGCTCCTGGCGTGCGTCCTGATCCATATGATCTGCGCCTTCTACCTCTGGTATCGCGCCAGTGTAGGACGAGGCAGCGAGAAATACGTAGTCAAACAGAACGTGGTTAACAACTACGCGACCCGAACCGTACGTGTCGGCTCGGTGCTGCTAGCGTTGTTTATCGTGTTCCACATCCTTCACTTCACCACCAAGTCGGTGCAGATTGGTGCAGCTGGTGCCTACTGCTCGAAGACCTACGAGGTAGGTGGGGAACAGATTCCGATGGCACCGTGGAACATGATGGTAACCACGTTCTCAGCAGCTAACTGGTGGACGCTGATTATTTACCTGGGTGCGGTCGCAATTGTGGCTTTGCACGTGGGACACGGCGTATGGTCCGCCCTGCAAACTATGGGTTGGATCCGGGAAAACACGCATAAAGCGACGGTTTATATCTCCGGGCTTGTGGGGCTATTGCTGTTCGCCTTGTTCGCCATCCCGCCGCTTTATTTGGTAATCACCAGCCCCAATTTAGTGCCGGGTTGTTAGGGAAGGATGCGTAAGATGACTGAACAAGAAAATCTCATTGACGGTCTCTACACCGTTGGCGAACCGATCGCTGATCAGAAAGCACCCCTAGAGGTGCCGATTGAAAAATGCTGGAAGCAGCGCCAGTTTGATGCGGCGCTGGTTAACCCGGCTAACCGTCGTAAAATTAAAGTGATCGTGGTAGGCACCGGCTTGGCAGGGGGCGCAGCTGCTGCTTCGCTAGGCGAAATGGGCTACCACGTCGATGCTTTCTTCTACCAAGATTCTGCTCGCCGTGCACACTCGATTGCGGCTCAGGGCGGGATCAACGCGGCGAAGAATTATCGCAACGACAACGACTCTGACTACCGGCTGTTCTATGACACGGTCAAAGGCGGGGACTACCGGGCTCGGGAAACTAACGTCTACCGGCTAGCGGAAGTATCTGCCAATATTATTGACCAATGTGTAGCTCAGGGCGTGCCTTTTGCCCGCGAATATGGCGGCCTGCTAGATAACCGTTCCTTCGGTGGGGTGCAGGTTTCCCGTACTTTCTATGCGCGAGGCCAGACGGGGCAGCAGCTCCTGATCGGTGCGTACCAGGCGTTAGAGCGTCAGGTTAACGCGGGCACCGTAGTTTCTCACTCCCGTCATGAAATGGTAGAACTCATCGTTTCGGACGGTCGGGCGCGCGGGATTGTGGCCCGCAATATGGAGACTGGTGAACTGGAAACTTTCACCGCTTCGATTGTTATTTTAGCTACCGGTGGTTATGGGAACGTTTTCTTCCTGTCCACTAACGCTATGGGGTGTAACGGTACTGCTGCTTGGCGTGCTCACCGTAAGGGTGCTTATTTTGCTAACCCTTGCTACACCCAGATTCACCCCACCTGTATTCCGCAGCATGGTGACCAGCAATCCAAACTCACTTTGATGAGTGAATCCCTGCGTAATGATGGACGTATTTGGGTTCCCAAGAAGAAAGAGGATTGCAAGAAAGACCCGCGGGAAATCCCGGAGGAAGATCGCGACTACTACCTAGAGCGTATCTACCCCTCTTTCGGTAACCTGGTTCCGCGCGATATTGCATCGCGTCAGGCCAAGAACATGTGTGATGAGGGTCGCGGGGTAGGTCCGGAAATCAACGGAGTTGCTCGCGGAGTTTACTTGGATTTCGCGGACGCGATTGAACGTATGGGTAAGGAAGCTGTTTCTGCTAAGTACGGCAACCTGTTCGATATGTATAAGCGGATTACCGATGATGATCCTTATGAGGTTCCGATGCGGATTTACCCGGCGGTGCACTACACCATGGGTGGGGTTTGGGTTGACTATGACCTAGAGACCACTATCCCGGGTCTGTATGTGGGCGGGGAAGCTAACT
>CAMYFZ010000022.1 GCA_947255165.1 uncultured Varibaculum sp.
ACCTGACCGTTATTGGACTTGATCAGGCGCTCCACACTGAAAGAGTCATGTCCCACGCTAGCGCGAATACCAGGAACTTTATTAGCGACAATCGCCATCCCGATTCCGGTACCACACAACAGCAGGGCGCGGTCTGCCTCTCCATCAGCAACCATGCGAGCACCTTTGATTCCCACATGCGGGTAGTCAACGTCCTCACCGGCGTTTAGCCCAATATCGATTACTTTTTCAACGCGCTCGTCTGCCTCTAAATCTTTTTTGATTATTTCTTTATAGTCGACGGCGGCTGAATCTGCTCCGATTACTATTCGAAGTCCCATTATTTTCCTCCTCTGGTCCTCGTCTTCGAGACCTAAATTCTTTCTATACTAGCTAGGGCAATTCGCCCTACCGATTCCTTAAAACTGCACTTATGAGCGCACGCGATCTAGAGAGCGTTTGGCAGCAGCTACTACGTGTTCGCTATCTAGTCCGAAGTGCGCAAATAGATCGCCTGCTGCGCCGGGCAGACCGAAGCCTTCGATACCTATGCTCTCGCCGTTATCTCCGACCAGGTCGCGCCAAGGATCAACCAGACCGGCTTCGATCGATACCCGAGCCTTCACGGCAGACGGTAGCACCTGCTCCCGGTAAGCCGCATCTTGAGCTTTGAACCATTCCATACAGGGAACGGATACTACCCGGGCAGCAATCGACTCTTTAGCCAAAGCCTCCCGAGCTTGCAATGCAAACTGAACTTCGGATCCAGAAGCCAGCAATATGACATCGGGCTGGCCCTCGGTGTCGGCCAACACATAGGCGCCCTTGCTGACATTCTTGGCACTGGCTAGCGCTTGGGCGCTGGCTCCCTCCATATCCTCGCGCTCAACGACCGGCAGACCCTGGCGGGATAGAATCAATCCGGCCGGACCGCGTTGACGGAGAATCTCCAACCAGCAAGCAGCGGTTTCATTGGCGTCCATGGGACGTACCATCGCCAAGTTGGGGATTGCGCGGTAGGCAGTCAAATGCTCCACCGGCTGGTGGGTAGGTCCGTCTTCGCCGACTCCGATAGAATCGTGGGTCCAGACATAAGTCACCGGAATATCCATTAGCGCAGCTAGACGCACCGCACCGCGCATGTAATCACTGAAGACGAAGAAGGTGCCTCCAAAGACGCGGGTAAGGCCGTCGAGCCCAATGCCGTTCATAACGGCACCCATACCGTGTTCACGTACCCCGAAGTGTAGTACCCGCCCAAAGGGGTTACCCTTCCACATATCGGTCTGTGCGGATTCGGGGATAAAGCTGGGAGCACCGGCAATAGTAGTGTTATTGGAACCGGCTAGGTCAGCGGACCCTCCCCAAAATTCGGGCATGACTGCGCCGATTGCGGAAATAACTTTTCCAGAGGCCGCCCGAGTAGCGACAGACTCTCCGGCAGTAAATACCGGGAGCGCATCCTCGATGCCCTCGGGAAGTTTACCTGCAAGAATCCGCTCTAGCAGCTGATTCTTGTCCGGATTCGCTTTCTTCCACGCTTCGAAGCGAGGATCCCAGTTGGAGTGCGCCTCCTGGGCACGGGCCGCGGCGTTGTCGCGGGAGTGCTTGACCGCCTCTTCATCGATATCAAACATTTTGTCCGGGTTTGCTCCCAGAGCTTTCTTCAAGCCCTTGAGTTCCTCTTCACCCAGTTTGGCGCCGTGAATAGCCCCGGTGTTCTGCTTGGTAGGCGAAGGCCAACCAATAATAGTACGCAAGGCAATAATCGAAGGCCGATTCTTTTCGGCTTTAGCCGCATTAATTGCCTGGTCAAGAGCGTTTACATCTTCGTCATACTTGCCATCAGCAGCTAGCCAATCCACGCGCTGAGTGTGCCAGCCATAGGATTCGTAGCGCTTTAGCACGTCCTCTTGGAAAGCGATATCGGTGTCGTCCTCGATAGAGATATGGTTATCATCCCAAATCACAATCAAGTTACCAAGATCTTGCACTCCGGCCAAAGAGCAAGCTTCGCCAGAGATACCTTCTTGCAGGCAGCCATCGCCAGCAATCACGTAAATATTGTGGTCAAAGGGACTTTCACCTAGGGGAGTGTCCGGGTCCAGCATCCCGTGAGCACGCCGAGAGGCCATCGCAAAACCAACTGCGGAAGCAATACCTGATCCCAGCGGCCCAGTGGTTACCTCTACACCCTTAGTATGCCGGTATTCGGGGTGACCAGGAGTGTAGGAGTTGAACGTGCGGAACTTCTTTAGATCCTCCAGTTCCAGGTTCTGTCCTGCTAAATACAGCTGAATATATTGCAGCAAGGAGGCATGTCCTGCAGATAGCACGAAGCGATCGCGGCCTAGCCAATCCGAATCTTGAGGATCGAAACGCAAGTGACGCTGGTACAGCAAGTAAGCTGCCGCAGCTAGCGAAATCGGGGTTCCCGGGTGTCCGCTACCGGCATTTTCGACCGCATCGGCGGCCAAAATCTTTGCCGTGTTAACTGCGCGTTGATCAAGTTCATTCCACTCAGTGGTCATATTTTTCCCTTCCAACATTGGATAACGTGGGTTTTTATTCTATTTTGATGCTAACAGCTAGCCTGAAGAAAAAACATCGCTTCAAGTTTTTGCTAACAAAAGTGCAACTATCTTTTTCAAACTTATTTTCGCACTTTGTCATTCGGGTTTGTGTAGATTTGGCGTACCAGTTTAGAAAATCCATAGATTGCACCATTAGTACTAGTTACCGGTCTGTAGGCTGGCAACCGTACCCAAAAGAGCTAGCCCTTCGATCCGATAATGTACATTATGTCAACTAAACTGGATTAAGGCAAATCCCGCCTCTAGGTTTCCCATGCTCCCCCTCTCCTGCCGTTTTGAGTTTAAGGGCCCCAAGGCTTTGAATTGCCTAGGAAACATTCCGGTAGAAAAAGGAGAATATTCCCAATGGCAGCTGACGAGCCGCTGAATCCGCCGCTGAAGGCGCTAGGCGATTCCCTAGAGGCGGAAGTAAAACACGGAAAAAATAAAAAACACCCGATTAATCAAGTACCGTCGGCTCCCCGGACCGCGCTGCTCTCACTGCAGCACGTGTTGGCCTTTTATGCGGGTGCCGTGGTGGTTCCCGTTGTAGTTGCTCACGGTTTAAAGCTAGATACCGCTACCATGGTGCATCTAATTAATGCCGATCTGTTTACCTGCGGAATCGCGACCCTAATTCAGTCGATCGGTTTTTGGCGTATCGGAGTGCGCCTACCGATTATTCAAGGGGTTACCACCATGGCGATCTCCCCGATGATCGCGATCGGCCTCGCAGTGAACCAAAACGGCGGCACCGAAGTACTGCCCACTATTTATGGCGCAGTGATTGTGGCCGGACTATTTACTTTCTTTGCGGCTCCACTTTTTGCCAAACTTATTCGCCTTTTCCCGCCCCTAGTTATCGGGATTGTATTAACTACTATGGGTACCACTTTGCTGGGAGTATCCGCCGCGGATGTAATTGGACGCGTTGACGAACAGGTACCACCGATGCCGATAACTTTGCGCTCTCTAGCCTATGGCCTAGGAACTTTGGCGATAATCGTGATCATCCAGCGCTTCTTTAAAGGCTTTATGGGAACCTTGGCAGTGCTATCCGGGCTGGTTATTGGTACCGGCGTCGCGGCAGTACTGGGCGATACCTCTTTTAATGAAGTCGGTAAATCCTCCTGGGTAACGGTTACTACCCCATTCTATTTCGGCTGGCCGCAGTTCTCCCTCACTGCCTGCATATCCATGATCGTGGTAATGCTGCTGACCATGGTAGAAACTACCGGTGACGTCTTTGCGACCGGCGAGATTGTGGGCAAACGCATTGGCAAGAAAGAAATCACTGCCGCTTTGCGCGCCGATGGTCTGTCTACTACTTTAGGGGGAATTTTAAACTCTTTCCCCTACACCTGTTTTGCGCAAAATATTGGCTTAGTACGGTTAACTAAAGTGCATTCTCGCTGGGTAGTAGCCGCTGCGGGTGGAATCATGATTATCCTGGGAGTTATCCCCAAGGCGGGCGCTATCGTAGCCGCGGTCCCCTCTCCGGTCCTAGGCGGAGCCTCTATGGCTTTGTTTGCGAACCTAACGTTAGTGGGTATTCAAACCTTATCCCGAGTTGACCTGTCTGATACCCGCAACGGAATTATTCTGACTACCTCGATTGCGCTGGCCATGCTAGTCTCCTTCAAACCGGCAATTGCGGACGCTTTTCCAGCTTGGGCGCACATTTTCTTCGCTTCCGGAGTAACCATGGGCTCGGTTACCGCTATCTTACTCAACCTGCTGTTCTTCCATGTGGGATGGCATTCTAAGGGCGAGGACGTAGCGCTGGGCACCGCCGGAAAACGCCGCTCTTTGCGGGCAGTTAACAAAATGAGCGAGGAAGAATTTGTAACCACGTTTGCCCGCTTATTTAACGGGGTTACCTGGCCGCTGCAAGCAGCCGCGGGGATGCGTCCTTTCCGGGACGTAGGCGAGCTTAAAGAAGCACTGCAAGATGCGGTAATGGTGGCAGGGAAAGACGCTCAAGACCAATTGATCGCATCCTATCCGGATGTAACCGCGATGCTGACTGCCAGCGAGAGCGAGGCCAAAGAAATTTCGCAGGACGTCGGCTCTTTGGCCTTGGGCAAGCTCACGGAAGAACAAAAGGCTCAGCTACGCACGCTAGAAAGCTCCTACCATGAAAAGTTCAACCTGCCACTGGTGGCGCTGCTTTCCCGGATGGATAGCGTGGACGCGATTATTAAGGACGGGGTTCACCGCCTAGAGAACTCTCCGCGGCATGAAAGGATAGTTGCCCTGGGACAGGTGGTAGAGGTAGTCAATGACCGCCTGGAGATTATGATGGCGGACGCCAACCCCATCCGTTCGGCTTGGAGCCGCAAGTTCGAGCAGCTCGACTAAAGCGGGCAGCTAACGACTATTTAACCTGGCCTGCCGGGGACGCAGAAGTATCCCAAGTCGGATCAAACCCACCCGGGGTTGTCCATACCCGAGTGGGAAGCTCCCCCGGCAGGTACTGGTTGCTTTCCGAACAGAAGATCGGTCCCGCAGGATCGTCAGTCTTCATTTGCGCCCGGTAGTCGCGCAGGGCACCAACTGCCCATTTTCCAAGGAAAATCAAAGCTACCAGGTTAACCAGAGCCATTAGTGCCGTTGCCCAGTCAGCGATCGACCATACCGATTTTAAGGGCAAAATCGCTCCAATCGCGGTAGAGGCGATTACCAGCAGCTTTAAAGGCAGAGCTGAACGATCTACTCCCACGATGAACTTATAGTTAGTTTCTGCGTAAGTGTAGTTCCCCAAGATGGTGGAATAACCGAAACAAACCATCATTACCATCACGAAAATAAACACCACAGTTTGGGTGGTGCTATTAGAACCTAAAGAAGTCACTATCGAATCCATAGTGAGCACTGCCCCATCGTCATGACTGTGTTTGTCCCAGAAAGGTACCGACATCAAAATAATGAAGGCGGTGGAGGTACAAACCAGCATGGTGTCTACGAATACCCCCAGGGCTTGAATCATGCCTTGCGTGGCGGGGTGACGCACGGTGGCGATAGCGGCAGCGTTAGGAGCCGAGCCCATCCCGGCCTCATTGGTAAACAGGCCGCGTTTAGTGCCGGTAGTGATCGCGGCAATGAACGCTCCCCCGGCTCCGGCAACTGCCGGCGGCATATAGGTGTTTGACTGTCCGAAAGCTCCCATAAAAATTTCCCGGAAAACAAAGGGAATCCGTTCATAGTTCAGGAGGATCACCAAGATGCCCATCCCTACATAGAGCAGCGCCATCGCGGGCGCCAGGTATTCGGAAAATTGGGCGATTTTACGCACCCCGCCAACTACCAACGGCAAGGTTAACAGCACCAGAATCAGGGCGCTAGCCCAGACGGGAAAACCGAGATATTCCGAGTTGGCCAGCTGAGAAATTGAGTTCGCCTGGATCATTTCAAAACTGAAACCGTAGGCGAAGATTAGTAGTACCGCGAACACGATTCCCCAGGCACGCGATCCTAATCCGCGTTGGATATAGAAGGCAGGTCCGCCTCTAAAAGTGCCATCCCCATTGCGTACTTTGAACATTTGCGCCAAGGTCGCCTCTACGAAAGCGGTGGCCATGCCTACCACGGCCACTACCCACATCCAGAAAACTGAGCCTGGACCGCCAGCAACGACCGCCAAGGCGACTCCGGTAATCGAGCCGGTGCCTACCCTATCGGCAAGTCCAATCGCAAACGCCTGAAAGGAAGATACCCCGCCTTCGGAGCCTCCCCGGGAGCGGGTAATCACTTTTAGCATGTGGGCGAACATGGTTATCTGCATGCCTTTGGTGCGCACGGTTAGCCAGATTCCCACCCCCAGCAGGGTCACCATTAACAGCCAGACTACCGAGTTGGAGTAGGCGGTATCTAGCAGACCCGAGATAGTTTCATTCCACTGGTCAAAGGCGCTTAGAGAGTCTTTAGCGGCCGCTATCGGCATAGGATGCTCCTTTTTTGAGGGGGGCGGCGGGTTAAGAAATCCTACCGTCATTCGAGACTGCCTCTCGAAACTTTCTTAAATATACTCGTGAAAGTTTCCGGTTATGAAATTGCGGCTGCTAGCTTCGGTTAGAAAAACTACGCGAATACGGGGGCATTAGATTAGGCGGGAACTGCCCAAAGATGTTCGGGGAGGGCGGTTATTTTTACCCGATCCCCCACTATGAAAGGCTCGTCGCCACTTTGACGACGGCTAGCGAATACTCCGAACTCTGTTTCTACCTGCAATAGATATGTATCCCCCTCAAATTGGGAACCCACCACCTGACCCACCTCACCCATAATCGGATCATTTTGGCGCTCCGGTGGTAGATTGCCAATTTTTATGGAATAGGGCGAGCCGACCGCAACCACGTCACGGCGCTGTCCACTTGCAGAAGATAGGCCTTCGCTGGCCGGAATCTCTAAGTCCTCCCCCAAAGCAGCCAAATGGGCGCTGACCTGCCCAAATCTATCAGTGGTGATCAACGCCGACGCCGCTATTTGAGTAGTGGCTCCCAGATAGAGGGCAGTTTGTAAGTCGGCAGGGTGAGACACCAGATCCTGGGGGTAGTCATCTTGGATAATCTGCCCGCCACGCAGCAACATAATCCGGTCCGCAACCGCGAAGGCTTCCGGCAGGTCATGAGTAACGTAAAGCGAGGCCGCGCCAATGCGGCGATGGATCCGCTGAATCTCCCCACGCAGACGCGCACGAGAATAGGGATCTACGTGTGCTAAGGGCTCATCGAACAGCAACCACCGTGGCCGGTGCAGCAATGCCCGAGCTAGAGCCACCATTTGCCGCTGCCCAGTAGATAAAGAACCCGGGTAGTGCCGGGTTAAGGAACTAAGCCCCAAGTCAGTGAGGGTTACTTGCAGGTTTTCGCTGGTCCCCCCAGCCAGTGCCACATTTTCTTGAACAGTTAGATGAGGGAAAAGTCCATCAGTATCGGCGACGAGAGCGCAGCCGCGAGCAGCAGGAGGATAGCTCGATACCTCCTCCTGGCCGCAATAAATCTGACCCTTGCAGGGTTGTAAACCCGCAATTGCCCGCAGCAGCGTAGTTTTTCCCGCCCCCGACGGACCAATCACCGCTACTAACTCCCCCGGATCAACCGAAAAAGATACCGGGCCCAGTACCTGGCGCCCCGAGCGCCACACCTGTAAATCTTTTACGGTTAGCGTGGCCGGTTCCATTTCCCCTCCTCTTTTGGTACCAGCACAAATAGGGTGATGGATACTACTAGTGCCGCTAGCGACAACCCGAAAGCTTCCGCATAGTTGGCTTCGTCCACCATCGCAAACATTTGGGGAACTACTACCGGGGTGTCGGGAGCGGCCACCCACATTAAGGGAGCCGATAAGGTGGTAGAAATGGCAACCACTGTTGCCAGGGTCAAACTGAAATAACGTTTAACTGCGGGCAGAAGAATTTTTAACGCTGTTTGCAAACGTCCGACTCCCAATACTCTCACCGCCTCGAACTCTGCTGGACCGACAGCGCGAAAACGTGCCGCCAAAAAATAGGTTACCGGCATCCCAATCAAGAGGAAGGAACAAAGAGAGAGGAATCCGCCACTGGAAAACGGCCAAGACAGCCCCTGTTGCCGTAAAAGCATCCACCCAGCGCCGATAGCGGCTCCCGGAAGAGAAAGAATTACAATAAAAAGAGCCTCAATCGTCATATACCTGCTGGTAGCCCCCAATCGGCGGGTAGCTGCCAGCACCACTAGACACAAGAATGCAGCTAGGGCAGAAAGTAGCCAGGTGTTGATTACTGACTGCAGTTTCGAAGCCGAAAATGAGGCATGAAACAGCAAATAAAGGATCAGTCCTGCCGAGGACAGAGCATAGGAACCCACCCCCAAAAGCGGTAAGGGGCGCGGCGAGCCTAGAGGGAAATTGGACGCCCCCAGCAAGGTGGCCGGGAAGAAATTTCGATAAGTAGTGAAATAAAGAGCGATTAAGATGCCCGCTGCACATAGGGAAAGTCCCGTCAACACCAGGGAAGCATGCCCAAGAAAGGCGGTTTCAAAACTTCCGGTGGCGCGCAGCCACAAGGAATGGGCGGCGTTCATGGTTTTCCCACCCACCAGATCAGGTACTAGCGGATCGGAGAGGGCAAGGGCAAAGGTAACTCCCAGGGATAGCGGGATAGAGGCAAAAAGCGGACGGGCGATTATTAAACGAAAAATATCCCAGTGTCCAAGCCCTAAAATTCGGGCTTGATCTAGCTGATCACGGCGGATTGTTTTCAAAGTCGAGCGCGCAGAAAAATAAGCTAAGGGGGCAAGGGAGAAAGAAAATACCGCGATTACCGGAAGCGGGCCGGTAAGGTTACTGGCTGAAGATCCTGCGAATGAGCGCAGAGCACTAGCGACTATGAAAGGCGGGATGGCAATAGGACATAGACACAGCATTTCTACGACTTGGCGGATCCGGCCAGGTATCACCCTTGCTCCTAGGGCGGCAGCGCTCCCCCAGATAGTAGCTAAAATCGCCGATCCTACGGCCTCTAGGAGCGAAAGGCGGAGCGCCGAAGCAATAGCTTCTTCTCCCCCAAAAGGACTCACAATTGCAGCACGAATTACGAAAGCTAGTGGCCAAATGGCAGCCAAGGCGCAAAATCCCAAGATCACCAACCAGGATGAACAACCCACCAAGACTTTTCTCATCAATCCCACCCCTGACTAGCAAACCAGGCGAGCCAACGATCGCGATCAACTGCTGATTTTTGCGGGCGTGCCGGCAAAATATGGGGATCTTTTCGCTGCAATCGCGATGCTAAAGAACCGGGAATCTGATTGGTAATCGCCAGTTGTGGAGTCGGCGATTTTACCGCAACCTCTTGTCCCGGTTTTTGAGAAAGCCAATCCAGAAAAGCTTTCCCCTCTTCGGGATGCTGCGAATTTTTAAGCAGTGCCGCCGAGCCAATTTCATAGGAGGTTCCTTCTCGGGGATAACTAATCTCCAGATTCTGACCACTTGGCGTCTTACCCACGCAATACGGGGTAAAGGTGATCGCGAGTCCTGCCTCTCCTGCCTGCACCAGCTGCACCGGAGCTGTTCCCGAGTTAGTCAAGCGAGGCACGTTGCCATATATCTCTCGGATTGCTGACTTCGCCTGGCTCCCGTAGATTTCATCTAGTACCCGGACTACGGTGAATGCCGTACCCGAAGTGAGTGGGGAGGACGCTGCCACCAGTTTGCGATATTTCTTTTCCCGCAGCTCCGCCCACGATGTTGGTATTGGTAACCCTTTAGCGGCAAGAGCTTGCCCATTAGAGCAAAACCCTAGCAATGAGCCATAAACCCCGAACCAATAGTTTTCGCTGTCATGCATATCTGCTGGTATAGAGGCTAATCCTCGCGGCTGGTAGGGGGCGAGGAGTCCTCGGCGCCGCGCTAAAACAAAGTTTTCTGCCGGGCCGCCAACCCAAACATCAAAATCAAGGTTTTTGGGGCTAGAAGCAATCCGAGTAAGCGCCTGCGCGGTAGGTAGCCGCAGGTAACCAACATTTTTCCCCGAGGAAGCGGCATAGGCGTCCCGCCATGCCTGACAGATGGATTCTTCATTGGAACAGATAAAGAATAACTGCTGAGTTTTAGCTGGGCTACAGGCACTGAGCAGCAAGCTGACCATCACTGCAGCCAAAACTAATAAGCGGGAGCGCATGTCAGTAACGATAGCAGGCTGGCGGAAACATTTCGGTTTCCGCCAGCCTGACTTTCGCGTTTGTTGTTATTTTAGAGTTTCTGGTCCGAACAGCGTTTTATGCCAAATCGTCCAGTTTTTCTTGATGGGCACTCATAATCCGGCGTTCATCTCGTCCCACGATCGCAAACAGTAGGACAGTCAATACCGAGAACACGATAAACACCATAAAGGTCAGGTTCCAACCGAAGTTATGAACCAAAATCCCTACCCCGGTGGAAGCCAAAGTAGCTCCCAGCAGGTATCCGAACAGACCAGTGAATCCAGCGGCAGTGCCGGCCACATTCCGCGGCGACAAGTCAATGGCCTGCAGACCAATCAACATTACCGGACCGTAGATGAGTCCGCCGATCAAGGCCACCAATAGGATCAAAACCCACATGGGGGTACCTAAAGGCGCCAACCAGTAGCCTAGAATTGCTAGGGCGGTGCAGATAGTAAAGAAGATTCCGGCCCCGGAACGGTAACCTTTGAATACTTTGTCGGACATCCAGCCGCACAGCAGGGTACCGACAATTCCCGCGATTTCATAGGCAAAGATGCCTGCTAAACCGGAACCAATCTCAGCATGATGTTTTTCGTGCATGTAGACGGTGATCCAGTTAAGTACCCCGTAGCGGAGAGCATAAACGAAGACGTTAGCCACCGCGAGCATCACAATGGTGCGGTTGGTGAGAACGTGCTTGAAGATCATATCCTTGGCGGACATCTTTTCGCCCTCATCCACTTCCACTTTGGCGGGGTCGTTACGGTATTCCTCAATGGGAGGAAGCCCCAGCGATGCGGGAGTATCCCGAATCAACAAGAATCCGATAAACGCCACTACCAGCGCGGTTGCTGCTGGCAACCAGAAGGCCGCCCGCCAGTCATTCGCCGTCCAGGCCAAACCGACACCTACGAGAGTAGGTAGTAGGGCTCCCCCGACGTTGTGGGCGGTGTTCCAAATAGAGGTTATAGTGCCGCGCTCATTGGTAGAGAACCAGTGTACTAATACTCTTCCGCAAGGGGGCCATCCCATGCCTTGGAACCAACCGTTTAAGAACATTACGGTAGCGAAGATACCTACCGAGGCGGTCACCCAGGGTACAAAAGCGACCACCAGGTTAGTGCAAGCCGAAAGGGCCAGGCCAATCACCAGGAAGTAGCGGGCATTAGACCGATCCGAGATCATCGCGGAGAAGAACTTCGATAATCCGTAAGCGAAAAGTACCGCATTAGCGATAATGCCGACTCCGACCTTGTCAATGCCAGTTTCATCCATAAGCAAAGGCGCGATGGAGGAGATATTGTTCCTAATCAAGTAAAAACCGGCATAGCCGATAAAAATTCCTAGGAAGACCTGCATACGCAGGCGAGGGAAAAGGTGTTTAATTCTATTTTCTGGTAGTCGTGGCGCCGGCGCTGGTGCCTTTAGCCAGGAAAAGCCGTTTAAGGTTGCCATTTTTCACTCCGCTGTGTTTTAGGCGGCCGTAACCGCCTTATGGAAAACTTACAGAGTCTAGTTTGCCGCCTCGCTGGTAACAGCAAACGGTATTACTGGTGACACCCGGTAACGGCTTTGTTACCGAAGCTCAGCTTTCTGCTCCTAAATATTCTAGGATGTATCCGCCTCCGCGTAGGGTATGAATCATTTCATCACTGCCGGCAGCACGCAGCTTGGCGCGCAGGCGATAGACCGTGGTTTTCACCATATCGCGCCCACCAGAAGTAGAAGTGGTTTCCCACACTTGGTTGAGGAGTTCGCGAATATTAACTACTTCCCCATTAGCTTCAGCTAGCGCGCGTAATAGTTTAAATTCAATTTCGGAAAGTTTGAGGTCTTTACCTTGGTAGTAGGCGCGTCCCCGGGCGGCATCGAGCGATAGCGGACCGAGTTCGCGCCGCGGTTCTGCTTGGCGCGTTTTATGCGTGCGACGCAGAATTGCCTCAACCCGCAGGGACAGTTCCCGGGGAGAAAATGGTTTCGGAAGATAGTCATCGGCACCGGCCTGTAGGCCGGCGATACGCTGTTGGGGATCCCCAAGAGCAGTAAGCATAATGATCGGAACTGTCATCGCGGCCCTAATGCGTTTAGCCAGTTCGACTCCGGAACCATCCGGCAACATTAAATCCAATATCACCAGGGCTAAGTCCGAAGATTTCAGCAGTTTCCAGGCAGAGGCGGCACCGGAGGCCTCTAGAACTTCGCACCCGCTTTCCTCTAGGGTAAAACGAACAATTTCGCGCATCTGGGCTTCGTCATCTACTACCAGTACCAGCGGTTTCACTTCGTTCCTCCCTTCGGCAGGCTGACTACAAAAGTAGTTCCTCTACCTTCTAAAGTATCAACCAAAACCTCTCCCCCGTGTCCGTGAACGATTTCAGCCACTACTCCCAGGCCTAATCCCGCCCCCGAATTCGCGGTCGCCGCTTGCGTTGTTTGTCCCCCATAGTAGGTGAATAGGTCACGGCGTTGACTCTTGGAGATGCCCATGCCGTTATCGCTAACCTCTAAAATAACTTGCGAGCCATCTTGGAAAGAACGCACCTGGATTTTTACCCCATCCCGACAGTGGCGGGCTGCGTTATTGATCAGATTCCATATCACCTGGGATAACAACTGACGATCGCCGCGTACATAGAGGGGAGCGCCGGGATCAGTAAGTAAAATATCTACCGATAAAACCTCTCGCACCTGCGAAGCTGCCTGCCGTATCAAAGCGCGTACATCCACGTCTACTATTTCCAAGCGCAGTCCCGAACCGTGGATCTTAGCCCCGGTTAAGAAGGTTTCCGCGAGACGAATAGCGTGGGCAGAGTTAGTGGTGACTGTGTGTAACAGCCGGGTTTGCCGGTCATCAAGGGTGGTATTTTCTAAAAGTTCCGCTGCCCCTGAAATCAGGGTCAAAGGGGTGCGAATTTCATGGCTCAAAAGATCGGTGTTAGTGGCTTCCTGGGGAGTACCCGTTCTTCGTCTGGGTAAATGCCAAATCCATTTATGCAGACCGTATCCAGCTAAAACACCGACAGTCATGCCGATAAAGAAAATTAAGATTCCCACCGTTACCCGGCGTTTCGCCGCGCTCGGGCGGCTGCGAGTTCATCGGGAACTTTCAATTCTTCCTTGGTCGACTCCACGGGAAGTTTTGCCAAAGTACCTTCGATTTCCCGCCAGACACGGCCCACTGCAATCCCGAAGACGCCTTGTCCCCCCTGCACCAGGTCAATTACTTCATCGGTGGAGGTACATTCATACACCGAGGCGCCGTCAGACATCAAGGTGATAGAGGAAAGCGAGTCCACTCCCCGCTTAGAAAGGGCATCAACCGCCACGCGAATCTGTTGCAGGGAAACACCCGTATCTAGCAGACGTTTGACAATTTTCAGTACCAAAATATCGCGGAAGGAATAGAGGCGATGCGAACCGGAACCTTTTGCCGAGCGAATGGTGGGCTCTACCAAACCGGTGCGCGCCCAATAGTCTAATTGCCGGTAGGTTATCCCCGCTGCTTTGCAGGCGATAGGGCCGCGATAACCGGTTTCGGTATCCAAATCCGCTAAGGTATAACCAAATAACATGCCTTGCGAACGCTGCGGGCGCGGCTGCCTATCCATGGGCTGACTCCCTGACGATTGATTTAAGTACTGTCTTAACGGTATTTTCTTTAGCCTGGCCGGTCAAGAACCATTTACGGAAAGTCTAAAGCTTTACTTTAGGTTTAATTCAGCTTTTCGACAGAAACCCGCACCATCTGCAAGAACATTTGGGCAGCGGCTTCAGAAAGTTCTTGCGTTTCCGCTAGATGGCGTGCCTTCGCCACCGAGGAGGCACGGTAGTTAACCGGACTAGCCGCCCTTTCCACTAAGTCGAGCAGGCGGAGAGCAGAAGTTTTTAAGAAACGCAGCTGGCGAGGAGGAATCCCCTGCTCTACCAGGATGGAAGCTAGCTTAACAATCTGGTGGCTGCGAGCAGGAAAACGCCCAGCAAGATCCGGGGAAACCAATCCGGCTTGTACGAAGGAATCTAGTTCTTCAGTAGAAACTCCACTCAAATCTAAAAGTTCGCGGGTAGTAAGGGTCCCATCGGGGGCCGAAGCCGCAACTAGCTGCCCCTCCGAGGCGACCAGTCGGGCCGCCTGTGGTGACGCTGGAACTTCGCTGAGGCTACGACCGGCATCTAGTTGCGCCAGCTGTTCTCGGATAACCCGCAATGGCAAGAAAGAGTCTCGTTGACGAGAAAGACAAAAACGCACCCGCTCGATATCGGCTGCCGAGTATTTACGGTAGCCAGAGGCCGTGCGAGCCGGGGACACAATCCCCTGATCTTCCAGGAAACGCAGCTTCGAGACCGAGATAGTAGGGAATTCACCCTTTACCCGTTCGACCACTTTACCGATCGAAAAAACTGGTTTATTAGATACCCTCGCAGGCCAGGCCGTAGCTTTGGACTCTGGCTGCGAACGCCGCCGCGCCGCTGTCACTGCCAACTCTACGAATCTTTCCGCGAAGCGTAGTAAACCATCCGGTACTTTCCGATTTGTACGCTATCGCCAGTTTTTAACTGAGCAGAATCCACCCGTTCCCGGTTGATATAGGTGCCATTTAAAGAACCGGCATCCCGGACTACGTAACCGCCCTCTTCGCGCACAAAGTTAGCGTGTTTGCGAGAAACGGTGACATCGTCAAGGAAAATATCGCATTTAGGTTTGCGTCCCACCGTGACCTTTTCCGCGTTTAGTAAAAAGCGGGCGCCCACGTTCGGACCGCGCACTACCACCAGCAAAGCCGACCCCTCCGGAAGCTGTGCAATGGTGTTGCGAGCATCTTCCGAAAGCGCACTGTTACCAGCCAGATCATCGTCCCTAATCGCGCCGATAACCGCGGTAGTTAAGGGATCTGCCGAGCCGTTTTCGCTCATGGAGTCCTCCTCTTGCTAGTTCCTTGTCTGCCTACTCTGACAGGCTTTTCAATGTTAACGCAAAAAATCTTTCGCCTCACGGCTTTGTCACATCTTGATAACGAAATTTCTGGCGACAAAATATTGAGAAGCTACCGGCGCTGGTATAGTTTGCGCCATGACCGAACCCGTATCGCATCTCGTTTTAACCCTGTCCTGTCCGGATCGTCCCGGCATAGTCCACGACGTCACTAGAGTGATTGTCGAGGTAGAGGGAAATATTGTTGATTCTCAACAGTTCGACGATCCCGAAACTAAAATTTTCTTTATGCGGGTAGAGATCCATACCCGGCGTAGCGTGCAGGAGGTTCGGGAAGCTTTTACCCCCTTGGCGCAGCAGTATTCCATGCGTTGGAGTGTTAATGAGGTCGGCAAAAAAGTTCGCACCATTATTATGGTTTCCAAAGAAGGACACTGCCTGTCTGACCTGCTGTATCGGCGCCGTAATTTAAATTTGCCCCTCGAGGTAGTGGCCGTGATTGGTAACCATCCAGATTTGGCACCCCTGGCTCAGTTCTACGATGTGCCCTTCCTCTGTATCCCGGTGACCAAAGACACTAAAGCTAAAGCGGAGGCTGAGCTGCTCGCTCTTATCGATGCCGAGAATGTGGAACTGGTGGTGCTTGCGCGCTATATGCAGATACTGTCCGATAAAGTTTGCGAGCGCTTGCACGGTCAAGTGATCAATATTCACCACTCTTTCCTGCCTTCATTTAAAGGCGCCCGCCCCTACCACCAGGCTCATCAGCGGGGCGTGAAACTAATCGGCGCCACCGCCCATTTCGTTACCCCTGACCTAGATGAAGGTCCGATTATTGCCCAAGAGGTAATTCCCGTCTCCCATCGGGATTCCACCGCCTCCATGAAGCAAAAGGGTCAAGACGTAGAACGGCGAGTGCTGGCCCAGGCAGTCACCTGGTATTCCCAACGCCGGGTGCTCCTCAACGGCAACCGCACCGTCGTTTTCGAATAGGACGCGCCCGCGGGCAACAGTAGTCGTCAGCTTTTGGGCCTTTTCCCGCGAAAAAGTATCCTACTTTTGGCACTTAGGACACCAGTAGCTGCGCCTGCCGGCCACTATCTGGTCGCGAATAATCCCCCCGCAGCGCCGACACGCTTCCCCGGAGCGTTGGTAAACCCAAAAACGCCCTTGGGAAGGATCGTCAGTAGTGCAGATCAAGCCTTCTTTCAGGCCGCGGCGCATTTGGGAACGCAAATCTTCCCACAGCGTGCGCAGACGTTTCACCGAAACTTTCGCGGCCTGCCGATTAGGGTTAATCCCGCATCGAAATAGGCATTCGGCGCGATAGATATTGCCGGGGCCAGCAATAAAGGATTGATCCATTACTACTTCCCCAATCCGGCGAGTAGTTTTGCGAGCGCGGGCAATAAAACCCTCAGCAGTGCAAGAATCAATCAGGGGGTCGGGCCCGAGGCGAGCAAGAATCTTCTCTACACCCTCTTTATCTAGCAGTTCGCACTGGTTAGGGCCAGATAGATCAGCTACTGCCCGGGAAAACTCTAGACGCAGCCGCACGTTTTCTCCGGGAGGTAGTGGCTGGAACTGGCCAGAAAAATTTTTATAGGTATCGCCGGGGTGCTCTCCGGGCATCCGGGGGGCGCCAATATGCCCGGGCAGGACTATTCCCGGTCCCGCCTGGAACTTCCACGAACCATAAAGCCCCAGATGTACGTGCAAGCTCGCCGGCTGGGAAATATCAAAATCTAAGAACAAATGTTTTCCCCAGGCCCAGGAGCGAGTAATTTTCGCGTTATCGAGGGCGGCCGCACCCTTTGCAAAACGTCCCTGGGGCGAAGATACACGCGCAGTGCCCAGTTTCGATAACTCGGCAAAAGCAATGGCTAAACGGTGAATGGAATGTCCCTCTGGCATAGGACAATTGTTGCCTAGGGTGCTACGTTTGCCAAACTGCCGGGAATATCTAGGCTTGAAGCATGAGCGAAAATTCCCTGGGGCAAGCCCCGCGTATTCAAGATGACCTCTACCGCCATATCAACGGTGCCTGGCTAGAAAGCTATGAAATCCCAGCTGACCGGGCTGTTGATGGGGCTTTCCGCGACCTGGTAGAGGACGCACTGGCCCACTGTCGCACTCTTTGTGAGGACGCGGCTGCCGGCAGCCTGGAGCGCCCTAAGGATGGTGAAACCAGCAGTGAGCGTTGGGATTTTGATGCCAGCCGGATAGGGCAACTCTTTCAGGCTTATCTCGATCAAGACGCGTTAGTGGCACAGGGAACCGCCCCGATCGCTCCCCTGCTAGAAAAAGTGGGAAACTGCCAGAATCGGGATGAGCTAGCCCAGGTGCTTGGAGAGTTGGAAAGAGAAGGAATCGATTCTCCGGTAGCTTTCCTGGTGAGTATCGATGCCGAAAATCCCGAACGCTATATCGGTCAGTTCTATCAGGCGGGCTTGGGGTTGCCGGACGAGTCCTATTACCGTGAGGATGAACACCGCGAAATTCGGGAAAAATACCGGGAATTTTTAGCGCAAATGGCCCTGGAAAGTGGGATTACTGCCGCCGGAAGCGAAACCGAGTTTGCCCGGCAAGTGTTTGATTTTGAAACCGCGTTAGCGGGCTACCACTGGGATGCGGTGCGTAGCCGCGACGCGCAAGCCACCAATAACCCCACCACTTTTCAGCAGTTTATCGGCGAAAATAAGGGATTTAACTATTCCGCATGGTCAGAAGGCTTGGGAGTCCAGCTTGAGGCCGGCGCGGACCCGATTAACCTCTATATGCCTTCCTACCAGGAAGGATTTGCCCGGCTGTGGGCAGGCACCGACCTGGCTATCTTAAAGCAATATCTGCAGATGAAAGTGGTTTTGGCCTTTGCTCCCTACCTGGATCCGAAGCTGCAAGAGCTGCGTTTTTCCTTCTACGGAACTACCCTTTCGGGGACACCCGAGCGCCCCAAGCTGTGGAAACGCGCCGTAGGAACCGTGGAGTCAGTATTGGACGAGGCACTGGGTCGCGCCTATGTGGCCTATCATTTCCCACCTGAGCACCGCGCAGCGATGGAAAAACTGGTGGACGGGCTTTTAGATGCCTATAAAGATGCGATTAGCAAGCTGGATTGGATGGGGGAAGAAACCCGGGAGCGCGCCCTCGAAAAACTTTCTAAGTTCACCTGCAAAATCGGGTATCCCCGCAGGTGGCGAGATGACTCGGGCCTGCGTTTTAACCCCGGCGCCACCCTGGTAGATATGATTCGGGCTTCCAATGCTTTTGAAACCGACTTCCAGCTGGCGCGGATCTTAAAACCGGTGGATAGAGAAGAATGGCATATGAGCCCGCAAACGGTGAACGCCTACTATTCTCCGCTCACGAACGAAATCGTATTTCCCGCCGCGATCCTGCAGCCCCCATTTTTTGATCCTGAGGCTTCGCACGCCGCTAACTTCGGGGGCATCGGCGCGGTAATTGGCCACGAAATCGGGCATGGTTTCGATGATCAGGGCTCCCACTATGACGGTGATGGCAAACTTACTGAGTGGTGGACCGAGGCCGACCGGGAAGAATTCACTAAACGCACCGCGTCTTTGATCGCCCAATACGATGTTTACCGCCCCAGCGAACTACCCGGGGAGGACGTACACGTTAACGGCGCCCTCACTATCGGGGAAAATATTGGAGACCTGGGCGGTTTGGCGATTGCTTTTAAAGCTTGGAAACAGGCGCATCCGGAAGAAAGCGACTTGGCCCCGGAGTTCTTTTATTCTTGGGCGCGGGTGTGGCGCACCGCGATTCGCCCCGAGGCGGTTCGCCAACGCCTGGTGATTGACCCCCACTCCCCCGCCGAATTCCGCTGTAACGGGGTAGTTCGCAACCTAGATGCTTTCCACGATACTTTCCAGACCACGCCCGCAGATCAGCTCTGGATGGAGCCGGAGGAACGGGTAAAGATCTGGGAATAGGAACCCTTAAAAACAAGCATTAGGATAGGTCTAAAAACAGGAGAGGTTATGCCGGGTACTAATCTGACAAAGATTGAGGCACAAGAGCGTAAGAGCGTTATCGGGAAAGTTGCTTACACCGTCGAGGTGGAGCTATCGGAAAGCGGAGATACTTTCCCTTCCCGCACGGTGATCGATTTTGAAGCCGAGGAGGGTGCGAGCACTTTTGTGGACTTAATCGCCCCAGAAGTGCTGTCTATTAAGCTAAATGGCCAAGATTTGGGTACTGATTGTTACCGCGACCGGCGGATTGAGCTTAGCGACCTGCAGGCAGAAAACCGCCTGGAAGTGGTGGCTAACTGCGCCTATATGCACACTGGTGAGGGCGCGCATCGCTTTACGGATCCCGCCGATGGCCTCACCTATGTTTACACTCAGTTTGAGGTTCCGGATGCGCGAAGGGTATTTGCCTGTTTTGAACAGCCCGATCTAAAGGCGACCTATCAGTTTTCGGTGACGGTACCGGAAAGCTGGACGGTGCTATCCAATATGGATACTCCGCGTCCGCAATCTTTGAAGGTGGAGCGCGCCGGGGATAGTAAGCAACATGTTTTCCGTTTTGAGCGCACCCCCTTGCTTTCCAGCTATATCACTGCCCTAGTGGCCGGCCCCTACCACAGCGTTAAATCGGTGCTTACCAGTATTGATGGGCGCACTATTCCCTTGGGGGTTTACTGTCGGCAATCGCTAGCTAAATACTTAGACGCAGATTTTGTGCTGGAGCAAACCGTTGCGGGGTTCCGTTTTTACGAGTCCCGCTACGCCCGCCCCTATCCCTTCACTAAGTATGACCAGATTTTTGTTCCCGAATACAATGCGGGGGCGATGGAAAACGCCGGTTGTATTACTTTCCGGGATGAATATATTTTCCGCACCAAACCCTCCGGGGCTCAGTTAGAGCAGCTCACCAACACGATTCTGCATGAGCTCGCCCACATGTGGTTCGGCGATTTAGTGACTATGAAATGGTGGGATGACCTGTGGCTAAACGAATCTTTCGCCGAGTTTATGTCGTATTGGTGCATGGCGGAAGGTACTCGTTTTAGTGACGCTTGGACCGGGTTCACGATGCGTAAAGTGTGGGGGGTTAACTGTGATCAGCTGCCCACTACCCATCCGATTGTGGCGCCGATAACCGACCTGGCGGATGTGGAAGTAAACTTCGATGGTATTACCTATTCCAAGGGCGCGTGTGTGCTGCGGCAATTGGTGGCCTATGTGGGTGAAGATAACTTCTTGATGGCGTTGCGCAACTACTTCGCCAGCCACGAATATTCCAATGCTACTTTGGCGGATTTCTTAGGGGAACTTGAGAACGCCAGTGGCCGCAACTTGAAGGAGTGGAGCCAGGTTTGGCTGTTAGAGGCGGGGATTACCCAGCTGGAGTCGCAGATTCAGCGCGACCCGAGCGGTAAAGTTACCAGCTTCAGCATTATCCAGTCTTTGCCGCAGGAAGGCACCAGTTTGCGCCCGCACGCTACTACCGTAGGCGCCTACGATTTTGATGCCAATGGGAAACTGGTGTTGGCGCGCCGGGCTAGCGTAGATGTTCAAGGAGAGGTCACGTCGGTTCCCGGTCTGGTAGGTACCAAGCATGACGTTTATGTGCTTAATGACCAGGATTTGGCGTATGCGAAGATTCGTTTCGATGCTGATTCTTGGGAGGTTATCCGCACGCGGGTTGGTGATTTCGCGGAATCTTTGCCGCGCGCGGTGATTATGTGTGCCGCCTGGGATATGGTGCGTGACGGGGATTTGAGTGCTTCGAAATATCTAGAGATGGCTTTGGGGGCGCTCAAACACGAAACTAATTCTTCGGTTTTGAACGGAATTTTGCGGCATATCCAGGGCGCGTTGGCTTATTATGCTGCCGATCCCGACAGTGCGCATCGCCTGCTAGCGCCGGCGCTTTTCGCCTTGGCGGAGGAAGCAGAACCGGCCTCGGATCGTCAGCGTCAATTGGTGCGGGCATTCTTGCATGTTGCAGGAGCTAAAGAAGCTTCGGAAATCAAAGGTTGGTATGAGGACGGAAAAGTTCTCGAGGGCGTCAGCGTAGATACCGATCTGCGTTGGGATATGCTCTTTGCCCTGGCGGCTAACGGCCAGGCCAACGCAGATATGATCCGTAAAATGGAGGAAAGCGACGATACGATTACCGGTCGGGAGAACGCTTTCTTGGCGCGCGCCGCGATGCCGGGTCGCAAAAATAAAGCGCAGTGGGCGCAGCGAGTGCTGGACGACACGACCCTCACCAATGGGCAGATCGATGCCCTGACAGCCGGAATCGCGCGTTCGCTTTGGCTACAGCCAGCTGATGCCGCCGATATTATCGAGCCCTATTTTGCGGCGCTCAACGATATTTGGTCCTCCCGCACTATGCATATGGCAGAATCCCTGGTGGGCGGGCTTTATCCCTTAGCCGTGCAAAGCCGAGAAGGATTTGACCTGGTAGAGCGGACTGAGCGTTGGCTGGCGGAGAACCCGGATGCCGATAAGGCACTGCGCCGCCTGGTACTAGAAGAGCTCGATGGGGCGCGGCGCTCTAAGCGGGCTCGCACCGGTAAATAAGTTTTTGGTTAGTGGCGGTTGGCTAGTTTGAGAGCAGCTGGCTAAAAACGGCGGGCCGCCGCTAACGAAAGTCCCGGGATTTGCTTTCTACCGGCAGATTCAAAGGTTCAATTTTATCTGCCAGTAGCGCTAGGGCTCCGTCTTTAGCTTGCAGGACTCCCCGCACGATGAGAGCGTTTTGACTGAGGGCGAGGCGGCGGTAACGCTGCCAGCAACCAACTTGGCAAATCACGTTGACTAGCCCGGTTTCGTCCTCTAAAGATAAAAACACTACCCCTTTGGCGGTGTGCGGGCGTTGGCGGTGAGTAACTATCCCCGCGCACCTGATACGTTTGCCCGCCAAAGCTGGATGCAGCTGCTTGGCAGGGAGAATTCCGCGCCGGGTAAGCTCTGGTCGCATTAGTTTTGTGGGGTATCCCCACAGGCTAATTCCCAGGGCAGAGCTGTCCCATTTTACTTGTTCCCCGGTGGTTAAGGGCGCAAACTTAGGCGTCGCCTCGGCGAGGACGAGTCCCGGCAGTTCCGGCTGGTAAAAGCGGTTTTGCGAGGTAGATAATAGGGGCGCGCGCCAGAGTCCTTCGCGGCGGGTAATCCCCAGGGAAGACAGCGCACCAGAGCCAGAGAGAAGTTCTAGCGCCGAAGTGGGCAGAGATACGCGGGAAGTAAAGTCCTCCAGGGTTTTAAAGGGTGCGGCGGCGCGGGCGGATAGGATGCTTTCTATCCATGCCGGGCGCATACCGCGGATCTCCACTAACCCCAGGTTTAGGGAGGTCAGCCCCTCCCCGGGAACCGAATCTTTCTGGGAGGTGTTCACATCTGGGCGTAAGATTTCCAGGCCGTGACGGCGGGCATCAGAGATTAACGATTGCGGGGAATAAAATCCCATCGGCTGGTTAGCGAGGATCGCGGCATAAAAAACCGCAGGATAATAGGCTTTTAGCCAGGCGGAGGCATAGACCAGGTAGGCGAAGGAAAAAGCGTGGGATTCCGGGAAACCAAATTCGGCGAAACCGGACATTTGATCCCAGATTTTTTCTTGTACCGGCGGCGAGATCTGGTTCTTTTCCATGCCCCGAAAAAACTCGACGCGTAAGTCGGCCAGGTGCTCCCCCGGGTTTTTGCGTCCCATCGCTCGGCGCAGGTTATCCGATTGGGAACCGTTAAACCCGGCGGCATCTTTAGCTATCCGCATTAATTGTTCTTGAAAAAGTGGCACCCCCAAGGTGCGTTCCAGGGCGGGTTTTAATAGCGGATGCAGGTAAGTGACTTTTTCTCGCCCTAAGCGGCGTGCCAGATAAGGGTTTACTGCTTGCCCTTGAATCGGGCCGGGACGAATCAAAGCCACTTCGACTACCAGGTCATAGAAGCATTTTGGTTTCAGGCGCGGCAGGGTGGACATTTGGGCGCGGGACTCTACCTGGAAAACCCCGACGGTGTCGGCTGCCTGTAATAGCTGGTAGACGCGCGGGTCTTCCGGGGGTAAGTTATGCAGGCGCCAGGGCTCGCCGGAGGGCGATTTTTCGCCCCGCGCCTCTAAAGTTTCAAAAGCAGTACGCAGCGCCCCCATCATCCCCAGGGAGAGTAAATCGATTTTCACTAACCCGGCTTCGGCGCAGCTGTCTTTATCCCATTGCACCACGGTTCGCCCTGGCATATTTGCCCAGTTAATTGCGGCTACTTCGGTAAGCGGCTTATCGGAAAGCACCATGCCTCCACAGTGAATCCCCAGATGGCGCGGAAGTTTTTGTAGCTGCCCCGCTATATTTCGTACATTTTCCGGTAAAGAGTTCCGGTCTAGCCGCGCCCATTTCGCGACGGTTTTGGCATCGTATCCGAGGGCGCGGGCCGCGTCTTTTAGCGCGGCTCGCGGGCGATAAGTAATCACATTAGCCACTTGAGCGG
>CAMYFZ010000023.1 GCA_947255165.1 uncultured Varibaculum sp.
TTCCGGTCAACTGATTTCGCTGTTTAACGGTTCCATCTGCCAGTTTAACTAGGGCACGTGCCGATGCTGCTTCCTCTTTTGCCATACTTCCACCCTAGTTGTCCGCGCCCATTTTTCGCCGACCCGCAGCGCGTGTAAGTCAGATGCGTCAAATGCTACGGGTCTGGTTTATAGTGAGCGGGGAGGAAAGGAGGGCAGTTGATTAAATATTTGGGCTCCAAACGGAACCTGGTGCCGGCTTTAGGTACTATTGCTACCGCTTCCGGTGCCCGCACTGCCCTCGACCTATTTTCGGGCACTACCCGGGTTGCCCAAGAGTTCAAACGCCGCGAAATCTTCACGACTGCCTGCGACCTTGCCTCCTATAGCTACCAATTGGCGCGCACCTATATCGAAACCGATGCGGACACCGTTGACCTTGAAGCCTTGCGCGCGCATCTAGCAAAAATGAGCGCCTTAGAGGGCAAAGAGGGTTATTTCACCGAAACTTTTTGCCGGCAGGCCAGGTTTTTCCAACCCCACAACGGAGCCCGCATCGATGCTTGCCGGGAGTACCTGGTTCCCCTGACGGGCGATCCTCTCTTCCCGATATTACTAACTTCCCTGATAGAGGCCGCCGACCGGGTAGACTCCACCACCGGGGTCCAAATGGCATATTTAAAAAAGTGGGCGCCGCGCTCCTATAACCAGTTAGAACTGCGTTTACCGCAGCTGTTGTCCGGCAAGGGACAGGCGCTGCAAGGCGATGCCCTACAGCTAGTTGACCAGGTAGGCGAAGTCGACCTTGCCTACCTCGATCCTCCTTACAACCAGCACCGTTACTTCACGAATTACCATATTTGGGAAACCCTGGTGCGCTGGGATGCCCCGGAAACCTACGGGGTGGCGCGCAAACGGGTCGATGCCCGCGGCGATAAGCACCGCTCTGTTTTTAACTCCAAGCGCACCATGGCGCAAAGCTTCTTTTCCCTACTGGGGCGGGTACGCGCCAAAACCATCGTGGTTTCCTATAACGATGAAGCCTGGATCAGCGAAGAGGAGATGATTAATGCCATCTTAGAGGCCGGGTTTGCCCAGGTAAAGAAGTTCTCGTTTTCGCAACGCCGCTATGTGGGGGCAAAAATTGGGATCTATGATCCCCAGGGGAAGAAAGTCGGTAAACCGGGAGCGGATCACAATACTGAGAATGTGTTCGTAGGGGGCAAGGACGCGACCCTTTCCCAAATCAGCGCAGCTTTGGCACCCTAGCTAAGCGCAAATCCGCTAGTACTGGAGCCAGCCCTTTGCTTGTTGAGAGAGCTGCTGCAGTAAAGATAGCGCCTCTTGCGCCCGCGCTGCCGGCACCATCAGATGATCGTGGTGTAGACCGGATAAAACATTGCAGGGAATAGATTGGCTGGCCAGCTGGGAAGCCACCGTGAAAGTGAGCCCGGTTTCTTCTAAGGAAACGTCGCAGTCCAGAGTGATACGGCGGTAGATCTTTTTTCCCTCAGCCATTCCCGCAGCTTTTGCCTGCTCCAAGGGCACCACTAAGGTGAGTCCTTCTTCCTCTTTGATCTGGGCAAATGACTCCAACCCCGCGGGTAAACCATCCTGCTCCGACAAGAACACATACTTGCCAAACATATGGGGATGTAGCTTAGACAGCGCTAGGTCAAAGTCAGAATACGAACTCATAGTTTTAAGGTAGGGGGCAGGGCACTACCCGTGCTTTCTAGTCTCACTCTGCGGTCGATTTTTCCCGGCTTATGCAGGTAAATACCAAACTTCTCAGGCTGCCTTCAGCAACTTGTTTTAGAATGCTGGCTCGCAAAATCTGCCGGGGAGGACGCAGCCCCTCCCCCGCCCCTCACCAGAAGTTAATTCCGGCAGCAAAGGTCAAGAGATTCGCCGATAAACACTCATCACTGCCCGCGCCACCGCCGAAGGTGCCTCTAAAGGCACCAGATGCCCCGCGCGCGGCACCGAAACCACCCTAGTTCCGAGAGCCTTAGCCATGGCTTCGGCTTGGGCAGCCGTAGAACTTTGATCCTGCTCCCCGCGCACCACCATTGCCGGTATGTGGGCCCGCTCCAGGGTTTCCAGGCGCCCAGGACGAGCCGCTAGGGCCCGCTGCGCCCAAGAAATCGCCTCCCCGGGAGCCTCATTAATCCATTTCTCCATCAACTCCGGAATCTTAGGGAAATCCGTGAGAGTTTCTTTGGCGAGCATAGTGGGGATGCCCTCGACTAACTGTTCTTGCGCCCGGCCTACCAGTGCACCTACCGCCATCTCCGTGCGGGCAGCCCGCGCCTTAGGAGTGTCAATATCAGCCTTGGTACCTACCAGCACCACTCCACCTACCAGCCGCGGATGACGCTCGATCATCGCTTGCGCGGTGTGTCCCCCCATAGAGTTCCCGCACACCAGTACTTTTTCGGCCCCCTCCGCGCGCACTGCCTGGGCTACATAATCGGCATAGATTTCTAAAGAGGGCGGGTCAGTCGGGAGCGGAGAATGGCCAAACCCCGGGGGATCGACTGCGATCACCGGCACACCCTCGAAACGACGGGCTACTCCCTCCCACATTCGATGGTCATAGGGGAAAGCCGCCAATAAAACCACTGCGGGGGTGCCCGCCATTCTATGCGCATCACGCGTAAAGATCGCCACGTTCATAAAACTATCTTCGCACAGCTTCGCGGGCCTGCTCGCGTTAACCGGCGCGAAAGTTGGGGATTTTGAGGTTCGGGTTTTGCAGAAGCCGCCAGGATGGACAATGTTAGAGGCCGCGTTCCCAACAGGAGCGGTGCCAGTGGCGGCGTTGGTCGAGACCGGCTTGGGTACCAAAAATAGAGTCAGTTCGCCAAGCCACCACCTGTGCCTGCCCAATCTGGATTTCTTGACTACACCCAGGGCAACGATAGGTTTTACGTGCCTGCGAAAGATACTGCACCTGGAAATCGCCATCCGCGCGCGAAACCGCGCGGGGCATCGAAGCCAGGGAATCCATCCTTAAAGGCCGCTGTTCGCCCCAGGGACGCTTACGAGAGCGTCTAGCCATTTTAAAAGACCCGGGATCCGCGTTTGTAAACTTCCATGGGGTTCAAATCAGCATCGGTAACCAGCAAGTCAGCAAACTTCCCAGGAGCCACTTCCCCCAACTGGGGATTACCTAAGATTTTTGCTCCCTGCGTGGAAGCGCAATACACCGCATCTACCAGCGGAATTCCTGCCTGATGCGCGATCTTAACCTGGTTTATCAAGTGGGAAGTTCCCCCGGCGAGCCCTCCGCCTGGCTGACTGAGCCTAGCTACGCCCTCTTTAACGGTTACCGCTTGCCCCCCGAGGACGTAGTCGCCATCTCCCAAACCGGTC
Source organism: uncultured Varibaculum sp. (assembly GCA_947255165.1). The sequence goes on from CAMYFZ010000023.1 coordinate 3,358, forward strand.
GCGGCCATCGCATCGGTGACCAACACCATTTGTTCCCGCCCAATCAGCTCGTAGACGTTGCGTACCAGCGAGGGAGCGACATGGACACCATCAGCGATGATCTCTACAATGACGCCTCCACCCGCAGCGTCCGCCAGGATCTCCGGAACCGGGCCGGGATCACGGTGATGCATCGGCGCCATCCCATTGAACAAGTGGGTGACGGTGGCATGCGCGCAGCGGGCGCGCGCAGAATGCTGCAGGGTTTGCCGCACTTCCACCAGAGCATCCCGCATCTTCTGGGAGCTGGTATCGGTATGTCCGAAAGAAGGAACCGCTCCGCCCGCGATCAAAGTCTCCGCCACTCCAGAAGGTCCCATCGCGTAAGGTTTTTCGGGAGCGAAGGTCATCGACACCGCATAGCCGCGCGAAGCAATCAGCAGTTCCCGGGCTAAGGGCGCATTGGGGGATTGAATATGTGCCGGATCTTGCGCTCCGCAATGCCCCTGCGCAATGAAAGGACCTTCGAAATGGATGCCCGCGAGTTTGCCTGCCTCACACATTCCGGCCAATAGCTCTGCTTTTTCCCGCAGCACCATCGGGGATTGAGTAACCAACGAAGCTACCAGGGAGGTTGTTCCCCAGCGCAGATGTTCTGCTACCGCGGCCAATGCCTGGTCTTCAGTTTGGAGATCCGGGAAAGAGACGCCCCCGCCGCCATGGCAGTGCACGTCAATCAGACCGGGAAGCACGTAGCGATCATCGCTAGGGGCGGTGGCGGCCAAAATTTCGTCACCAAAACCAGCTTCTTTTGCCGCAGTTGATTCCCCGATCCACACAATGGCATCTCCGGAAACTACCACTGCCCCATCGGTAATAATGCGATTCGCGGTGACTACTCGTCCGCGGATGGCGAAAACTTCATTCATAGCTAAAATGCTCCTGCCCGATAAGTTCTATTTTCATTGCTTAAAACAGGCGCGATTCTGCGTCGTCTACTCCTCGCATCGTATCGTAATCCAAGGTTAGACAGCGAATTCCCCGATCCTCGGCTAGCGTCCTGGCCTGGGGTTTGATTACTTGCGCTGCAAAAATTCCCCGCACTTCCGGCATAATCGGGTCGCGAGAAAGCAAATCTAGGTAGCGGGTCAACTGCTCGACACCGTCGATTTCCCCGCGCCGTTTCACTTCGATAGCGACGTGGTTTAGTTCCGGGTCAAAAACCAGTAGATCCACCGGGCCAACCGGAGTGGGGTATTCGCGCCGAATTAACTCCCATCCGGTGCCGAGGATTTCCGGGACTTGGGCAGCTAGCAGCTCTTGCAAGTGCGCCTCCACCCCGTCTTTTTGTAGTCCCGGATCTATCCCCAGTTCGCAGCTAGTTTCCGAGAAAATCTCCCCGATTCGCAGTTTTAGCTGATCCCCAGTTTTTGCCGACTCTACTAACCAAATCTGCTGAACTCCCGCTGCTTCGTCCTCGGAGGACACTGACAGTTCTTCGATAGTGGCCGGGCCCGCCATCCAGTTAAGGGGTTTATAGGAGCCCCCATCGCAGTGGATAAGCACCGAAGAATCGGCTTTTACCATGATCATTCGCGGGGCCATCGGTAAAAAAGAATTAAGGCGGCCGCTGTATTCGACAGAGCAATTAGCGAAAAGGACGCGCATGGGAACCTATTGTAAAGGAAAAACCTTAACCCCAAGCTTGGGGGATTTCACGAGGAGGCGCAGCCTCAGCCCAAGAGACTAGGCCCGCGTGGTCGTCCTCGGAAAGAAACAACCAAAAACGATGAGTACCGACGCTAACCGGTACCGCCACGTTGCGCACACCCTTTTTTGATAAATAGTTATGGACCTTGCCCAACTCCACCTGCCGGCGCGGCCAGGTCTTATCAGGGCGAAAAGAAAGGCCCGCCGCTTTATACCAGCTCAAAGACTCGGCCTCATAGACTGCACAGCCCTCTGTCCACCCGGAGGTAACATCCGGGCGATAGGAGCAGAGAAAAGCCCCTTGGCGATATAGCCGATTCATGCGCCACAGAAAATAGGCGGCGACTAAAGCCACTAGGGCGGCAATCACCAAAATGATTAGCAGAAAAATTTTTAGCGCCGTCATGGCCTAACTATAACCCTTATAGACGATTCTTTTCGGTTTATAGCCCATCGACGACGATGGTTACCTTATCTTCGTCAACAGAAACAAATCCGGGAACTATCTCAAACTCTCGAGCATCCGGGTCGTTTTCCTGCTTACCTACTTTTACTTTTCCCGCGGTAATGGTTGCCAAAAGCGGTAAGTGACCAGGTAAAATACCCAACGAACCTTCGGTAGTGGGCAGGGAGACGAATCCCGCCTGCCCACTAAACAGCTCCCCAGAGCGGGTAACTAATCGAACCGAAAGCGAACTCATTACGCCGCTTCTTTCTGCAGCTTCGCCCAGTTGCGTTCCAGATCTTCGATCCCGCCAATATTGAAGAAGGCCTGCTCCGGAATATGGTCGTATTGGCCTTCGCATATCCGCTTGAACGCTTCAATGGTTTCCGAAAGCGGAACCGTAGAGCCCTCGACACCGGTGAACTTTGTCGCCATATAGGTGTTCTGGGACAGGAACTGCTGGATTCGGCGCGCCCGGTTAACGGTGAGCTTGTCCTCTTCGGAGAGCTCATCCATACCCAGGATGGCGATAATATCTTGTAGTTCTTTGTTCTTTTGCAGAATTGTCTTCACCTTGGTGGCAACCTGGTAGTGCTCTTCACCCACATACGTGGGATCCAAAATACGCGAAGTCGAAGCCAAAGGATCAACCGCCGGATACAGACCACGCGAAGCAATATCACGCGAAAGCTCGGTAGTGGCATCCAAGTGTGCGAAGGTGGTCGCCGGAGCCGGGTCAGTATAGTCGTCAGCAGGCACGTAAATGGCCTGCAGGGAGGTAATCGAGTGCCCCGCCACCGAAGTAATCCGCTCCTGTAGTAGCCCCATCTCGTCGGCGAGGTTCGGCTGGTAGCCTACTGCCGAAGGCATGTGCCCAAGCAGGGTAGATACTTCCGAGCCGGCCTGGGTGAAGCGGAAGATATTATCGATGAACAACAACACGTCTTGATGCTGTACATCCCGGAAGTATTCCGCCATGGTCAGACCGGTTAGCGGAATCCGCAGACGAGTCCCCGGAGGCTCATCCATCTGTCCGAACACCAGTGCGGTCTTGTCAAAGACCCCCGCTTCATCCATTTCGTGAATCAGGTCGTTGCCTTCACGAGTACGCTCGCCTACACCGGCGAATACTGACACGCCTCCGTGGTCTTGGGCTACGCGCTGAATCATTTCCTGAATCAACACGGTTTTGCCTACGCCCGCGCCTCCGAAAAGACCAATCTTGCCGCCCAGCACATAGGGAGTGAGCAGATCGATAACTTTAATCCCGGTCTCAAACATCTGGGTCTTGGATTCCAGCTTGTCGAAAGACGGCGGGTCACGGTGGATCGGCCAACGTTCTTTAATTTCGAGAGTCTCGCCCTCTTCCAGGTTGAGGCAATCACCGGTCACGTTAAATACGTGTCCCTTGGTTACGTCCCCTACCGGAACCGAAATGGGGGCGCCAGTATCGGTAACCTCTTGTCCACGCACTAAGCCGTCAGTGGGTTTGAGTGCTAGGCAGCGAACCACATCGTCACCCAAGAACTGCGCCACCTCCAAAGTCAGCTTATGCGGAGCTGCTTCCCCTTCCATCTGAATCATGGTTTCCAGCGCGTTATACATTTCAGGCAGATGATCGGGCGGGAACTCCACGTCCACGATCGAGCCGATCACCTGGGAAACCCGTCCCACGCCCGTAGTCCGTTCGGTATCACTCATTAGAGTCTCCTTATTCCTTGTTTCCTCTAGCGACCAGCGGCCAAGGCCTCTGCCCCGCCGACGATCTCAGTTATCTCAGTAGTAATTTCTGCCTGACGTGCATTATTAGCCAGGCGGGTGTAGCGCTCAATCATGTCTTGAGCGTTATCGCTTGCGGTGTGCATCGCGGTTTGCCTGCTGGCGAGCTCACTGGCTGCTGCTTGCAACAGCGCCGAGCGGATCCGCGAGCGTACATACATAGGTAGAATCTGGTCTAATACCGCCTCGGGGCTGGGCTCGAATTCATAGAGAGGAGGCACCTTGCCATGGGGTTTATCCAGGTTGATATCCATCTCTTCAGCTTCTTCTTCCGAGATAACCTCCAGCGGTAACATCTTGCGCACTAGCGGCACCTGTTTGACCATATTCACGTAGCGGGTAAACACCAGGTAGACCTCGCAGACCCCCTCATGCACCACATCCGCCAAAAAGGCGTCGGTGAGAGCATCAGCTATCTCGTAAGACTGCTCTACCGTAGGCGAATCCGAGTTACCCGTCCAGGATTTTTCCACCGCTACTCCGCGGAATCGGAAGTAGCTCTCGGCTTTACGCCCATAGGCGTAAAGCACCGGCTCTTTACCCTGCTCTTCCAGCTCTTCCACCAGTTTCTCGGTTTCGCGAAGAATCGAGGCTGAATAGGCCCCGGCCAGACCGCGATCGGAAGTCACGCACATGACCGCTACTCGGTCGGTATCCGTGCGCTCCCGCGTTATCGGGTGATCGAACGAAGAGTGAGCTGCTAAAGCCGCCAAAGCCTGCGTAATCGCCGAATCAAAGGGCGTGGACTGAGTGGCAGCTTCGCGAGCCTTCCCGATACGCGAGGCCGCGATCAGCTCCATAGCATGAAAGACCTTGCCCAGTGTTTCCGTGGCTCGGATCTTCTGCTTATATATCCGCTGCTTTCCGCTCAAGGTTAATCCTTTTTATCTTTCTTATGGCGGTCTACCACCAGTTGTTCGCTGTCATGCTCGGCTTCGACAACCTCTTCGGGAAGATGAACTTCCGATTCCAGCACTCCCTGCGACGAAACAAATCCGCGCCGGAAGTTCTCAACCGCTTCCTTCAGGGCCTGCTCGGTCTCGGAATCAAACTGCCCCGTTTCCTTGATCTTGCTGGGCACATCCGAATTCGCGTGCAGATAAGCGAGCATCTCTGATTCGAAGCGGTGAACATCGGAAACCTCGATGTCATCTAGATATCCGCTAGTGCCGGCCCAAATCGAGCAAACTTGATCCTCGACCTCATAGGGAGTTGACTGCGGCTGACGCAACAGCTCCATCAGACGCGCACCCCGAGTTAGCTGCCGCTTAGTGGTGGCATCCAGGTCAGAAGCAAACATGGCGAATGCCTGCATATCACGGTACTGCGCCAAAGTGATCTTCAGGGTACCGGAGACTTTCTTCATCGCCTTAACCTGGGCATCTCCACCTACACGGGAAACCGAAATACCTACATCCACCGCGGGTCGTTGGTTGGAGTTAAACAGATCCGACTGCAAGAAAATCTGTCCATCGGTAATGGAAATAACGTTCGTCGGAATGTAGGCCGACACGTCGTTGTCTTTAGTCTCGATCAAAGGCAATCCGGTCATCGAGCCTCCGCCCAGATCATCAGAAAGCTTCGCACACCGCTCTAACAACCGGGAGTGCAAGTAGAACACATCGCCCGGGTAGGCTTCGCGCCCCGGCGGACGGCGCAGCAATAGGGAAACGCTGCGGTAAGCTTCTGCCTGCTTGGAAAGATCATCAAATATGATCAGGACGTGTTTACCCTGGTACATCCAGTGCTGACCGATAGCCGAGCCGGTATAGGGAGCCAAATACTTAAAACCAGCCGAATCGGAGGCGGGAGCCGCCACAATGGTGGTGTATTCCATGGCTCCGGCAGCCTCTAGCTGACCGCGTACGCTGGCGATGGTCGAACCTTTTTGACCAACGGCCACGTAAATGCAGCGCACCTGCTTCTTCGGGTCACCACTTTCCCAGTTCTTACGCTGGTTGAGTACCGTATCAATCGCAATCGCGGTCTTGCCGGTCTGGCGATCCCCAATGATCAACTGTCGCTGTCCGCGCCCAATCGGAATCATCGAGTCGATTGCTTTTAGGCCGGTCTGCAGGGGCTCATGCACGGATTTACGCATCATTACCCCGGGAGCCTGTAGCTCCAGGACGCGGCGCCCCTCAATATCTTGAATCTCGCCCAGGCCGTCTAAGGGCTGACCCGTGGGATCAACTACGCGCCCGAGGTATCCGTCACCCACAGGAACGGATAGCACCTCTCCGGTACGACGCACGGGCTGGCCTTCTTCAATCCCCGAGAAGTCACCGAGCACAATCGCGCCAATAGTGCGATCTTCCAGGTTCATTGCCAATCCGGTGGTTCCGTCAGCGAACTTGAGAAGTTCGTTCGCCATCGCCCCCGGTAAGCCCTCGATCCGAGCGATACCATCAGCCGCCATCACTACGTGCCCGATTTCGTCCTGGGTGGAGCGAGTGGGCTCATAGGAGCTTACGAAGTCCGCGAGGGCGTCACGAATCTTCTCCGGTTGGATTTGAAGTTCAGCCATGAAATTGCCTTTTCCTAACGTTCCGGTACTACCCGGCCAGTTTCTGCTTAGTTTCTTGAATTATGGTGGCTAGAGAGCCGTCGAAAATCTGGGAACCAACCCGAACTTTCATGCCCCCTATCACCGAAGGATCTACGCTCACCTGAAGGTGAATGTTTTTCTGATAGCGGCGGGACAAGATATCCCGCAAGCGCTCAGCTTGTGCGTCCGCTAGTGGCATAGCCACTTGCACGGTAGCCACCAAGCTGTCACCAGCGGCTGCCAAATCGCGGCGCATATGGCGCAGCGTCCCCGTCAGGGACACCGAACCTTCTATCTTGGCGTCGCGGCTGACCGCACTGATCGCCCGGGCCGCTAAGGTAGCTGCCGGACGCGAAAGCGCCGAACCGACTAGCTCCTTTAGCAGCCGGATCCGATATTTACTGTCGCGGTTACGGTCCGAAAGTGCGGAGCGCACCTGCGGATTAGCTCGCACGAATTGTTCCAATGAGAACACTTCGTCGGCGACCTCGATCGCTTTGCCCTGCACCTGCGCACCATTTTGCACCGCATATTCGCCTAGGCGCTCAATGACAGTGGCCAGTTCCCGCTCGCTGGGCACTTCGCTGATGGCAGCCTTCACCGCTTGCCTCGCCACTGCTGACAGGTTTCCTGCTAAGGCGTCTAGCAACGCGGCTCGGTCCCCAAGGTTACGAGCAGAGTCGGTAAGCGCCAAAGCAACCCGAGAGGAGCCTTGCACCAGGTCAGAGAGGACAAAAAGGTCATCTGCCCAGTCGTAGCAAGTTTCGGCATCTCTGCCGGTTTGCTCGGCTAGAACCTCTTTGCCCCGCTGGAGGGCTTGCCTACTGGATGCGCGCATTATTTACTAACACTTTCCTTTTGCGAGGACGCCTCCAGCTGATCCAGGAAACGCTCAATTACCCTCGCGGATAGTTCCCGGTCAGTCAGCTGCTCGCCCACAATGTTCTCTGCCAGTTCTGCAGCCAACATTCCGACTTCAGTTTTCAGAGAAATCTCTGCGGCCTGCCGGTTAGCTTCCACCTGTCGCTGCGCATTGGAACTGATGCGGTCAGCGTCCTCGACTGCTTGCGCTTTGGCTTCTGCCACGATCCGCTTCGCGCTATCCTGCGCCTCGGAGCGGATCTGGGCAGCCTCCTCATGAGCCCGCCGCAAAGCCAGTTCCGATTGGGTGTTGGCGTCGGCGATTTCTTTCTTCGCCTGCTCCGCCTTTTCTAAACCATCTTTAATGGTGGTGGCCCGTTTTTCGGTGATCTCTTTGTACTTCGGATACATGAACTTCAATATCACGAAGAAGAAGATCACGATAATGATCGCGGACCAGACTAACTCCGGAATCGCGGGCAGCAAGACATTGTGTTCTTCTGCCCCACCTGACGGTTTTGCCAGCTGAATCAGGTATAACATTAAGTTTCCTTTTTACTACTTGAACAGGAAGCCGGCTACCAAACCGATCAGCGCCAACGCCTCTACGAACGCGATACCGATGAACATATTGGTGGTCAGACGCCCACCAAGTTCAGGCTGGCGTGCGAGAGATTCCTGAGTCTTACCAATCAAGATACCCAGCCCAATACCGGGGCCAATACAAGCCAGGCCGTATCCGAGAGTAGCTAGGACAGCCATATTTATAGTCATTTTTTCTCTTTCTTTTCTTTATTTGTGGGTTTTCCCGCCGGAAGCGGAAGTCTTAGTGGGCGTGCACCGACTGGTCTACATAAACCGCAGTAAGGACTGCGAATACGTAGGCCTGCAGGAAAGCAACGAAAATTTCGAAAGCGGTTACCGCAATCGCAGCAACGAAGGTGATCACCGAGAACACCTTCATGCCCCCTGCTGCCAGCAGCAGGAAATAGTTGGAGGCCAAGATGGTAAGCGCCAGCAACATGTGCCCGGCAATCATATTGGCCAAAAGACGGACGAACAGGGTGAAGGGGCGAACAATAAAGGTCGAGAAAAACTCGATTGGGGTCAGCAATATGTAGAGCGCCTTAGGAACATTGGGGGGAAAGAGCGCGGATTTAAAGAAGCCCCCCGCGCCCTGAGCCCGAATTCCGGCGATAATAAATAGGAACCAAACGAAGATGGCTAGTAACAACGGGATCCCTGCTACCGCGCTACCGGCGATATTTAGCCCCGGGATGATTCCGCCGATATTCATAAAGAGGACGGTAAAGAAAATCGCGGACACGAAACCGTTATATTTCTTCGCGTATTCTTTCCCCATTACCTGCTCAGAGATGTTAGTGCGGCAAAAATCCAGAAGGTACTCCATCGTGGATTGGGCGGTACCGGGTACCATTTTTGCCCGCCGGGTGTAAAGCACCGCGCAAATCAGGAAAGCCACCAGCAAGATGATGCGCACCAAGGTAATGCGATTCATCTCGAAGGGGGTGCCACCCAAGGCAATCACCGAGGGGAAGAACTCATCAATGCCAGGTGGCTCGAATTCTTGCGGTACCAGGGTGGTTAACCCACTAAGCATCGGTGACACTATCTGTTCCCTTCATTTCTGCCGATGTGGCCGAAAACTGTGACTCGGATTCCATTCTAACGCTTTATTTCAGGTTTTGAAACGGATGCCCGACTGTCTTAGATTTAACTTAACATAGGACCGGGGTCCCGTGAGAATTATTCGATAGTTTTACCCGTTCTAAACCCTTCCAACAGTCAATTTATTAGTTTTGGCGACCACCCGCGCCTCTCCTATGGTGGTTAGTAAAATCGTAATTACTAACACCAGAAAAATTACTTGGCTGTCAAGCTTTGACACCGGCCGCAGTAGCGCCACCGCCGCTAAAACTATGACTAGTTTCACTAAATAGGCTCCAAACACATACATGGAAGTGCGCTCGGGATCGCGCAATACTAATTGGTTGGCTCCGATTCCCACTGCCGCCACAATCCACATGATCCCCATCGCTGCCAGGGCCGCTAGCGCCCCTGGCCAAGCACGGAGTATTCCTGCTACCGGTACCGAAACCAGCGTCGAAAACACCAAAATCAAGACGACTGCGCGGTTTCCTTTCCGGATAGCTGCCCGCGCTCCATAGCGATCCTGGACAGAAGCGAAATCCGGCCTCTGCGGGTCTGTCTTCTTGGAGCCCCCACTATGCCGGTTAAGCGCGGTTACCTGCGGTTCTCCTGCAATATCTTGCTCGTCCTGGTTCACAATTTTTCCTTTTCTCGCAGGTGCCGGGGGTAGGGATCCGGGCCCACCCAATAGTAGTTACGCAGGCCTGGCAAAAAGGAGATGGTCACTATTAGACATAGCGCCCCTCCTCCCAGGGCCAGAATAAGCTCTGATATCCAGTTCAGCTTTAATAGACAAACCGCCAGCACCGAAAAGTAAAAAGCCCACAGATACATCACCAAGACCGCCCGTCGATGCGAGTGCCCCATTTTCAATAGCCGGTGGTGCAGATGGAGGCGATCGGGTTTGAAGGGGCTGTGTCCGTTTGCCAGGCGGCGGATCACCGCCATCACCATGTCCACAAATGGCAAGGCCATTACCGCGAGCGGCAAAAGCACCGGGATTGCTGCTGGCAAAAACTGAGATCTCCCCAAAGAAAGCGGATCAATTTGCCCAGTAACCACGATGAACATGCAGGAAATAGTTAGACCCAGCAACATCGAACCGGAGTCTCCCATGAAAATAGTTGCGGGGTGAAAGTTAGAGGCCAGGAACCCTAGACACACTCCCACGATTACGATTCCAATCATGGCCGCAAAGGACGCATAACTTTGGGCATTGGTGAGGCGAATTAGAAGGTAGGAATAGATAAAGAATGCTCCCGCCCCAATCATGGTAATCCCAGCGGCTAAGCCATCGAGACCATCCACGAAGTTCACGGCATTGGTAGAAAACACTATGATCAGCACGGTTACCAGAATCGACATCCGGGTGGAGGGAATAGTCATTCCAAAAATGGGAAACGAAACCACTTGGATCCCCTGCCACGCTACTGCGGCCGCAATCAATACCTGTCCGGAAAGTTTTGTCCACCAGTTCAAGTCGTAGATGTCGTCTATTACCCCTAGCAGCGTAATCGCGATCGAGCCAAAAATTAGCGCCCATACCTGGGGATCGGCATAAAACTGGGAAAAATAGGGCATTTGCCGCGAAATCAGAAATGCTCCAAGGAGTCCGCAAAGCATCGCAACCCCACCTAGTCGTGGGGTGGGTACCGTATGGACATCGCGCTCGCGCACGGGGGTTAAAACGTGGAGTGCTCGGGAGACGCGGCGCACTATCGGGGTCACCAAGAAAGTAATCGCGCAGGCGATTACCCCCAGTAACAGATAGGCTTTCACGCTCTCTCCCTAGTTCTTCGCTGCTTTCCCGGCCACCGTGCGCAGCTGCGTCGGCGGAATCGCCCCGCTGCGGAGCACAAAATAGTCTTCTGCCTCCACCTTAACTATGGTGGAGGGTTCGCCAATCCGGCTGGGCCCCGCGTCCACGTATTCGGAGACTTTATTCTCGAAATATTTCTGCGCTTGCGTAACCGTTTGCGCTGGCGGCAAGCCATGCAGATTCGCAGAGGTTACCGCCAACGGTCCGCTGGCCTCCAGTAACTGCAAAAGATCGCTTTGGTCGGGTTGACGCACCGCTACGGTTCCTCCAGTTACCCCCAGATCGAGCGGTAAATCTTTCCGTGCCGGCAAGACTACAGTAAGAGCTCCGGGCCAAAATTTCTCCATGAAAGTCCTGGCTAAGGCAGAAATTTCGAGTACTAGTGCACTGGCTTGCGAAATACTGCTGACCAGCACCGGGGAGGGAAAGTCACGCCCTCTGCCTTTAGCGGTTAGTAGCCTATCTACGGCCGAGGAAGAAAACGGATTCGCCGCGATCCCATAGACGGTATCTGTCGGTACTACCAGCAGCTTCCCGGCTGCTATCTGTTTTTTTAGACTAGCGATGTCTTGTTTACTTAGCGGAGTTCGCATACTTGCATATTAGCGTTTTAGGTTACGCTCACGCCCGTAGGTAACGACAGCACTTCCCGTCCAGATGCACAGCAGGGAAAATCCGGTCAGCCAGATATCACGCTGGCCTCCGGTTTGCGCTAACTGCGGGGAATCGGCCGGCTCGCCAGTTTGCGGGGCGGAAGTGCTCGTTTCGGGCGCAGGATTAGGATCGCTATTTTTTGGGGAGGGCGCTGGAGTGGTTGCCTCCGCTCCAGCCGCGCTAACCACTTCTTTCGCGGTAGTGCTGGGAGGGCGATCTAAAGGCGCCTCCACATAGTTCAAAGTGGGCTTGGGAGTAGGGTCATCGGCGAAAGCGGTAGTGGTGACGAATGCAGGTAGCAACGCCACGGCAGCTACTGCTACTGCCGCGCGAAATCCACTCGACATAGCCGCCCCTTTCTCCTAGTGTGCAGCCACTTTACCTTAACGTTAGCATCATTTAAGGTACTCGTTAAGCCTGCCTTTACTTTCGTGCCAATAGGTAGCGAGGACGCCCGCTGAGATCCGGCTGCGTCCTCACCCGAGAAAATCCTATTTCCCCAGCATAATCGCGCAGTTTTTCCCCTTGGGTGGGGTCATGTTCCATCGCGAAAATCCCGTCTTGTCCCAGCAGGCGGAAAGCTTGTTTAACGGTTCGTTTCGGAATCGTGAGGCCATCCTCGCCTCCGCCCCAAAGGGCGAGTGGCGGATCCTTTAACGCTTCCGGCTGGGTAATAGTACCGGGCGGCACATAGGGCGGGTTGCTTACGACCAGATCAAAAGTTCCTGCCTGCTCCTCCCAAAGCCCCGGGTCAGCAACATCGCCGCAGCTGACAGTGATTCGATCCGCTAAATCTGGATAACGTTCCAGATTTTTCCGGGCCACCCCTAAAGCTTTTTCACTTATCTCCACCATAAACACCTGGGATGTGGGCAACTCTCGGGCAAGAGTCAAGGCAATGGCACCCGATCCGGCACATAAATCCGCAGCTAGTTTCGCTTGCTTGGCGCCTCGGGGACGCAGCGCCAGTTCTACTAGATATTCAGTTTCCGGGCGCACAATAAAAACGTCTGGGCTGGAAATCAGGCGAAAAGCACCGAAATACATTTCTTTTAGCAAATGCTGCAGCGGCTGGTGAGTGCAGCGCTGTTCCACCAGATCCCGAAACACCAGCTCCTGGGAGGGAGATAAAACCTGGGGAGCAAATAGAAATTCATCGGCTTCACAGGCCGCACAATAAAGCGCCATGATTTCACGTGCCGGCTCGATTCCAGCTGCGGCATAACGCTGTCGCGCCCAGGAAAATGCCTCTTGGCGAGAAAAACCGGCCTCGTTCATCGGGGAATCGCTGCGCTTATTTGTCCGACTGCCCGGAGAGTTGCGCCAAGCGATGTTCTTCATCGAGTTTGATGGCCGAATCAATCACGGGCTGCAATTGCCCGTTAAGTACCTGGTCAAGGTTATAGGCCTTGTATCCGGTGCGGTGATCAGCAATCCGGTTCTCTGGGAAGTTATAGGTGCGGATACGTTCGGAGCGATCCACCGTCCGCACCTGCGAGTGGCGTTGCTCGGCCGCCTCGGCCTCCCGCTTCGCCTCTTCTTCCGCTTTTAAGCGCGCCCGCAACACCCGGAACGCCGCCTCCCGGTTTTGGATCTGCGACTTCTCGTTTTGCATACTGACCACAATTCCGGTGGGAATATGGGTCAAGCGAACTGCGGAATCGGTGGTATTAACCGACTGTCCCCCGGGTCCGGAGGACCGGAAGACATCTACGCGGACTTCATTGGGGTCGATCTCTACTTCCCCCGCGTCTTCGACCTCCGGCATTACTAGCACTCCGGCGGCAGAAGTATGGATGCGTCCCTGCGACTCGGTGACTGGCACCCGCTGTACTCGGTGCACCCCGCCCTCGTATTTGAGGTTCGCCCATACCCCGTCCTCAGGAGCTACGTTTCCTTTGGCTTTAATCGCGATCTGCGCGTCCTTAATTCCCCCCAGATCATTAACCGTGGAATCTAGTACCTGCAGGCTCCAGCCTTTGGTTTCCGCATAACGCTCATACATTCGCAGCAGATCCCCCGCGAAGAGGGCAGATTCATCCCCACCGGCACCAGCTTTGATTTCCATAATCACGTCGCGACTATCATCGGGATCCCGGGGAGCCAATATTTTGCGCAGCTTATCTAGCGCCTGACTTTCGGCCTGTTCCATCTGGGGAATCTCAGCGGCAAAGTCGGAATCTTCTTTCGCCAGTTCCTTGGCAGCCTGGAGGTCACCCTCGGCGCTCTTCCAGGTCTCATAGGCTTTCGCTATCTGCGCCAACTGGGTGTGGCGGCGACCTATCTGGCGGGCCTTTTGTTGATCCTTTTGCACCTGAGGATCGCCCATCTTCATTTCCAGTTCAGTTTTTTCTGTGATGAGGGCTTGCACAGCTTCCTCGTCAATCGGCGATCCCACAGTTGCTCCTTATAACTCTTAGCGAACTGACTTCTACTTTACGTTGCCTGAGCGGGGCTAGAAAACCAAGACTGTCGATTGGTGATAGTTTTCGCCGCGCCAGGCGCAAATTGAGCTAGCTAAAAATAAAAAGTGTGGCCGGCACGCTGGCCGGCCACACTGAAAGCTAAACTTACTTGTTGCGCTGACGCTTGCCGTAACGGGCTTCGAAGCGAGCAACGCGCCCTCCGGTATCCATAATCTTTTGCTTGCCGGTAAAGAAGGGGTGGCAGGCGGAACACACGTCTACCCGCATGGTGCCGGACTTAATGGTAGATCGGGTTTCAAAAGTGTTCCCACAGGTACAAGTAACCGTAGTGGGGACATATTCGGGATGAATTCCCTGCTTCATGGTTTCTCCTTGAGGTTCTCAGGGCGCCGGGTCCAAATGCAGGTTACAAAAGGTGAACCGGAACCGGATTAGATTATGCCACTTCCCGCAGTAACGGCGCCAGTTCTGGGGCAAAATGTGGTGCGGGTGACCTTTCAGCTGGACCAGTTTATGGCTTAGTTCACCATCCGAAAAATAAATCTGATAACAATCTCATAACGCCAGGAAGTCTTATTGACTGTTAACGCTGGTCAAGCAAGGTGAAAACCGACTCTACCTGCACTGTGAGCAGACTTACCCAACCTGGGGGGTGTTGGAACCAATAAACGCCGTTAGGATGAAGATGTTATTAAAAAATCCCATTTGGAAGCACAGATATCGATGAATAAGAAAGCAAAAATAACTATTGCCGTTATTGTTGGCGTGCTAGTGGCCTTGGTAGCAGCGTTCGCGATTTACGTCACCTACTACGCGATGGGGAAAAAGGCGCTGCCGGGCACCATGGTTGGCGAGGTCAAAGTATCCGGGATGACCAGCTCCCAGATCCAAAGCCAGCTGGAAGCTGCGCAGACCAACTATAAAGCCACCTTCTCGGGACAGGGATTCAAAGAAAGCTCATTCACCCCGAAAGAAATCGGGTATTTGCTGGACTCAAAAACCACCGCGAAGAACGCCACTGACCGCAGCAGCGCTTTCAGCTACATCAGTAGCCTATTTACCTCCCGCCAGGTGGAGATCGTTCACGATATCGATCCGGTAGTTACTAACAAGTTGTCGCAGAACCTTTCCAAAGATATTCCCGAAGCCAAACCTGCTAGCGAACCAATGGTGAAAGCGAATGGAGAGGGCACCGGATTTGAAGTAGTTCCCGGTAAAGATGGATTCGGGGCGGACACTCAAACTTTGGTGATGGCTGCCAACAAGGTTATGGACACGCAAAAGGATCAACAGTCTTCCCTACAGGCAAGTGCAGTTAAACCTTTGGCCAGCCCAGATCTTGCCCAGCAAATGGCAGCTGCCGCCACCAAACTCACGGAAAGTGAAGTAGCTATTAATGCTGGTCAAAAAAATATTGTCGCTGATCAAAAAACTAAGGTTAGCTTTGTAGCTATTCCCGCCATCAGCAAAAATGCGAAGCCGGAAGCGAATCAAAAAGCTGTAGGCGCATGGGTAGACGGTAATAAGAAAGAAATCGAAGTTAAGAAGGTTGATGGGAAACGCTTTGTCAACAGTGCCGGCAAAGTCGTGAAAACGGAGACCGAGCCTAAAGATGGCGTGACGGTCAGCAATGCTGAAAAAATCACTCAAGAAATAGCTAAGAAATTTGCGGCCGGTAAAGATGCCACTGTCAGCTATGAAACCCGGGTTGATAAGGCTAAGGTCACCGACAAGACCATCGCGGATGGTGCTGAAAAGCTAGTCTATATGGCGGGTCCCGGAGAAAAATGGATTGATATCAATCTTTCCAACTACACGGTGACCGGGTACGAGGGCGCCACCGTAGTGAAAGGACCGGTCTCTATGGTGCCGGGGGCCCCTGCTACCCCCACCATTAAGGGCAACTTCGCTATCGAGCGAAAATATCGCTCTAAAACCATGCGGGGAAACAACGCTGACGGCAGCCGCTATGTATCTCCGAACGTCCCCTACGCAATGTTCTTTTCGGGAGGATACGCTTTGCACGGGGCTCCTTGGCGCGGCTCCTTTGGATGGGGAGGCCCGGGTGGTTCCCACGGCTGCGTGAATATGCCAGTGGGCGGGGCGCGCGATTTCTACGATTGGGCACCAATCGGAACCCCGGTAGTGTCTCACAGCTAGATACAGTTCTAATCAGGTATCCCAGCGATTGGAATCGCTGGGATACCTTTTATAAGGCAGTTTGACCACTATTTTGGGTTGTCTTATCTTCACCTCAATATAGATAGTTTGAAAAACACGGTTAAGATAAAGATGTTGTTGTGATTCACCCATTTTGGAAGCCCAGATAAATGTCTAAGAAAGCAAAAATTACCGTTGCCGTTATTGTTGGCGTGCTGGTGGCGTTGGTAGCAGCGTTCGCGCTTTATGTTACCTACTACGCGATGGGGAAAAAGGCGCTGCCGGGCACCATGGTTGGCGAGGTCAAAGTATCCGGGATGACCAGCTCCCAGATCCAAAAACAGCTGGAGGCAGCCCAAACCTCCTATAAAGCAACTTTTTCGGGAGAGGGAATCAAACAAGAATCATTTACTCCCCAAGAAATCGGCTACCGGGTTCAGTCGCAAGAAACCGCGCAGCGAGCAACTGCGCGCAGCAGTGCTTTTAGCTACGTAACCAGCCTGTTTGCTTCTCACAAAATTCCGATTCTTCATGAGTTCGATCCTACGGTTACCAATAAACTATCGCAGGAAATTTCCAAAGAAATTCCAAAAGCTAAGCCGGCGATCGAGCCTGCGGTCAAGCCCAATGCTCAAGGTAACGGATTTGAAGTAGTTCCTGGCAAGGACGGATTTGGGGCAGATACCGAGGCCCTGATCAAAGCAGCCGATAAGGTCGTGTCTACGCAACAGAATCAGAACCTAAAATTAGCTGTGGGACCGATCAAGCCGCTGGTGGATATTAAGTTGGCACAAAATTTGGCAGATGCAGCCCAAAAATTTATTCAGCCCCAGGTGACGATAAAAGCCGGGGATAAGGAAATCGCTGCTGATCAAACCACAAAGGTTGGTTTCGTAGCTATTCCGGCAGTCACCAGAACGGCGAAACCCACCGCCGACAGTAAAACTATTGCTGATTGGGTAAATGAGAATAAAGACGCGGTGGAAGTACAGAAAGTTGATGGGAAACGCTATGTTACCAGCGCGGGAAAGGTTCTAAAGACAGAGGTTGAGCCGAAGGACGGAGTTAAAGTCACTAACAGTGAGGAACTCACCAAGGAAATTGCCGCTAACCTAAACGCCGGAAAGGATTCTTCCCTCGCCTATAAATCCCAGGTAGATAAAGCGAATATTGAAGATAAAACCCTCGCTGAGGGGGCAGAGAATCTGGTATATATGGCGGCTCCTGGAGAAAAATGGATTGACGTTAACCTGTCTAATTACTCCGTCATTGGTTATGAGGGAGCCACCCCAGCAAAGGGGAAGTTCACAGTAGGCATTGGGAAACCCTCTACGCCTACTATTCAAGGCAAATTCGCCATTGAACGAAAATACGAATCTAAGACCATGCGCGGCAGCAACTATGTCGAGTACGGCATTCCTTATGCGATGTATTTTCACGGAGGATATGCTCTGCATGGAGCCTATAGCACTAACCATGGCCAATGGTTCTTTGGAGTACCCGGAAAACAGATTTCGCATGGCTGCGTAAATATGCTTCCGGAGGACGCGAAATCCCTCTATGCTTGGGCACCCGTTGGCACTCCGGTAATTGTGCACCGTTAGCGGGCTGCTAGTCAGTTCTACCACCCGGAATTTAGGGGCATCCCGGTAGCTGCTCTATCAGCTGCCGGTAGCTCTGCTTTCGCTAATGCGATAGCAGCCAGGAAATGATCAGGTTTCCGCTGGCGCGCAGCCCGTCGTGGTGTAGATCGGCTTTTTCTAGGATATTCGCGCCCATAACCCTGCCGGTATTAAGAGACAGGGTGCGGGGAACGAAAATATCGTCCCGGTAGACTACCGCATGTACTGGCACCTGGTTTTCCGCTAGTTTCTGCGGGTCATAGAGTACCGGCCAGTCAGTTTCCGCCGCCAAATCATCTGCTAGGTCAGCTAGGGATTTAAGCGCGGGATCTTGCGCAAATGCCCAGCTACCAAAGTGTTCCCCGGTCAGGTAATAGGGTTGTTCATGGTCGAGAGGATTTGCGTTTTGCGCGAACCCGGGAGCATTTTCGCGAATCCGATCTGCCGCCCAGGCAGTCGGCTCCACTTCGCTTTGCGGCACCGCGTTGCCATAAATAGTTTCATGCAAGAGGGCGTAGAGGGGATCTAAAGCAAAACTGACCCGGCTTCCTACCTGTCCTAAAAATTCTTGGGTGAGGTGCCGCCGGCCTCCCAGCTGCACAAACGGCGCCTCGAAGAGATAGCGCAGGTTCTCTAGACCGTAGGTGCGTCCCAGCTCCAGACCTACCTGCCGAATCCGATTGGGGGTAAGTTTTTCTCCATTGGGCAGGTATTCATCGTGTTCTAACACGTGCGCACAGGTTTGTCGTACGGCCTCTTCCATGCCAGGCAGAGCATAGAACTCTTGGCAGCGCCGGGCGGTGGCCGCAAACGTGCGCTCATAGATGCGGTTAACCTTGGTTAGTCCCGGCAGGCCTCCGGTGATATAAGCTTTTTCGATGTTCTCGGGAAAACGGGAGAGATAGGCGGTAATAATGAAGCCGCCAAAACTTTGCCCCATTACCGTCCACTTTTTTATTCCTAGGGCGCGGCGCAGCGCTTCGGCGTCCCCTACAATCTGGTCGGCGCGCATTAGCCGCAGCCAGGCTCCGGCGCGGGACCCCAAAGCGGGAATAGTTACGTTATCGAGCGGGGTGGAGCGTCCGGTTCCCCGCTGGTCAAGCATAATTATCCGGTATTTTTCGAGCGCCGCTCCGAACCAGGGTTCAGCCCAGTCGGCAGGACGAGACCCTTTGCACCCGGGCCCACCTTGGAAAAAGATTAGGTAAGGTCGGGTTTCATCATCGTCGCGGGCAATTTCGCGGGCATAAATCTGGATATTGGTTTTCTCAATTTCCGCGTCCACCCAAGGGGGCAGGAACTGGTCGCCCGGTTCCGGAATTTCCGGTTTTTCCGGCGATTCGGCAGCGGACTCTTCGCTGGGAGAAACTGCAAAAAGTTCACTTTGCACCCCGCTCTCCTGGTTATCTGCCCCGCGCGCCAGGTTTACTACCGGATTTTTTGCCGAGTCCGGGAACAGGTTTAACGCTACTTCTGGATGATAGAGAGGCACAGTCAGGACGTGTTCGCGGATTAGGTAGCGTCCTTGGCGATATTCTTTAGGGTTCGGATTTTGTTCTAAATGCGGGTAAAGAGGGCGCGCAGGTGGCACCGGGGGGGTAGCAGGTTTTTCCGTGCGCGAAGATTGCGACAGCCCTGGCTGCTGGTTGCGTGCAGACGCAGCGGCCTTGGTGGCGGGAAGGTCAAAGGATTCGCCCTGGTTCATATTCTTCCCGGCTTTCCAACCTGGCCCCAGGTCCTGCTCGCTGGGAGTACCTGACTGATAGGCTCTCGCGACTGCCTGCGCATGGCTGTCCGCTTGTTCGTTCAGGGGGTGACCAGCATGTCCCTTTACCCATTCGAAGCTAACTTTTCCCCGCCTACGGGGGTCAGATAGCAGCTGGTCGAGGCGTTTCACCAGTTCCAGGTTGGCTACCGGTTTGCCGCCTCCAGTTTTCCAGCCTTTTTTCTTCCACCCGAACCGCCATTTGGTCAAAATGTTGATCACGTACTGAGAGTCCGCCTGAATCAATAAATCATCGTCTATTTCGGCAGTTTCGGTCAGTAGATCGGCTACCGCCATCAGCTCTGCCTGGTTATTAGTTCCCCGGGTAAAACCGCCGGCTCGCCAACAATCAGGTGACAAATACCAACACCAGCCGCCGGCACCGGGATTGCCGAGGGAAGAACCATCAGTTGCTGCGATAA
>CAMYFZ010000024.1 GCA_947255165.1 uncultured Varibaculum sp.
CCCGGTGGATTTGAGCTGACAAGGCGCGTGATAAGTAACCGTCAGGTTCATCGGCTCCAGATTATCCAGATCCAGTTCGCCCCGGTCATACAGATCCAGTAGGAACTCGGAAATATCCCAGATGCGCCGCGATACCTTCGCAAGTTCCTCGTCTTGGATTCCCAGAATCTCGCGGGCCTCATGTTTGACCATGCCCACACAGGAACCGGAAGAACCAACTATCGTTAGGTCATCCCCGGGCACGTTCAAATCATGCGCCAGCTTGCGAATCAGCTTCTTCGCCCCGTCATAAAGACCGTTAGACTGCTGCGCCAAACCACAACAGCCATGGGGAGGGACTAGTACCTCGTATCCCAGGTGTTCGAGAATCTGCACCGAGCGAATCGAGGTCGTAGTTTCAAAGAATTCCCCCGCGCAACCATGGAAGAACACGATCTTGCCCTTGGTAGGAGCAGGAGCGGTGCGGGCCTGCTTCTTGAACCATTTTTCAAAACTGAACCCGTCAGCCACCGGCATCGGCGCTTCGTGGTGAATCCCGAAAGTCTTCTCTACAATCTGGCGAATCGGTTTTTGTCGGAGCGCCCAGTTCGCCAGCGGAGCCACCGGGGTCATCGCTTTACCCATAAACATCGTGTTCGAAATCAGCACGTCCCGCAACGGGCGCCCATTTTGCTGCTTCATCGCGGCTCGCGCCACGTTATTTAGCTCAGCCACTTTGACGCCCTGCGGACATACCAAAGTGCAAGTCCCGCAGCTTGAGCAGTAATCAATGGTGTGATCAACCGAAAACCCCTTGCGGAACCGTTCCGCTTGGGGACCCACATATTTAGGTCCCGGGAAAAGAGGAGTAACTGCCGCTACCGGGCATTGAGTTTCACAAATCGTGCATTTGACGCAAGCATCCAAGCTGGCGCGCATCAGCGGATTGAACTCGGGTTTATTACGTAAATCCTTAGTCATTGGTATCCCCCAAAATCGTGTCACAAGCCCGCAAAGCGGAAGCTACAGCAATGCCGTCACCTGACTTTTCCCGCCACCGGGTGGCTCCCGCCAGCAACCCGCCAGCGGCGTAAAGGTTCTCATATAGCGGAGCCCCAGAATCATCCAGTACCCGCATTTGGGAATCGACCCTTACCCCCACTTCGAACAGGGGCTGGTTTGGTCCCCAATAGTCTTCGTGAACTAGCGGTCCTTCCGGGATTGCTAGCGGTAAATCAAAGGCTCTTTCGGTGACGTTCCAGTAAGAATCCACGTGCAAAGTACCGGATTCGAAACCGCCACCAGCGTAGATAAAGTGCTTAGCTTCAAGAGTTGTCTCCGAGCCAGCAGAATCAAAGGTCACGGCTGCTACTCGGCCATCACTAACGTTAAGGCCGGTTACTTCACTGCCAATAATGTAGCGTACTCCCAGATCCCGTACCTTTTGGGTGAGAGTGTCGTTGATCCTCATCCCCGGAATCGAGGGCGGCAAAATCGGAATCTCAAACACCTCATGTCCCAGGCGGCGAGCAATATCTTTCCAAGCATGGTGATCTTTTAGTCCCAACACCGCGGGGAAACCAACTACTTCGCCGTCTTTCAAATGACGTTTGACCTCGTCACAGAAATTCGCGCGGAAATCTTCGGTATCGAGGGCGCGGGCAAAATTCAATCCGGAAGTGTCAACTTCGTCATGGCGCACCGGGATATCGATCCAGATATGGCGGGCAGAAACTTTACCCCCGCCGGGAATCTCTTCCTTTTCCAGGTTCTCAGCCACCAATTGGGGATAAAAATCCTTGAGGCGCCGCAATCCTACGATTACGTATTTCTTGCCATCCGCGGCTGCTCCCGCCAGCATTGACGGTTGGGGTAGGCAGGTGGGACGCCAAGCGCCTAGGCAGGTAGGCAAAAATACGTTCTTATCTGGGCTGCCGGCCAGCAAATCTGCCCCTAGCTGCTCTTTTAGCCAGTTAGCGGCGTCCGCAACTGCCTGCGATCCCAGTTTTCCGTAAGGGTGGGATTCCGGTAACTTCTCGATTGCCTCTAAAGGATTATTTACCCGGTCCGGGTCGTATCCATACAGGTCAATGGTGCCTTGACCGAGCTGGATTCCCCCGATGCCTTTGGTGATTAAATCAACTTCCCGTCCGGCCTCAAGCAGCCGAACTGCAGCGCTAAGACCGGAAAGGCCAGCACCGATTACTACTACGTCTCTCACGCTAGTGCCTCCTTTACGGCTTCACGTTCTTGTTTATCGCGTTCTTGTTCGACCGGGTTGAGCGCTACCTCACTCAGCTGGGCTTTTCCGGGGGCATGCTCCAGGTCGAAAATCCCCTGCATAATCCAGTTATCGAGGGCGGTTTCGCGAGTCGATTCCCCAAAGAGAATCGGTTTGATGCCAATCCAACGGTTCTTCATAAATAGAGAAATCATGTTGGTAGCGCGTTCAACTGAAGCGGCGCCCTCTTCGTTAACGATGCCGGCGCAGCGCATGGAGCAGAATCCGCCTTGACACGGTCCCATCCCGATCCGGAGTTGCCGGCGGAGATCATCGAGAGAAGCACTCGGGAATTCCCGAATCTTTTCTTCTAGCATCCGCCGGGAAACCAGTTCACATTCACAAATGATCTGGTCTTTATTCCATTCTTTTTCGCGCGCGTGCAGCCGGTCAGTAAGCCGGTGCTGCCGGGCACCCTCTTGACCGGGAACCGCTTCTTCGGCGGTGCGACAAGGACGCTCGTCTTTCATAATGTCGCACATAATGTTAACAGCGCGTTCAGCCATTAGGCGGCAGGTAGTTAGTTTGCCGCCGGCCACGGTGAGCATGCCCTTGACCCCGTCGCGTTCCTCGTGATCCATAACTGACATCCCGCGGGACATATGGCGCGAATCTGTGGCTGCCACCCGATTGTCTTTAACCAAGGGGCGGGCTCCTACCCAAACGTGCAACGGACGAGAATGACGGAACCCGGGCAGCAGCGCATCTCCGGCATCTAGCATTTGCTGGACTTCTTTATCTTTTATCTGCAGGAAGTCTGCGCTGGAGGCCACCTGGTCGGTAGTACCGATAATCGCGACCTGATGGGCAGGAACAATCAAGTCTCCATCCGAAGGATAAATACACCGGTTTATCACGTGCTGGCAGATGCGGTGATTCATGGCGATCATGATGCCCGCACCCGGAACCACATTCACATCGTGGCAACCTGCCATAGCGGCGATTTCGCCTGCCCAAGGACCACCGCAGTTGATGATGAATTTACATTCGATGCGGACTTTTTCCCCGCCGTGCTTATGGTCTTCACAGGTGACAGCACTGACTGCTCCATTGGTGACTTCAATACCGGTAACCCAATGGTAGGTAAGGATTTCGGCGCCATACTCTTTAGCGGAGTGCGCAAATCCCCAAACCATCTTCCAGCCATCAATAGTGGCATCCTGCACCGCGAAAGCTCGCTTGAGTTTCGGGTCCAGACGGGGCTCACGTTTGAGGGCCTCGGCCGGAGAAATTTCATAGGCCGGAACCTTGGTCTTGTTCGCACACTCTAAGAAAATATCGGCGTGCTCTTCACTGTCTTTTGAAGTAGTAACGAACAGACCGCCGGTATCTTCGATGGCGTGCGGAACCACTTTCCGTAAAATGTCATTTTCTTCCGCACATTCAGTAGCGGATTCGGGGTCGGATTTTACGTAACGTCCTCCCGAATGAAGTAACCCATGGAACCTAGCGGTGGTGCCTTGAGCTAAATCCACCCGATCGACCAGTGCAGCTTTGAATCCTCGCATGGCCACGTCGCGTACTACGGCACTGCCGGTGGCACCGCCGCCGATCACCACCACATCGACTTCTAGTTTTCTCACCCTTTGCCTCCAGAATCGAACGCAGCGTCGCTGCCGCGCGTCAATGACTGTCCCAGAATCTCCTCCTGTGACTCTTTTTCAGGTTATAGCTCATGTTTAGTTCTCGTGTGGATAGCAAGGACTTTGCACATATTTGCGTTTAGATTTTCATTTATACACGTCTTTTCAAAGACTAAAGCGTATCTAACTGCAATTATGTCCTCTGAAAAGCGTTGCACAGACTTGCAACAGGATCTACCCTGTATGTTTGGGTTTCTGGTTTTTCGTCTATTTTTTTGGGAATTTCCAAACACACGTGTTGCAATTTTAATTGCACAGGGCGCTAAAAGACCCACCTTTGGCTGGGCAACTATGGCAGTTCACTAAGGAATAAGGGGCGCGCCCTTTCACAAGCGAAAAGGTTTTTACGTGCCAAAAATCCCTACTTGGCGATTGCGCAGATTTACACCGTTTCCAGGCAACGGATAAACCTTCGAAGCGCGGAACGGTGGCACTATACTTACTAGATGCCGCGTCCTCCGTCTTCACCGCTAGTGCAGTTGACACTGCCTCTTTACGCGCCTTCGCTAACCTGGGGAATCGGTCTGGGAACCCTGAATGCGGTTATGGTAATCACCGCCCTGGAATTGGGAATGCACGCGTCCTTAGCCTCGGCGCTGGTAGGAATCGCCGGGATCACTGCGGTGATTACCGGCCCGCTAATCGGGCGTTTCGTGGACCGGCTAGGGGATCGCAACGCCCTAATTACCGGCTCGCTACTGGCAACCCTTGCCCTAGTTTCCACCCTGATTTCTTTGCAATTTCCCGGACACAGTTTTGCGCAACTGATTTACCTGTGCGCAATAGTGGCACTGGCGCTTTCCAGCGGGATTTGGCAGCTAGGAAGGCAATCGTACGTAACCGAAACGGTTCCGATTGCTTTTAGAGCTCGGGCAATGGCCATGTTAGGAGGGATCGCCCGGCTGGGCCGGCTGGTAGGTCCCGCCATCGGCTCGGTAGTTATCGCTGCCTGGGGAGTCGACGGAGCATTCTACTTACAGATAGCAACGGCGCTGCTAGCTGCGGCACTAGTGGCGGTTTTCACCGCCCCCGATCCCCATATGTTAGCTGCGGGAGCGGCGCGGACAGTCTCCCCACGCCAGAAAACATCCGTCACAAATGAGCCGGCAAAGCTCGGGAAGCGAGTTTCCGCCGACGCGCCCGCCACCGCCCTACTGGCGGTATGCGCAGTCTTGCTGTCCCTGGTGCGGGCAGGGCAGATAGTAGTCGTGCCCCTGGCGGGGCGGGCCCTAGCGGTTTCTAATGAAGTGATTTCCGCGACCTTCGCGGTTAGCGCTCTGATGGATGTGGCGGTGTTCTATGCCTCCGGGCAGCTAATGGATCGTTTGGGGCGCCGCGCGGCTATCATTCCTTCCCTGATGATTATGGGTGCCGGATTCGTTGCCTTAGGCCAGGCAGGTAGCATGGTTCCCTATTTTGTCTCGGCCTGCACCGTCGGTTTAGGTAATGGATTGGCTGCCGGTATCTTGTTCACGATGGGAGCAGACCTATCTCCTGAGGTAGGGCGTTCGCGGTTCCTAGGGATCTGGCAATCTATTTCCCAAATCGGCCCTACCATAGGTCCCTTCCTAACCTCCGCCATAGTGGGACTGGCCAGCGCGGCAGTAGCAGCCGAGATCACCGGGATCCTAGCATTTTGTGGTTGCCTCTGGTCATTCTTCGCGATCCCGCGCGCCTACCGCCGTATCGGGATGGATGAGCGCGCGCGGCCTCTTTAATAGCTGTTATCAAAACCCGGCGACAGGAAATGCCTCGTCCGTGCCCAGCGGTGCATGCCGCCTGCGCTAGACTGAAGCTATGCTTTTATCTGACCGTGACATTGCCAAACTGTGTGCCTGCGGAGAAGTTGAAATTGATCCTTACGATCCGCAGATGATTCAACCTGCCTCTATCGACGTGCGCCTGGATCGGTACTTTCGGCTCTTCGATAACCATAAATACTCGGTAATCGACCCGGCTCTGCCCCAAGATGACCTCACCCACCTGGTGGATGTGGGGGAGGATGCACCATTCGTGCTGCATCCCGGAGAGTTCGTGTTGGGATCTACTCTGGAGCGGGTGCGCCTAGCCGACAACGTGGCTGCCCGCCTGGAAGGAAAATCTTCCCTAGGGCGTCTGGGGCTGCTAACTCATTCCACCGCGGGATTTATCGATCCCGGTTTTAATGGTCATGTCACCTTAGAGCTGTCGAATACCGCCACTATGCCGATACTGCTTTACCCGGGGATGAAAGTAGGTCAGCTCTGTTTCTTCCAGCTGTCTTCACCTGCCGAAAAACCCTACGGCTCCCAGGAGAGAGGCTCACGTTACCAAGGTCAACGCGGCCCCACTGCCTCCCGCTCCTACCTGCGCTTTAGCCGCAGTGAAGTGCCGGAAATGGAACAGGAGCAGTGAGCGATAATCCGATTAGCGACACCTCTACTTTTGCCCGGATAGAAACCGGGAAAGTTCAGGCTATCCGGCTAACCGAGCAGGGATTACAACCCCAAACGCAAGTGGCAGCTATCAATCCCGGAGCCGCTTATATGCGCTCCCGAGGACGCTTGCAGGCCGCAGAATTTACCACTGAGGGTTGCCCACAGCTAGTAGTTTTTCCCGCTGAGGTCACCCCGGAAGAAGTAGAGGCGCTGGCGGTTTCCCTCTGGGAGGATGCCGGTTGGATAGCCCCCGGCCGGTTGCGCCTGAGCGGAGCGGCCGAGCTGAAAGGCCCATTCACGCTAGACCAATCAGTGCGAGAATCTCTGGGGCTTCCCGCGCATAGTAAAACCGCATTCCGCTTAGACTGTCCGCGGGAGCGCTCTGGGAAACTTTCGGAAGAATTGCGGGGAGTCGACTTGCTCACCGATGCTTTTGCAGCCAGTGAACCCCTCGGCCTGGAATATGAAGCACTCAGCGGTCTTTTGGCGATTTGCCGGCGACTGGGAGGGAGCCTGCGGGTAGGACCCGGCAATCGTGAGAAAAATTCCTCAGCCCAGCTTCTTTCCCCCGACCCGGACTCGGCGGTGAATCTGGCGGTGTATTCGCCCTATTGGATAGAAAAAAAGAGTCTTCAAAAACTGCTATCGCCGGTATTAGGGGAGTTGCGTACAGACCCGGGAGTTCCCGAACCCTCCAGTCGCCGCGAACAGCGCTGGAACCGGGAGGCCGAAGCAGTGGTCACCGCACAACTGGGAGAAGAGGAACTAGCTTGGATAGCGGCAGAGGCAGAGGCTTTCGACAAAGAAGTAGGTAGCCAGCTAAGTGATAACGACGCTTTTGCCCTGTACGGCTCCCTAGGCTTGGGGGCAGATTTCTTTCTCGGAGTCCAAGCCAGCCTGCAGGTGCCGTGCGCGCTGCGGTTCCACCCTCATCATGGAAAGCCGTTCGCTATCTACCAGCTGCAATGGTTAGGGCAGCCGCAAGGAAACCGGCGTCTTAGCCGGGTAGAACGGGTGGCCAGGATGAAAGTAACTAATGCCTTTGAAGATGCGGCGCGCCTATTGGCACAGGTAGCCCAGGGAACTGTGGTAGACGAAGACTCCTTTTTGGTGACTTGGAATTAGTTTCTCCTGCTGCCGGTAGCTACCAGTAAGGGCGGCAAACTAGCCGTTGCGATCACTGGCCTAAAAAATAGCTGCTTATTTTGTCAATAGGCTAGAAAACTTTTTCTAGCGGTGACTAGGATTTAACGGTGAACGCGGTATGCAAGGAGCTATATGAGTCTTAAGAACCAGGCCGCTCGGCCCGAACGATCTTCAGAGGTCTTGCAAGTTTTATCCGGGTTGCTGATGGTGTTATTCGTAGCGGTAATGTCCGTAACCGTCATTGGCACGGCGTTACCCACGATGATGTCTGCCCTTAGTGGTAGCGAATCGCAATACACCTGGATAGTTACCGCCATGATGCTGTCGGCTACGGTAGCCACCCCGGTGTCCGGCAAGCTTGCCGATATGTATGACTCGAAGAAACTACTGATGGGGGCGATCGGACTTTTTACTTTGGGATCTTTGCTTTCGGGAGCAGTCACTGCCGCCTGGCAACTGATTTTTACCCGCATTTTGCAGGGGCTAGGGATGGGGGCGATTATGTCGCTCACCCAAGTCGTTATGGCGCTGATTATTCCGCCTCGTGAACGCGGTCGCTATAACGGATATATCGGGGCAGTCATGGCGGTCTCCAATGTCTCCGGTCCCCTGGTAGGAGGGTTCATCGTGGCCACCCCTTGGCTGGGGTGGCGGTGGTGCCTGTGGGTTTCGATCCCCTTTTCTCTGGCAGCTATGGCGGTGCTTTGGCGTTTTTTGAAAGTTCCGGCAGCCGAAATCAGTAAACCGCGTATCGATTTCTTAGGAACTGGGCTGATAACTGCCGCGGTATCAGCCGCCCTGATTTGGCTCTCCCTAGCGGGCAAAGCCTTCGCCTTTACCTCTTGGCAAACTGCGCTGATGCTGGCTTTAGCGGTATTTTTCCTGGTGGCATTCGTGCTCTGGGAGCTGCATTTTCCAGAACCAATCATGCCTATGTGGATGTTTACCCAGCGGGCCACCCTGCTAGCAATTTTAGGGTCGATCTCGGTGGGAACCGCGCTTAATGCCCCACCCGTGTTTTTTACCCAGTTCTTCCAAATCGCCAAAGGTATGAATCCGGCACTGGCGGGGATGGCGTTGCTGCCGGGTATGATCGGTACTTTTATCGCTTCCACTTTAATCGGGCAACTGGTGTCGCGAATAGGACGCTGGAAGCGCTTCGTGGTCGGCGGTTTCGTGGTGATGTGTCTGGGTATTTTCTTTATCACCCTGATTGATAAAAACAGCCCCTACTGGTTCTGCGCCCTGGGAATGTTCCTGCTGGGTGCCGGTCAAGGGGCCAGTATGCAAAACCTGGTCTTAGCGGTACAAAATGGGGTTAAATTGCGCGATATGGGGGCCGCGACCTCGACAGTTACTTTCTGTCGGTCTATGGGCGGCGCGATCGGAATCCAAATCTGCGGTTTCGTGTTCACCTGGGAGATCACCCGTCAGGTTAGCGCCGGGATGTCGAAACTGGGGGATAAGGGTGCCGCCATGGCTGAGCTGTCTACCCTGGAATTAGATAAACTCACCGCTGCGCAACAACAGGTAGTCCGGGATGCCTACGCGGGCGCGTTGGGAGATATTTTTGTGCCCCTCCTAGTGCTATCCCTAATCGGTTTAGTTTGCGTGTCCCTAATGAAAGGGAGCGAGCTGATTTCTGAATACGCCGAACATGAGGCCCAAAGGCATCAGGCAACTGAGCGCGAACGGGAACTGGTGCGCCGCGCCCTCGAAAAAGATCAAGTTAGCCAGGAGCTCGCTCAGCTTAAGCAGCAAAAATATTCTGCTGAGACCGAGGATGATTCCCCTGTTAAGAGTGAAGATCAAGATCACCCTGGAAAGAGTAAATAGGATTTGGGAACAGGGCGTGGGCACCTAGGGTAGGTTAGTAGTAACTATCAAAGCGGAAAGGCAAACCATGGATATTGGCTGGAAAGTAGCAAGTGCCGCGAGCTTGGCGGGTGCAGGATTGCTCGCTAACCTGGCGATTAACACCGGTTGGAAACTCGTTACCGGGCACAAGCCCCCGCAGGATGGGGAGGAAGCAGCCCAGTCTTCGCTGGTAGAAGTAGTGCTTTTTGCCGCTATTTCGGGGGTCGCAGTTACCCTAATCCAACGGGCCGCAATGCGCCGGACAAACAGTTGGTACGGGGGACGCCATAAAGACGTCCTAGATCTAGGCAACTAATTTTAAAGCTGGGCGGCTCGCTAGCCGTATCGATAACCCATTTATTGAAAGCCGAATCATCCAAGGAATCTGTCCAAGAGGTGGGGCTGAAGGTTCAGCGCGATGGAACCTGTGTGGTGCCGCTAGCCACCTGACCGGTACAAAGCGCAGATATTTTAGGATCGGCAATAGCACTGGTTACAGTAATTGCGCTAGTGGCCTGGGGATCTTCCAAACACTTCTTGAGATAATCTGCTGCTGGTTTCCCACGATCGATTTGCCCAGTATCAATGATCCGGATAACCTTTTCTGCTCCTTTTAGTTCGCAGGAAACGCGATTGAATTGCACCTGGTAGGAACTGCCAGAACCGTCGGTATCACTAACTCGGATGCAAGAATCAACCGGGAAAGTAACACCGGGTTCCGCCTTGCTCATCGGATTGGCGGCTCCGTGCCCTACTGTCTGATTATCGCCGACCTGTCGCCCCCATGTCTGGATCCCTTCTGGGGCAAGAGTGTGCAGTTTTTTGTCATCCTTTACCGAATCGAAGTAGGCGTTGGCCGGAGTAGTGATGTTCCAAAGCTCAATTCCATCAGAGGTGGAAATCGCTTTAATCACGCCGTCATCATTGGTGTAGAGCAAAATATCTTGATGCAAACGCATCTCTTTTACATTCTCGCTAAACGACCAGATTTGTTTCCCGGTCTTTCGTGAATAGCAGCCGAGCTGGTTATTACTGGAGATATATAGCGATTTTGGGGTCGTTAGCACCTGGGTTCCAGTTCCCAGTTTCATGTCGGTTTCGTCAAAGAGGGTGCGTAGGGAGCGCAGTTTTTCCCAGTCCATATGGAAAAGCTTTCCCCCTTTTTGCACCAGATCTAACAGTTGCCCCGAGTTATCGGAGGGAACCGTAGTTCCTTGCGGGAGGGTAGTTACATGAGCGCGTTGGGGTTGAATAAATAGGGATCTGGCACAGCCATCTTCGGGGCTTAGCACCCAGGCAGTATCGTCAGCGTTGCGGATTAACCTTCCCGGACTGGAGGCTTGAATCTGGTTAGTTTCCGGATCCACCAGATAATTGATTCCTTTATGCCCGATAACCCACAAGGTGTCGGAGAAAATCTCAAAACGCTCAGGAGCCTGCTCAGTAGGCTTTTCGTCTAGATTGCAGTTACTCATATCTGGTTGGAATTGCGGATCAGAAGCTTTTTGGGAAACTAACCCTTCAGCTATTTGTTCCCCCTGATCCGATAGACGCAGCAGCGACAGATCCTCCCCAACCAGAATAATTTGGGATCCTAGGGTCGCGATATTTACATAAGAGTCAGGAGATTCCCATATCCAGCGGGCAGTTCCCATTTCCAAATCCACTACCGCTATTCCCGAACCATTCCCCGAATGATAAAGACAAGGCAGGTAGCGGTGGTCTCCATCAGCTCCCCCGATTGTTTGCCTGGCGCAGGCAGCTAAGGGGGCTTCTAAATTAACTGACCAGGCAGAAGTGCCATCCTCTGCGAGTTGTAAGATAACGCCGGAACCATCACTAGTGACTCCCGCGCCGATCCGATAATCCCCATAGGTTGCTGGCTGTAGTGAGGATTTTTCCCCCCAAAGAGGAAGAAAGGAGACGATTCCATAATCTTGGGCTCGAAAATCTTCTTGCAGTACTGGTTTAACTTTGAAGTAGCCAGTTGCTTGGGCTTGTCGGGAGTTGTAACGCCACCATAAGAAGGTTCCGCCCCCGATGATCGCTACTAACGCGAGGGTGAGGACCGCTATGACCAGCTTAAATAGCCGACGTTTTATGCGCCTGGAGCCAGCCACTAGATTCTCCTTCCCGAAAGTGAAATCCACCTTAGCTAAGTCTAACCCGCACTTGTTATTTCTCAGCCATGGCGGGGCGGATCGGAGAGTTAGAGATTAAGACGGGCGCGAAGTATCGCAAAAAACTTTCAGGTATCTATTCCCGGCGCGATATCGCTTTAGCTGGAATCACTAGGTTAAAGCAATGGAGCAATGGAGGTGGTAATACCGTTGCCGCCAAATTGATTCGCAAGCTACTTATTTATGGTTAGAATGAACGTATACGTTTAGGCCTAAAAGAATAGGTAAAACTGAGGCAAAATATGCATGTGAATCCAGGTGGGCAGACAGATCCGCGCGTGGCGGTAATTATTCCCGCAAAAGATGAGGCCAAGCGTATCGGAATGACTGTTAGAGCAGTAAAAGCGCTACCTTTTGTCGATCTGGAATTAATCGTAGTGGTAGATGATGGTTCTTCGGATGACACTCGCGAGGTGGCCAGGCAGGCCGGTGCTGTTACCGTTCGCCACACAGTTAATCGGGGTAAAGCATCCTCTATGGAAACCGGGGCGAAGGTAGTAGCCATGCGGGCTATCAAGGGAGAAAAGCCGCCGCTGCTGTTATTTTTAGACGCCGATCTAGGTGATAGTGCCGCTGAAGCGGCCCCCCTAATTGAACCGGTTATTAGGGGAGAAGCCGACTGCACTATCGCGGTTTTACCCCGGCCAGCCGGGGCGGGGGGACACGGATTTGTGTTGGGGTTATCCAGGTGGGCCATTAGGCGGACCACTGGATGGAACCCGCAGGCTCCGCTTTCAGGACAACGCTGCCTAACTAGCTCCGCGTTCCAAGCGGTCCTACCTTTGGCTGCCGGGTGGGGAGTCGAAACAGATATGACCATTAGTCTGCTTAGTGCTGGTTTTTCGGTCAAAGAGGTACCAGTAAACTTCTCTCACCGGGTTAGCCGACGGGATTTTAAATCGCAGATGCACCGCCTCCATCAGTTTGTTGACGTGGCAAAAGCTCTGGGACGGCTACGTGCCCGCCGAGTACACGTCAAACCCCACAAGTTTTTAGAAGCAGCCCGAAAGCAAAAACCGGGGAAAGTTTATCGAGCTGTGCCGCGCGAATCTCCTGGCAAATCGGCAAAGACCGCTGAACAGTAAGCTAGGGCCGTTAGCAATAATCCGGTGGCAGGCAGTTGCGTACCCGAATCGTTGAGTAGATAGGCGAATAACTGGTTAATGCCGATCGCTAGCAGGGTAATCCGCAGGCCGCTTTCTTTAATGGCAATTGGGGTTTCTCCCAGGCGTGGACGTATACGCGCAAAAAGCGCGGTAGCGGAGGTTCCCAGATTTCGCAGATAGGCGCGGCCGCGCAGCCAATAATTCCGCCTCCTTTTTTCCCGGGAATTCTCCTGGGGGAGGGAGGAAGACGCAAGATTGTCAGGTAGGAACAGGTTAGTCGGGATTGCGGTTTTTGACAGCGCGGGAACCACTAACAAACTGATAACTAGCAGGCAACATAGCAGTGACCAGACGTAAGTTGTCGATCCCCAGCTTGCCAGATTAGCGAAGATTTTTCGGGTAAGGATCGTCTGCAGGTCGCCGTTTAATACCGACTGTACAAAGTTTCCTAGATGTGTCCGTTGGGAGGCTGGGCGTATCCAGTCGGCAATTGCCAAGCTTACGGACACCCCCGCCGCCACCAGCAGCACCAGCGCTATCCGTTTTATTCCTATCCGTTTGCCGTTAAGTAGCAGCACCAGTATTAAGAATCCGGGCAAGAACGATATTGGCCCCCCGAAGTCCGCGCCAAAACGCGGGAGTCCGTCTATAACCATAAAGGCTATCCCCAGCAACGCGATCAGGAGGTTCGATAACCATATCTGCGATCGGGTAAGCGCTGTTTTCCCGAAAACTGCGCGCTTAGCAAGGGGAGTAAGACCCCCGCAGAGCAACAGGGTCCAGATGGCACATACCGAGTAGTAGACATTACCGAATCCAAAGAAACGGGCTCCTAGTAGTGAAAATGATCCGAAGGGGGAATCCATAGAAATGTGGGAACCGGTGGCTACATCCAGGCAAATGAAAAAGGAGCTAAACGCGGCCACTACCAGTGCCGGTCCGATGGGGCGGCGCCGCCAGGGACCGGTACAGGCAACCAGAGCTAGTAGCGAGGCAATCAAGATGCTGATTGTTACGAAAAAGGCGGTGGGTGATTCCGATTCCCACCAGGGAAGCATGGCGGCCCCTAAGCAGGCGGCGGGCAGGGCAGCGACTCCTAGGCAAAAGAATTGTCCGAGCAGGCCAAGTTGGGCTCTTAAATGAGGCCGCCGCGCGCTCGGTTTTAGTTGCAACAAAGCAACTAGCGACAGCGCCAGCACTAGCAGGGCACCGGCAGCAACGGTTACAAAACTGCTCGGGGTTAGTCCCAGACGTGCATAGCTAGCATCAGCGCGTTGAGAAGTACTCGCTAGGCGTTCGAGACGATCAGTAGCGCTTTGAGCTTCATTAGCGCTAACCATGAGGGGAGAACCCGAAGTGCTCAACTTTTCGTTGCGAGCTCCCAGCCAATCCAGTACTGTGGCCGGTAAATCTGCGGTCTGCGCAATCCCTACTTGATGGGTGGAGGGAGAATAAGCTATCCCCGCGGTGATACCTTTACCGTAGATCATGGCCGCTTGTAAGCGTTGTTGGGCAGCATCGGGGCTGGCGGAAACCACTAGGGCGCGAGTACCTTCGGGAAGCGCCGTCAAAGTGTTCCCCAGGGCTTGTATTTGTTTTTCTTGTTGCGCAATCGTGATCCGGGCAGGCAGCATTCCGCTCAGATCAGGATAGGTCGATACTGTCGGAAACAGTCGGGCATTTTGCTTACGGGTTTGCGCTAAGTACTCCTGATCAACTTTTTCGTCGGGGCTAAGCACTGTTGAAAGCTCTAGGAGGTGTAAATTCTCGGGTGAGAACGGCTCGTCAGAATCCCCGAACAATTCGGGGGTGGTTGCGGGAGTGGGATTTTCCTGCGGGTTCATCTCTTCGCGGCGAAGTCTGTTGCGATCCGGTTCCTGCGGGCTGAGGTCTGCGGAATCGCTTACTAGGGTGCCTGCCTGTAAAGAGTTTCCTGAGAGAGAGCCGCCGTTTTGCAGGAGCCAAACCGGATCCCAAATCTGGGTTTTTTTCAGTTGAGATTCCCCCGAGGAAGGGTCGAGAAAATTGAAAATTTCTTCCTGTTGGGCGAGTACCTCTTGGGTTTGTCGCTCCGGGTTAAGGTTCTGGGGTGCAGCTTGCGCATCAATCAGGGTGAGGGTATGGGTAGATACCATCTTTTGTACTGCCTTAGCATATCCAGTTGCTAAGGGGGCAGTGTTGTCAACTTGCCCGCGGATAACGCCGTCCTCATCGGCTAGCGCCAAGGCGGCGCTATTGCCAATAGCTCCCGCAGAAATTTGGTTTTGACGCAATTGGTCGGCAAATCCCCCCAGTCGAGCCGCCAGGGAGCTCGCTTCAGCAGAGCGCTGATAGTACTCCCACATTTTTACTCGCTTACCTTCGTGTAAAGCTTCGGGCTGTAAACACAGGTTACGCCCGGCGAGAGAATATCGAGACGGGGCTTTGCCGGCCGAAAATGCCAGCCAGGCATCCTGGGGACAAGCCATGTCCTTAAGCGGGTAGGGAGCCAAAGAAAACAGCGTCCCGCTCTTTACTCCCGGAGAGTTTTCTACCAGCTGCGGCTGCGCGGCCACTAGATCCTCCCAAGACAGACCAGAAGTAAAAATTACCGCAACTTTAGTGTCTGCAGACTTAGGTAGGGCAGCAATCTTAGCGGCAGGAGCATCCGGATTAACCCCCCAAATGCCGATTATTCCCGCTCCCGCCAGGGACACCGCTCCCAATACTGCAGCTAGTGACACTACTCGGAAACCGGAGTGAGGACGCGAAGCGGAAGCTAGCTCCGGAACGGGAAGCGCGTAGGCCCTTAAAGCTAGGGTAAGAGGGGCGAGGAAAAGTAGACCGCAGAGCAAGGCAGATAAGCCTGCCCACAGGTAGAAGCAGGTCAGTAGGATGGCCGCTGCTACCGCAGCTATTACTCGGCATTTAAGGAGGTTTTTATCCCAGAAAGCACGCAGACGCGAAAAGGAAGTCAGGATACAAATCGCTGATAAAACTAAGCAGGAAAGCGCTAAGGCCGTGGCTTCGGCAGATAGCTGCCAAAAGAAGGGGCCCGCGAACACGTTATAGCCGAGCGGGGTTCCCAGCTGCACATAATCAGCTTCTTGGCGGGCAAACAGTAGAATCCCCAAGGTGAGGGCGCTGGTAGCTATGCCCGCCGTGCGCGCCGTTAAAGCGGGAGGGAAAGCAAAACTTTGGCGCAGCCCAAAAACCAGCAGCGCAAGCAAAGTGCTTAGCGTTAAAGCAATTAGAATTATCGCCCCGCTTATCCCGGCAGCAGACACCGACCGATTAACACCTGCTAGCAGATAGGGACAAAAAGAAGCGGGGAAAAGCAAAGCGGTGAAAACTCCGGCGGCATTCAGGGCAAGCTGGGTCCTCCGATGCTTTTGCGGCTCTCGCAGCCGCCACCATAAATATCCCCCGAAAGTAAAGAAGAAACAGCAGAAAATAGCCAAATAAAACCAGGTTTTTGCGTAGGTGCTAGCGGTAGAGCGGTCTGTTTGGTTTTGTAAATACTCTAAACGCTCCTGCAAGTTTTGTTGCGCGTAACTAGTAGCGGCATTATCCAGATTTATTAATGGTTGTATCTGGTCGGGGAGATTACTAACTGTCAGTTCTGCCCCATAATTTTTATCGGGCACGGGTAGGGAGAAATCGAAAAGGATCTGGGTGTTAATATCCGCTAAAGTGGCTAGACCGGCAGCGTTAGTGCTAGCAGAAGGCACAAGGCCGGTAGCTTCAGAGGGGGAATAACTCAGCAAATGGGGGGCAGAATTCCCCGAACCGGCCATTAGGGACAGGGAAATCAGATCGGACTGGGCAGTCAAGCCGTCCAGCGCTCCCTCTAGCATTGCTAGCTGCTGGTCCCGATCCGGCAGGGAGCTCAAATCTACTACCGTGAGCCCGCCGGCGTCCATACCGGCCTTCACTTGTGCCGTAAGCTGCTGCGCGGAAGCGGGGAGCGCTTTATAGTCTTTAACTTCCCCCTTGCTGGAAGCGAGGAGTAAGCCGGCCCCGGGGCCTATCGCGCGCGCCTTAATCCCGAAGGCCTCCAAAATTCCCGCTAGTTGTCCCGGGGTTGTCTCCTTCGGTTCCCGCCAGTATTCTGCGGGCATTCCCGTTATTTTCCCGCCTGCCACCTCCGTTTGAGGACAGAGATTCAGGGCCGAGGACGCGCCGCCGTTTTGAATGGTCAACACAGATTCACTAAGGCATTTGGAGGTGATTAGGTTACCTATACTTCCCGCAGCTGCATATTTCATTAGCTGCGGGTATTTCTCGGAATTTTCCGAGAAATCTCGCCAGGATAGATCTTTAGTTAGTACTACCAGGAGCGGATTTCTTACCCGTGGCGCCGAATAGATATCGAGATCAGGGTAGTAAACCTTTTGCGCCGGGGTGAGGGTCTTAGGGGCAGGCTCCGGCTCCCAGGTAGTAGCCTCGGCAAGGCCTAAAGGTAAAGTAAGTAAGGTAAAGAAAAGGCTAAACAGAAGGGTGAAGCCCGCGAGGAGGAAGTGCTTAACCGTTCTTGCCATAGCTATATTCTACGGTCTAGATAGGGGAAAGAGCATTTTTCCTAGTATCGTGAAAGCAGTTGAAAAAGGAAGCGAAAATGAATACTGCTGTTAAAAACTATGCCTTCTTAGGGCCGGTAGGAACTTTCTGTCACCAGGCGTTGCTGCAAGTAGCCCCGGAGGATGCTCGGTTAATCCCCTGTGCGGGCGAACGCGTAGCCATGGACATGGTACGGGACGGGAAAGCCGACCGGGCCGTGGTTCCGATCGAAAACTCGATTGAAGGGGGAGTGAGCGCTACCCTGGATTCTTTGGGGTGGGATAAACGGCTACAAATAGTAGCGGAAATGATCGTACCAGTCGGGTTTACTTTGGCGGTGTGCAAAGGAACCCAGGTTTCCGATATAACCCGCATTGGCACCCATTCGCACGCTTGGGCGCAATGCCGCAACTGGGTGGCTGACCATCTGCCGGGAGCGGTCCACGTGGCCACCACCTCTACTGCGGAATCAGCGCGGATGCTTTCGGAGGGCAATGCGGGTTTTCAAGCGGTGCTTGCCTCTGGAGCGGCAGTAGCTACCTATGGACTGCAAGCTCTCTATGAGGACGTAGCCGATAATCCGGGAGCAGTTACTCGTTTCGTGGAAGTGGCGAACCCGGGTCAAGTTCCGGAAGCTTGCGGAGCAGATAAAACCACTATCCAAGTGCGTTTGCCCAATGACTATCGTTCCGGGGCCCTCCTAGAGATGCTGCAACAGTTTTCGGCGCGGGGAATCAACCTTAGTCGCATTGAGTCTCGTCCTCTGGCTGGACAACCGGGACGCTACGTTTTCAGTATCGACCTGGATGGACATGTGAGAGAAGAACGGGTGCAATCTGCTTTGCGTGGTCTTTATCGGATCAGTGAAGACTTACGTTTCCTAGGTTCCTATGCCCGCGCTGACCAGGTGAGAAACGACCATGCTCCGCGCACGGGAGATAGTGATTTTCAGCGTGCCCAGGGCTGGGTGGATTCTATTTTACGTAAATAGGTCACCAAGGTGGCTGCAGGTTCCCCTAGGGTACCCGCACCACTACCGCGCCATGTTCCAAGTTGGCAGAGATCTCGCGATATTTCCCAACGGAATCTCCGTCTACCTGAATCATCTGCGCCTCCCCATGCACCTTGGCGCTGGCGCTGCGGGTGCGCGTCACCTCGGTTTTGGAAACCAGGCCGGCGGTTAGCTTCCTGATCCCGAAAGTGTCACGGAAAACCCCGCTAATAACTTCGAGTAACCCAATCAAACCTCCCCGCACGCTTAGCATTAGTACCTCTAACCAACCATCATGAGGATTAGCTTCCGGGAGCAGGGGAAGGCCTCCTACCAGCTCCCCACAGGAAGCTAATAGTAGGGTATTGACTTTGCGAGTGCGCGGCTGTGACTGACCTCCGAAGGAAACATCCATAGTGATCGGGGGGTTATTCGAGGCCGCAATTCCCGAAACTATATAGGCGCCCCACCCGATCGACTCTTTTAGTTTGTCCGAAACCCGAGCCATAACCTGTGCGTCATAACCGATCCCCGCCATCACCAGGAAGGGGAATTCCTGTCCGGTCTCGGTTTTCAAATGCCCTAAATCAACCTCGGTGTTCTTGCCGGTGAACGCAATTTCGCAGGCGCGGCTCAGAGAATTTACCGGAATATTGAGGTTACGAGCTAAAAGATTCCCGGTTCCCAGCGGTAAGATTCCCAGCGGAATTCGGCTTTCAGCCAGGCTGGCGGCAATAATCCGCAAAGTACCATCCCCACCGGCAGAAATAACCAGACCTGCCCCCTGTTTAATTGCTTCTTCAGCTTGCCGCGCACCCAAAGATTCCTGGTCAGTTTCCACAAAAATTGGGTGCTCGTATCCGGTGTTCTCGGCGCGGCTAGTAACAGTGCGACAAAATTTATCTAAATTTGCAATCTTGGTGGGGTTTAAGATGACCACTACACGTTTAGAAAACTCGTTGCTGCAGGTAGTTGCGGGAGCAGAAAACCCTTGTTTAATCGCGATTTTCATGGCGCGGGTGGCAATCCGGCGGGCATTAACCGCCCACGATAAAGAGACGATCCCTAGGATTAGCGCCGCGATCACAAAAATCCAGAGCACAGTGGTCATAGTTGCTAGTTTAAAGCATTCTAGAGCGGCGACAGGGCGGAGGACACAGGTCAAACATTAGCAGTCACCAAGCGGACAATCCCGGACTTGAAAGCTGCCACTGGGTTGCTGCTTGGTAGGCAAGATGAGAAGCAATGCTAGGGGACGATATGATTACAGCATGATTGATATTCGTCAGCTGCGTGAAGATCCGCAGCCAGCTAAAGATTCGCTAGTTGCCCGCGGGGAAGATCCCGCCCGGATTGATGAGGTACTTGCCGCCGATGCGCGCCGGCTAAAGAAACAGCAGGACTTCGAGGCAATGCGTGCAGACCAGAAGGCGCTTTCTAAGAGTATTGGACAGGCAGCTCCCGAGGAGCGCGCCGCGGTGCTGGCACAGGCCAAAGAACTGGCTGGAAAGGTAAAAGAAGCAGAGGCCGAGGCGGGGGCCGCCTCGGAAGAAGCTCAGCAGTTGCTGGCAGCGCTGCCTAATATTATTATTCCCGGGATTCCCTCCGGAGGTGAGGACGACTATGAAGTTCTTGCCCACCGCGGCCCTAAGATTCGCGATTTTGCTGCCGAGGGCATCAAAGTTCGCGATCACCTGGAAATCGGGGAGATGCTGCAAGCGATTGACGTAAAACGAGGCGCGAAAGTCTCGGGCTCACGTTTCTACTATTTGCGGGGGATAGGAGCTCGCCTCGAACTGGCCTTGCTCACCTGTGCTTGGGATTTGGCGGAGCAGCATGGATTTATCCCCATGACCACCCCCACCATGGTCACTCCGGACACGATGCGGGGAACTGGATTCTTAACTGAACATTCCGAAGAAATCTATTACCTACCGGCAGATGACCTCTATCTGGTGGGTACCTCCGAAGTAGCCTTGGGCGGCTACCATGGCGGAGAAATCCTAGAGCTCGGGGAAGAACCCTTGCGTTATTCTGGCTGGTCAGCATGTTACCGGCGGGAGGCCGGATCACATGGTAAAGATGTGCGTGGCATTATTCGAGTGCATCAGTTCAACAAAGTGGAGATGTTCTCGTACTGCCTGCCCCAGGTTGCGCAAGAAGAACACCAGCGTCTGCTGGCTTTGGAAGAAGAGATGCTGAACAAAGTGGAGCTGCCCTATCGGGTAATTGATACTGCTGCGGGGGATTTAGGGACTTCGGCGGCTCGCAAGTTCGATTGCGAAGCCTGGCTGCCCAGCCAAGAACGCTACCTAGAGCTAACCTCCACCTCCAACTGCACCACCTATCAGGCCCGTCGCCTGGGAATCCGTTACCGTGACGAGAACGGAAAGACTCAGCCGGTAGCCACTTTGAACGGTACCCTAGCATGTACCCGCTGGTTGGTAGCCATCTTGGAAAACCATCAGCAAGCCGATGGGTCAGTGTATGTACCTCAGGCGCTGCGTCCCTATCTAGGAGGAAAGGAAGTCCTGGAGCCAGTACCGAACGCCTAAATCTGAGCGCAAAGCGTGAAAGGATAAGGAGAAAGCGCCCTCGAACATAAAAATAGCCACTGAAAGGACGGAGAATATCAATGGCTGATTACCTGCAGTATCCTCAAGGAGATTATGTTCCTAAAGTGGTGGAACGCGCCCTCGCCCTTGCTCGCAGTTACGGGGAAGACATTGCCACTGCAGCGCTCGTGCCAGAACATGACCGTGCTCGCGTACAGTTTGTAGCCCGCCAAGATGGCCGTATCTGCGGGATACCCGTTGCCCGCGAAGTGCTAGCGCAAGTGCTGGGGGACTATGAACTGCATCTGCGGGTGGCTGATGGCACTACGGTAACTGCAGGAACTCCGGTTTTGGAACTTAGTGGGAGCACTCGCGGTCTTCTGGAGGCGGGGGAGCTTTGCCTCTGGTTCTTGTCACACCTGTCGGGGATTGCTACTAAGACCGCGCAGTGGGCGGAGGCGCTCTCGCAGACGAAACTGGTGGTGCGGGATACTCTCTCGGTTACTCCCGGATTAGGGGAGCTAGAAAAATATGCAGTTAGAGTCGGGGATGGGATGACTTCTCGTCTCGCTGTCGGTTCTTTCCCCCGGGTTACCTTGGAGCATCTGAAACTGGGAACCGGCCTGGGGGATGTTATTAACCATGTGCGCACGGCGGCCATGGGAAAACCGATCGAAGTGGAAATCGATCGGCTTCAAGAACTGGATCCGCTCTTAAAAATGAAGGTTGATCTAATTGCGCTGCAGGGTTTCACCCCTGAACAGGCAACTCTGGCTGCCGATCACCGTCAAACGATTAATCCGGGAACCCTGCTGGAAGTTAGAGGAGATCTGAGCCTGGAAGATGCGGGTGCCTATAGTGACTCCGAAGTCGATTACCTGGCGGTTTCGGCCCTAACTGACGCGGTAACTCCGTTGCGATTCCAGATGGAATTTGTCTAGTTTTTAACCTGTCCCCAGAAAAGAAAACATCAACAAAGGAGCTGAGCAATGTTTTGGTTCGACTCAATCGAGCATAACCGTTGGCTGTCTGCCTGTTTGCAGGACTTGCTGGATTACGGGCGCAAATCTGAGGTAAATACCGGATTTGCCTGCCTAGATAGAAACGGTGAAGTCGACTTAGAGCAACCGATTCAGTTATATTTAACTGCTCGGATGGTGCACGTGTTTTCTCTGGGGGTACTGCTGGGGATGCCTGGGTGTCGGCGGTTAGTAGAACACGGGATTCGCTGTCTAAACCAGTACTTCCGGGATCCGGAAAATGGGGGTTGGTTCGACGCGATTGAGCATGAGCTAGATGCGGACGGACACGCCATTCCCTACGCCGGACGTGATGATAAACGCTCTTATTCGCACGCGTTCGTGCTATTAGGAGCAGCTTCTGCGACGGCAGCTGACCGTATTGGCGCTCATGAGTTAATGCAAGAGGCTATCCGCGATAACGATTTACACTGGTGGGATTCGCAGGCAGGAATGGTACGCGAAAGTTACAACCGTGATTATTCCCAGTGCGAAGATTACCGGGATATCAACTCCAATATGCATATGGCAGAGGCATATATGCTGGTGGCGCAGGTTACCAATGAAGGAGAATGGTTAGCGCGAGCAATGCGGATCCTGGAGCGAGTGGCGCAAGTTTCCCGCGAATATAGCTGGCGGATTCCAGAGCATTTCGATCCAGATTGGAAACCACTGATCGGTTACAATCGTGAAAATCCGCAAGAGACGCATCGTGCCTACGGATCCGATGTCGGACATTCCTTTACGCTCTCACGCTTGATCTTAGAGGCGCGGGCGATGCTCAAGAATGCGGGAAAACCGGTTCCCGAGTGGATGGTTACGGCGGCAACTGGCATGTTTGAGCGTGCTCGCGAGGACGCATGGCGACGCGACGGAGCCCCCGGCTTTGTGTTCACTGTGGATTGGGAGGGCAAACCCGTGATTCGCGATCGCCAATCCTGGGTACAGTTCGAGGCAATCGGCGCGGCGGTTACTTTGCTGCGGGTGGCGCAAGAAGAAGGCGCGCAGGCTGAAGACGTGGAACATTATGAACATTGCTACCGCGTGTGGCTAGATTTCGCCTATGAGCATTTCCTGGTGCGCGGGGGAAGAATCGTGCATCGACTCTCCCCAGAAAATCGGCCTCTAGATTTAGAAAATCAAAGATTACGCGATAGCGTCTACCACGCGGTGCAGGCGCTACTGTTACCCCGGTTGCCGCTGACTCCGGCATTTGCAATGGCGCTGGCGCAGGG
>CAMYFZ010000025.1 GCA_947255165.1 uncultured Varibaculum sp.
CTCGCTCCCAGCGGGTGCGGACCCTAGTCAATCTGTCTAGGCGTAGTTTTCGTTTCAAGCAAGGATTACTCCTGGTAGAAGGGCCGCAGGCCTGCCGGGAGTTGCTGCGTTTCTACCCGGACGCGGTTCGTGATGTTTATCTTGGTACCGATGCGCCCTCCCCCGCAATCCAGGTGGCGCAAGAGGCGCTAGGGGTTACTTCCTGGGTGCATCCGGTAGCACCACAGGTAATGAAGCTATTTGCGCCCTCGGCGCAAGGAGTCGCCGCCACCGCCGATCTTACGTTACTCCCTAGCGAAACCCTTCCGCTCCCTAAGGCTTTGGGTGAGGGCGTCTGGGCAGTGTGCGCGCGAGTGCAAGATCCCGGAAACCTGGGGACGATTATTCGGATCGCCGATGCCTGCGGTTTGGCGGGGGTGCTGGTCTTGGAAGGCTGCGCAGATCCCTCTGGTCCGAAAGTGATCCGCTCCAGTGCCGGGAGCCTGTTTCACCTGCCGGTATACTCCGGCGCCTCCTTCTATTCTTTAGCCGGATTGAGCGCGGAAAACGATGGCTACCTGGTGGGTCTATCGGGAACAGCCGAAACAGATCTCCCTACTTTTACTACCTCTGGGATGGTAACTGCGGCGCCGCTATTTATCTGCCTGGGTAACGAAGCCCAAGGTTTAAGTAGCGAGGAAATCGCCCTCTGTAATGAAACCATTGCCATCCCTATGTGGGGGCATGCCGAGTCTCTAAACGTGGCGACTGCCGCGGCGATTGCCCTGCACGCCATCGCCAGTGCGCGTATTCGCTAAACGGGTTAGGATTCCCCACAAGCCCTAACTATTCCAAAAGGTCAGAATGACTACCAGTCCTAGTCAGCGATAGAACTAACTGCTGGCTACTGATCTTATAGATCAGTAGCCAATCAGGGCGAATATGACATTCGCGATGCCCCAACCAGTTTCCCGTTAGTGCGTGATCCTTTAGTGTTTTTGGAAGTGCTTCTCCAGCTGCTAACAACCGGATAACGTCATCTAGCTCCTCTATGGGCAGCCCGCGCCGAATAGCCTGCTTGTAGTCTTTCTTAAACCGGCTAGTCCATTGGATCTGGTAGCTCATGATTTAAGTTCTTTTAAGGCATCTTCAACATCTACATAACGCTGGGCATCAGGATTGGAAAGCATTCTTTCCGATTCCGCCAACGCCAACTGGGTTTGATAGTTGGGAGATTTTTGACGGATTTCAAACGGAAATCCCCCCGCTTGGATAGCTTGACGCAAAAAGATATTGATTGCGGTAGTCATATTGACCCCTAGATCCCGAAAAATATCTTCGCTTTGCTGCTTAACATCTTTATCCATGCGCACACTAAAACTGGTAGTACCGGACATAGCAAATCCTCTCTCCTGCAATAAAATACATCTAAAATAAGTCTATTATCTAGGCATTAGATATGCAATAGCTAGTTCATTCGTACTATCTGAGGGGCAGGGTGAGGGTGAAAATAGCTCCTGAGGTGACGCGATCCCTATAGTCAGGTATTTTGGCTTTGTTGAGGGCGCTCGAAAGTAACACCTGGAACCTAGAAGATTATTTTGCGGGCTGGTTCGCGCAGTTGACACAGAGGCCAAAAATATCTGCCATATGCTCGATATCGCTGAACTGGTAACGCTGAGAAATCTCGGCAATCCACTGTTCTAACTGGTCATCTTGGATATCGACGGTGTAGCCGCAGCTGCGACACACCAGGTGGTGATGGTGTCGGCGCGCCGCACAACGCCGATAGAGGGTTTCGCCCTCTTCCGAACGCAAACTATCCAGCTCTCCTACCTCAGTTAGGTTCTGCAGGTTGCGGTAGACCGTAGCGAGTCCCACGGTTTGCCCGGCTGCCATTAGGGCAGCATGCACTTGCTGGGCAGAACGAAAATCGGTTTCATCAGCCATAATCGCCATGATCGCGTCCCGCTGCCGGGTTTTACGCTGCATCGCCATCGCTTGTCCTACCTTCTTTCCTGTACCGCTTTACCGCTGCCGCAGCTGGCAGATTTTCCTAACCGCCGCCTCCAGGGCGTATTGCGCATCCC
Source organism: uncultured Varibaculum sp. (assembly GCA_947255165.1). Next base: position 2,070 of record CAMYFZ010000025.1, read on the forward strand.
GGCTGGCGCCTTTAGCGTCCTCGTCAGCCTGGGCAATAATTTTAATCGCTGCCGCTAACTGCGAATCCTTCCATCCGCGCACTTCCCGCCGAGCTTTTTCCACCTGCCAAGGTGCCATTCCCAGCTGGGAAGGGTTTATTCCCCGCACGCTCACTTTTGCCAGGTTGCGAAACTTGAGGGCGAGCGCACCCCCAATTGCCACCGGTTCCACCCCGGAAGAAAATGCTTGTCGCAGCAGCACTAGGGAGCGCGAAAGATTCCCCACCGCCGCCGCATCGGCAACGTTAAATCCGGTAGCCCCTACCCGCGAACCATAGAACTGCTGTACTGCCTGCAAAGTTACCGCCTGTGGATAGTCAGAAACTAACTGGCGGGCAGCGCCGATTAGTTCCGCTAAATCCCCACCGAGGGCATCTACCAGCAGCTGCGCCCCAGCTGGCTCTATGCGTCCGCCGATGGTGCGTACTTCTTCGACTACTAAAGCCAGTTTGTCGCGGGCATTCTTTATTTTCGCGACTTTAACTTCCCTAGCTCCTGCCTTCTTTATCTTGTCTACCTGACGTTTTCCTTTATTGGAACCATCGTGAAGCGCTGCCACCCAGCAATCTGGTTGTGGGGCTGATAGATAGGCGGCCAAATCGTCGCCCAACTCTTCGTCGGCAGATTCAAAATCGGGAATTACTAACAGGCGGGCTTCCCTAAATAAAGAGGGCGAGGTCAAAGAATCAAGAGAGCCTGCCTGATACCCGGCGGCGGTCACCTCAGTCACTGCTAGGGCCGGATCCTGGTTTCGTCCCAGTTGCTTTAAGCGGGTAAGGGCGCGATCTGCCAGCAGTTTTTCTGGTCCGCGAATCAATACTGCGGATGCCAGGGTGCAATCGCGCCAACTCATCTGCTTTGAGGCCATGCTTCAACATTGCCACCGATCCGCGTTTTTGCAAAGTAGCAGCGGAAAATATAGCTCAAACCGGCAATGATCACCCCCAACGCCAAAATCCCGGTAGCACCTGACGGCCAGGGCAGGATCGCGAAACGGTTGGCGGCAACCACTCGGGCAACCGTCATTACCCAGCTACACCCGGCACCCAGTATTCTCGCTAATAAAGTTCCCGGCAGTGGCAAGAACGTCAGGCAGGCTCCTCCCCAAATCAGCAGGGTAACTACCGGAGCGATTGCCACATTAGCCAACACGGTTAGGGTGTTGATCCCTGGACGGATTAGCAACTGTCCCGGTAAGCAGGCTAGCTGCGCTACCAGGCTGACAGCGCTAACGGAGAGGAAAGCCGCTATAAACTTCCGGAAAAACTCGGGATTTTTTGGATACTTATCAGATAGCATTCGGGGCACTCGCGCGCTCCCCGATCTTTTCATTGCCCCCAATCCATTTCGCAGTTTTTCCTCTAACGGTTTCGCGACCAGTACAATCGCTGCGGTGGAACTGACTGATAATAAAAATCCGGCGTCAGCCCCAAAACCAGGTTCAAAGATTAAAAGACCGATGATCGCGATTTCCAGGGCTGAAAAAGAAGCTGGCTCTCTGCCTCTACCTAGAGCCAGCACGGCCACCATCCCCATTACTGCAGCGCGTAGCAGCGAGGGGGCAGGGCCTAGTAACAGACAGTATCCCACTAGCAAACTTCCACACGCTCCCAGGCGCCAGCGACGTTTCAAACCGGCAGTTACCAGTGCCACCAGAGCAATCAGAACCGAGATATGCATTCCGGATACACAGGTAATATGCACAATTCCCGCAGTTTTCAGCGCTTCAGTATCTGCGGAGGCGTCAGCGCGGATACCCAGAATCATGGCCGGCAGCAGCGTGGCTGCTGCCGAGGATTTTACGGCAACCAGTTTTTCTTCCAGCCGGACGACGAACTTTTGTTTGAGGGCCGCCGCCCCGCGCGGCCCGGCCCGGATTTTAGGGGTAGCTACTATTTGTGCGGGGATCTCAAAAAGAGTATTCGCACTGGTAACGCCAACACTTTCCAGACCAGATTCCGTGGTTCGCTGCGGTTTTTCCAGTTTCAGGCTGGTTTCTAGGACGGTTCCGCGCGGATATTTAGGCAGGCGCTGACCGAAGGCCACCACTTTCAGGCAGGTTTTTACCGCCGGAGCGGGCGGCAGTCTCGCTTCCAATAGCTGCAAGGAAGTTATTTGTTGGTCACTGCCGGGCGCATATTTTCGCGGCGGCGCTTCTACCATGGCCAGCACTTTTACCTGGTCAATATCTCCTTGCCAAGCGCGCGCTAAGGGGTCTGCCGCCAGCTGCCGAGCGGCCTGCGAAACAGACAAACCGACCCCGCCAAATGCGGCTAACGCCAGGGCTAACGTTAACCCTACCTGCACTAAACGCTGGAAATAAACGGCAATCAGCAGCGCCGCCGCAATCGCCAGCGCTAAGGCACTGACAATCGGCTCTAGGTCCAAGGGCAAGGCCGGTAGAATCAGCGCCCCTAGCCAGGCAGACACCGCCGCTGGCAATAACCGTAGATCCAGGATTCGCCGGTTCATACCTTGCCTAAAGGCTGATCATATCTGCCAGGGCAGCATATTTTTTCTCTCCGATTCCGGAAACATTCTTTAAATCTTCAACGCTTTGGAATCTTCCCTGTGCTTTACGATAGGCAACTATCCGTTGTGCTAAAGCTTCCCCCACCCCCGGGAGCTGCTCTAGCTGCTGCTCGGAGGCCTCATTAATAGATATTTTTCCGCCTGCTCCGCTTTCTCCTGCTGGACTGGCCCCGGCTTCCTCGCTATTTCCCGCTCCTGACCCCGCGGCATCTTCAATTCCGACCCGGAGCTGTTCCCCGTCGCTCACCCTCCGGGCTAGGTTTAATCCCGATAGATCGGTGCCCGCCAGTGCCCCTCCGGCGGCTTTAATCGCGTCCTGGACCCGGGCGGAAGCATCCAGGCTCACTACTCCCGGTTTATTAACTTTTCCCACCACATCGACCATCACAGTACCGCTAGCCGCAGGAGAAGAGCCCGGAGCTGCCGGGGCAGCAGAACTACTGGAACTAGGGGGTGTAAGAGAGGCTTTGGTAGTAGGAGTTTTACTTTGTGCCCACCCCGCCATTACCGCCACGATTACTATTGCTACCAGCGCAGCTGCCACGACTCGCGGGGAAGGGGCCAGCCGAAGGCGGGGACCATTTGGCCCAGAGCGCAGACGGGTTTCCGCCTGCTGTAATAACTGTTGCGCCCGAGGAGTCTGGGAAGACGCCTGCCGAAACTGAGAGCGGGTATAGCTAGGTTTTTCTGAAGCCATAGAGTGAAAGTAAGCTGCTACCACTCCCTCCGCAATTATTTAATAATTCGCAACAGGAAAAAGTAACCGTGACTACCGCGGGGGACAAACCCCCATAGGAAGCCGCAGCGGAAAGATTTCAACTAAGCTAGCTAGATTTTCCTCTAGGTAAGGCTCCAGTACCCGCCAAATAAACTCTCTTGCGGGCGCGGATATCCGCAACTTACTGGCGCGCTGACTCCGCCATAATCATTTACTATCCCCGGTGCGTAACCGCTTCAAGGCGGTCTCCAAATCAGGGGTCAAAGGAGCCTCAAAACTCACTTGCTTGCCAGTTCTAGGATGGGCAAAGCTCAAAGAGGCCGCATGTAACCATTGACGTGTCAGCCCCAATTTCTTCGCTAACTGCGGATTGGGTCCATAAATGGGATCACCGACAACGCCATGCCCAATCGCCTGCATATGCACCCGAATCTGATGAGTCCGCCCAGTTTCCAGCTGGATCTCCAGCAGCGAAGCGCCGGGCAAAACCTCTAAAGTGCGATAATGGGTAATCGCCGCCCTTCCCCCCTCGACTACTGCCATCTTGAAATCACGGGAGGGATGCCGCCCAATCGGGGCATTAATCGTTCCCTGCGTCGGATCTGGGTATCCCTGCACCAAGGTGTGATAAATCTTTTTCACCCGGCGGGCGCGAAAATCCTCCTGGAGTTGCCGGTACGCTAACTCCGACTTCGCCACCACCATGGCACCGGAAGTTCCCACATCTAAGCGATGAACAATTCCGGCGCGCTCTTGCGGCCCCGAGGTAGACACTTGATGCCCGCCCGCCAGTAGTGCTCCGATAACCGTCGGTCCGCTCCAGGCGGCGGCCGCATGGGCAGCCATCCCCACCGGTTTATTAACCACCACAATATCGGCGTCCTCATAAAGGATGGGGAGCTGCGCGGGGGTTTCTATACTTATTGGGGAGGCGTCGGGCAGCAGCACTTCCACCTGGTCACCAGGGAAAGCCTCGGCAGATTTGCGGGGATTTTTCCCGTTTACCTGTACGTCTTTTTGTTTAATCAGTTTGGCAACTAGGGAACGCGAAAGCTGCAATTCACTGGCTAATACCTGGTCAAGACGCATCCCCCGCACAGAATCGGGCAGATGCATCGAAACCCGTTCACGCATCCTTACCTCGCACCCGCGCTGGTTTGTAGGCATGATTACCGCTGACTGAAGGCACACCCAGGACCACCAGCACCACCACGGTAATTACCCCCACCACGATGGCTATATCCGCGATATTCCCTACGAAGATCGAACGGTAATTCAAAAAATCAATCACGTGCCCGCGAAAAATTCCCGGAGGACGAGTAAGCCGGTCAACCAGGTTTCCCAGCGCCCCGCCTGCCAGTAACCCTAGGGAGAGTTGCCAGGCAAGATTAGTCATGGCACGTCCACTCCAGATAATAATCGCCAGTACCGTCACTGCTATCACGGAAAATACCCAGGTAAAGCTCTCCGCTAATGAAAAGGCTGCCCCGGGGTTACGTACCAGTTGGAGGCCGATGTAACCACCAATCAATGGTCTAGTAGGAGCCCCCACTTCCAGGACGCTAAGTGCCCATGCCTTGGTGAGTTGGTCAATGATCAGCACCGGTATCGCTACGAACACGAATATCACCAGCAGAGGTGCTACTTTTTGTTTTTTTCGCTGCTTCATTTTCTTCCCAGGTCGGTTAAGTCTAGGACTCAATTTAATAAAAAAGCAGCGGCGCCACCACTTACGCGATGGCGCCACCTTTCCCTACCCGGCTCTTAGGAGGGACTATGCTTTATTTAATATTTATGCCTCTTGCGCGTCTAGCTGGCCGATCAAAGCCTGCAGATGCTCACGGACCTTGTGACGGTAGTCGTTTTCGAAGGCCTTGAGGTCGTCAACGCGCGACTCCAGGTCTGCCCGCTCGGATTCTAGCTGCTCCAACACGCGGCGACGCTCGTCATTGGCTTCGCGTACGATCTGGTCACCCTTGAGACGGGAGTCTTCCAGAATCTGGTCGGCTTCTTGCTGACCGTTGCGCACGTATTCATCGTGTACCCGTTGCGCCAGTGCCAGCATCGAAGTGGCATCCTCTGGCTGTTCCGCACTAGCCTGCGGTGCAGCTTGCGCGCTTTGCTGCGCCTGCGCTAGCTGTTCACGCAGCTGTTCGATTTCCGCCACGGCCTGCTGGGTCTCTGCCTGAGACTGTGCCAGCGCTGCCTGGGCTTCTCGCTGAGTTTGCGCCAGGTTAGCCTGCAGGGTCTGGATTTGCTCTCCGGCGTGGGGATCGCCCTCAGCGGCCGCTGCCTGGTACTGCTGCACCTGCGCCTGCATCTCCGCAATCTGCGCATTGGCGGTCTCTAGTTGAGCCTTGAGAGCCGCAGTCTCCTCGCCGCTGTCGCTGGGTGCCACCACCCCGCCGCTTGCTGCCTGCTGGCGCGCCTCATCTAGCTCAGATTTTAAGGACGCATTTTGGTCCTGCAGGGTCGCAATGGTTTCTACGACCTGATCTAAAAACTCGTCAACTTCTTCTTGGTCGTATCCTTCACGGAACTTAGTCGCCTGGAATTGCTTCCAGTGAACGTCTTCAGCAGTCAGCAGAGCCATACCTGTCACCTCAGTTATCTATCGTATTTTTCCCGAGGTAGGCGCTTTACCTGCCTGCGAGAACTTCTGCGCTATAGGTTGCAGTTGGAAACAAGCATACCGGAGTTCTGCTCAACTTCCACATCTTCAACAATAGTAACATCTGTGATTTTCAGCAACACCTTAGGTAATTTTCTGCGATTTTATCTTTGTATCAGAATAAGCAACGCATTAATCAAGTGAATCCAAATATTTATCAGCACTGTGACCAGCAAAAACAGTACTACAAAACTCAGATCTAGGGCAATAGTCCCAAGTCGGAGCGGTTTAATGAATTTCCCTAGGAATCGTAAAGGCGGATCCGTGATTCCGAAAACCAGATTACAAAGAAACAGCGTAGCCGAGTTTTTCGGCCGCCAATTCGGGTTCAGTGCCATCACCCAAGACAGCACTGCCCGGATTATCAACGCCAGAATGTAGAGCTGGAGTAGCCATCTGCCAATCTGACCGACCCAATAGATTAGGGGAAGCATCTAGTTAGCTTTGGTTGAAGAAATCTCTTTTAGACCCCGGGGAGGACGCACCTTCGTCCACCTGCACGGACTTTGGCGAAAGCAAAAACACCCGGTTAGTAACTTTTTCGATTCCCCCATCAAGCGCAAAGCTTAGACCGGCCGCGAAATCAATCATCCGCCGCGCTTCCAGGTCATTCATTGCCCCGAGGTTCATTATCACCGGGGTACCGTCCTTGAAAGCATCTCCAATATTTTGTGCCTCGTTATAGGTGGTGGGACGGATAGTCACAATCCGTTTAAGCTCTGAGGCCGGTTCAGGCTCGGAACTAACCGCATGCGGGAAACGCAGTGCCGGCTCTACGATTCGAGGACGAGGTGCCGGAACTTCAGCATCCGGGACTTCGCTTTGCAGCTCGTCGAGGTATTCCTCGTTCTCTTGTGGTTCGAACAGGCCTAAATATCCCATGGTCTTCCTCAAAGCACCCATTAGGTCCTCCTTTGTTAAATACTGGTCTACCAAAACGTTAATCGGGAGCGGGTTTTTTTCGAAGCATCACCGCGGCGTGTTCCCAAAACTACCCACCTAAATCCGCAGTTCACGCGGTTGGAACTTCCCGCTTGCCCACTACGATTCCCGCGAATCGCCCCGTTACCCCATCACGGCGATAGGAATACAGATTTCGGTCTTCAAACGTACAGCGTTTAGAAACAAAAGTAATCCGCGCTCCCGCCGTCCGCAGCTGGGAAATTACCCCAGCCTGTAAATCCAACCCCGGACTTCCGACCCGGGTACGTGACCAGGCAGCGGGAACATGGCCGGTCACGTGAGTGCGCATCGCCTCGGGGACTTCATAGCAGGCTCCGCAAATAGCGGGCCCAATGGCAGCGTGAATTTTGCCGCTCTGCGCCCCCAGTTTACGTAGAGCCAGCACGGCCTCCCGCACAATCCCGGTGACCATACCGGCTCTGCCCGCATGGACTGCGGCCACCAGTAGACCGTCATCAGAAGCCAAAAGCAAGGGCACGCAGTCGGCGACCATAACTCCAGCTGCCGGGGTAGTAAGCCCCAGTTCTGCAAACTCGCGAGTGTCGATAATGATGCCGTCCGCTTCGGCAGGAGCATCGGTATGACCAGGATGAACTTGCACCACCCGGTTGGAGTGGGTCTGATGCATCCACACCACTTTGCGCCCAATCGCATCGTCGACGATCTGCCGATTCTCCGCTACGATATTGGGGTTATCTCCGACGTGATTTCCCAAGTTGAGAGTGGCATATGGTCCGCTCGATTTCCCACCGATCCGATTGGTAAAAACCGCCTGTGCGCCGCCAATCCGAAACATGGCTACCTACCGCATAAAGTCGGGGACATCCAGACCAGATTCTTGATCGTCGTCCTCAAATACTCGGGGCACGGTTAAGGTAGTGTCGTCCTCTCGCTTGCTATCTACCCCGAAATTGTCGCGGTAGCTGCGGGAACTTTCGTTCTCTTTCCGATTGAAAGCATCGCGTGAGGGTGGAGTTACCGGAAGACGATGCGCTCCTCCCGAGGCGCCAGCGCGGGGAAGATCTCCGACACTGCGTTCGTCCTCTTTTGTGACTGCGCGGCGCGGGAATGCCGGGATGGCCGAAGTGGCCGTGGCATCCTCGGAGATTTTTTCCTTCCCCGGGGCCGAGGGCATCTTAGCGGCAGGCTCAGCGGCTTTCTTTTCTGCCTGCTTGGCTTTCTTCGCACCACTTGTCTTGGGACCATCAAACCCGGCGGCAATGATGGTTACCCGGATCTCGTCGCCTAAGGCTTCATCAACATTGGCACCGAAAATAATATTGGCTTCGGGATGCACCATTTCGCGTACCATATCCGCGGCGCGGTGTACCTCCATAAGCCCCATATCTGAGCCGCCTTGGAAGAACATCAGCACCCCCAGAGCCCCATCAATATCCGCCTCTAGTAAGGGGGACATAAAGGCGGCTTCCGCGGCGCGAATCGCGCGATCTTCACCAGTGGCAGAGCCGATCCCCATGAGGGCGGTTCCCGCCCCTTTCATAACGCTTTTTACATCCGCAAAGTCTACGTTTACTAGGGCGGAGGTGGTGATCAGGTCGGTGATGCCTTGGACACCGGAATGCAAAACTTCGTCCGCAGCGGAGAAAGCATCGACCATCGTAATGTTTTGGTCCGAGATATCCAAGAGGCGATCGTTGGGGATCACAATAATAGTGTCGACTTCTTTACTTAGGGCCTCTACCCCTGCATCTGCCTGCACCTGGCGGCGCTTTCCCTCAAAAGAGAAAGGCCGGGTAACTACCCCGATAGTGAGGGCACCCATCTCGCGCGCCACCCGCGCCACTATGGGAGCGCCACCAGTACCGGTACCGCCACCCTCGCCGGCGGTAACGAAGACCATGTCCGCCCCTTCCAGGGTGTCTTTGATTTCTTCCTCGTTATCGGTGGCAGCGCGTTCTCCGACTTTGGGGTCGGCTCCAGCACCTAGACCGCGGGTTTCTTCCCGCCCGATATCCAATTTCACGTCCGCATCAGACATCATCAGTGCCTGCGCATCGGTGTTAATCGCAATGAATTCCACACCTTTAAGGCCGAAATCAATCATGCGGTTAACGGCGTTTGCTCCGCCTCCGCCGATGCCTACGACTTTAATATCTGCCAGGTTGGTATCTGGTACTGTCACGGTCGCCCTCCGATCTAACCCTAAAGTTTTAGTTTAGAGTTAGCTTTACTAGCCCTCTTGGTCAAACGAAAATCCTATGTAAAGAGGCGTTTTGAGCAAGCACTGCGGGCGCGTGTTGCCAATTTTGCCCGAAAACTTTTTTATTACCCGTCCCGTCCTATCATTAGAAGCAACAACTGCAATCCCAGGAGGAACCATGCCCACTATTTTTACTCGTATCATCACTGGCGACATCCCCGGCGAGTTCTGCTGGAAAGACGATATCTGCGTCGCCTTCGCCGACATCAACCCCATAACCCCCGGCCACGTGCTTTTAGTCCCGCGCCGCGAAGTTGAAAACTTCTGGGACGCCCCCACCGATGAGCTGCAACACCTAATGAAAGTGGCGCAGATTATCGGTCGCGCCCAACGACAAGCTTTCGGTTCCCAGCGTTCCTGCCTGAGCATCGCCGGCTTCGACGTGCCCCATCTGCACCTGCACCTGATTCCCGCAAACTCGATGGAAGACATTAAGTTCGCGCACGCTCAGCCGGCTACTCCGGAAGAGATTGCCGCTTCTATGCAGGCACTACGGGAGGCCCTAGCCGACCAGGGACATGCCAGCGAGGCGGGAGTTAGCGACTAAAACGAGGGGTTTTGCCGCTAATAACTACCCCTTCGGGGCAACTGCAAGGGAGGACTCCCCGGCCCCAAGCCCTCGCTGAGTTTGGTAGATAGGAAAAGTCCCTGGCCGCCCCTACCCTATTGCGCCCCTATTTTCGCAGATAATCAGGCATTACCTCGCGCGGTAGAGCTAAGACTTCCCTAGCGAGTGGCGCAAATAGTCGAGTTCGCTGGCATCAAACCAAGAAAGTGGCTCCCCTGCCAGTTCTTCCCACAGTTCTAGTACTGGCGACGCCGCTGTGGGGTCGCTGGCACCCGCATCGCCAAAGTTGCCGCGACACCAGGCAGCTGCGCGCTGTCGCGGCATCTGCGACCTTAATTGGGTGCAAAGTTCTAGATTTTCCTGGCTATCAAGGTGCAGGCTAACTAGACGCTGCCAGTCGAATCGGGTTTTCACTTCGAAGACCCCGGGAGTGATTTCTTCACTCAACTCCTGCGGATCGGCATCGAGTGCCGCCACGATACGCCCCGGGTAACCGTCCCCGGTGCCCTCTAGGCAGGACATAGCAGCCATAGTCATGGCGATATCTTCTGCCTGTTCACTATCGAGAGGATCTATCCCCCAAAGCCGACAGAAATCGGAGGTGCCTTCCCAGGCACAGGGAGAATATAGCTGCGGTTCAAACAGGTCGCTTAACGCTAAGGGAAGATAAATTCGCACTCGCTAATTGTAGCGGCTAGCTGGGGATTCCAGAGCACTTACAGCCCGCAGCGCCTCAAATACGCGTTGCCCCCTTGCCGCAACCTCAATCACCTCATCTAAAACTCATTTTTCTTTAATTATTGTTTAATTACATGTTATAAACAAGGAATTTCAAGCCCTTTAAAATTCAGGCAAAATCTCCTATACCTGTTTAGATAGGACAAAAGTACGCATTAGCGGCAATGCCCTCCCATTCCACCCTCTCTAATGAACTAGAGTCTCCGTCTAATAATTGAAAGATCTGAGCCGATGAGTTTAGCAGCTACAAAACCTCTCCTCTGGAAGGAAAAAGAAGAATACGCCCCACCCCAGAAAAACCGTTTTCAAGAGCTTTTCCCTCCCGGGAAACCGCTAGTAACCATTTACCCTCAAGATGACCAATCCTCTGGCCCCTGCGCAGTGATTTGTCCAGAACTTCCTCAAATCCCGCTCAGCCCTACCTACGGTCCCCTGGAAGTTCAAGCCCTGCTTCCCCGTCCTCAAAACGCCCAGAAACCAAAATCCACGCCACCGAAAGCAGCCTCATTATCAGCGTTACCGCAGATAAAATCCTGGGTGGCAACCGCCGTAAGAACCATATTCGAAGTATTTTCCGGTCGCCGCTCCGTGCAAGCAGTTACCAACTGGTTCGCCCCTGAGCTTTGGGGTTCCTTCCTGGCTTTAGCTCGCAGCGAGCGTCACCGTCCCCTACCTGCAGAAATTCAGGTACGCCGGATTTTTTGCCGCAAAGCTGGGATTACTAACCAGGACTTCGCTGGTGTCGAGGTCGCGGTTACTATCAGTGACGGCTGTCGGGTCAGGGCCATAGCGATGCGCATCAAACCTTGCGGAAAGAAATGGAAAATCGCTGCCCTAGAGATCGGGTAGACAGATCTGCCATTAGCTATTGGAAAACAATCCGCACCGCCAGCTCGCTCGGGGAGTGCGGCGCCAGTCCCAAGATCCCGCCAGAATCCCCTCTCCCGGCGAACAGGGGATCCAGCGTTCAGGGGATCCGAAAACGCTAGCGACGCTTCTGAGCCTTTTTGCGCTTCTTTTGAGCGCGGCGCTGAGCCCGGTTCCCACCTTGAGCAGCAGTCTGCCGGGCGGCCTCGGCACCAAATGCCGATCCTTGCGCGCCAGCGCCCGCCATTGCCGGCACAGTTTCCGAGGATTCCTTATGCCCGGTATCCCCCATCACTGAGCCTTCCGCCAGCGCCTTCTTTTTCGCCTGTTCGGCTTGCTGCTTTTCCACCTCCAGCTGTTGCTCATAGACCTGCTGGAACTGGTGGGAGAAATTGAAAATACCGGTAATAGTATCTTCTCGTACCTGCCCCATCATGTTTTCGAACATTTGCGCACCCTCGGACTTATATTCCACCAAGGGGTCACGCTGCCCCATCGCCCGCAGACCGATACCTTCTTTAAGGTAATCCATCTCGTAGAGGTGCTGTTGCCAAAGCCGGTCTACCGTAGCCAGCAGGACGCGCCGTTCTAGTTCCGCCATCGGCTGGTCACCCAGCTGTTCAATCGCAATCGGGTTCTCGTTTACCTGATCAAGGATTTCTTCATAGGCATCGGCAATATCGTTCTGTAACATAGTTTCCAGCTCGGAAGCCGAAATGTGCAGGAAAGTGCCGTCCTCGTCCTTTAGTTCCGAAAGCGAGGCACGCACCGGATAAACGGAACGCAGATTGTTCCACAGTTTACCCAAATCCCATTCACTGGAATCGTTACCTTCGCTGGTGGCGTGGGTGACTGCTTCTTTAATCAAAGTGCGCAGATAGGCAGGAATCAGCTCATCGAGATCGATCTGTTTGTGCAGGACTTCTTGACGTTCGGTGTAAATCAGATCGCGCTGATCGGTCATCACATCGTCATATTTCAGCACGTTTTTACGAATCTCGAAGTTCTGCGCCTCCGTCTGGTGCTGCGCGGACTGGATCCGCCCGGAAACCATCTTGGATTCTAGGGGCAGATCCTCCGGATAGAGCGAAGAATTCATAAAGCGGGTAACGAAGGCCGCCATGTTCTTCATCATTAACGGGTCATCCATCGCCAGGTAGAAGCGGGATTCCCCCGGGTCACCTTGACGTCCAGAACGCCCGCGCAACTGGTTATCGATACGGCGAGCATCGTGACGTTCGGTGCCCAGAACGTAAAGTCCGCCCAGTCCCACAACCTCTTCGTGTTCGTCGGCTACCTCGGCCTCTGCCTCGGTAAGGGCATCCTCCCAGGCTTCTTGCCATTCGGAGAGATTTTCTTCCGGATCCAGGCCGCGCGCGCGGAGCTTCTGATCGGCGATATGTTCCGGGTTACCCCCGAGCATAATGTCGGTACCACGCCCGGCCATGTTAGTGGCCACCGTAACCATGCCTTTGCGCCCGGCATCGAATACCACCTGGGCCTCGTGGGCGTGCTGTTTAGCGTTCAACACGTTGTGAGGCACCCCGGCCTCATCCAACATGATGGAAAGTTCTTCCGATTTGGCAACATCCGTGGTGCCCACCAGAATCGGCTGGCCTTTTTCGTTACGTTCTTTGATGTCACTGACAATCGCCTTGAGCTTGCCCCGCCGGGAAGGATAAACCAAATCTGGCTGATCAATGCGGATCATGGGCTTATTAGGCGGAATCGGGATGACCCCGATCTTATAGGTGTTCATGAACTCGGCCGCCTCAGTTTCAGCGGTACCGGTCATACCCGAGAGCTTGTCGTACAGGCGGAAATAGTTCTGCAAGGTGATGGTAGCCAGGGTCTGGTTCTCGGCTTGCACCGGAACATGCTCTTTAGCTTCGATCGCCTGGTGCATGCCCTCGCTGTAGCGCCGCCCTTCCATCACGCGACCGGTATGTTCATCGACGATCATTACTTCCCGATTGCGCACAATATAGTCGCGATCCCGCTTGAACAGCTCTTTTGCCTTGATCGCGTTATTGAGGAAGCCGATTAAGGGGGTATGGGAAGCTTCGTAGAGGTTGTCTATCCCTAAGAAATCCTCGACCGCAGCGATCCCCACATCGGTTACCCCCACGGTGCGTTTCTTTTCATCGACCTCATAATCCATATCTTTTTCCAGGCGAGTCACCAGGGAGGCAAACTTGTTGTACCACTGGTCAGCTTCACCTTGGGCGGGACCGGAAATAATCAGCGGGGTGCGGGCTTCGTCAATCAGGATCGAGTCCACCTCGTCGACGATCGCGAAGTTATGTCCGCGCTGAACAATGTCCTCTACTCGCTGCACCATATTGTCGCGCAGATAGTCGAATCCGAACTCGTTATTGGTGCCGTAAGTAATATCTGCTTGGTATTGTTTTACCCGTTCAGTTGGGGTCTGACCGTTGACAATACAGCCCACAGTTAGCCCCAAGAAACGGTAGACGCGCCCCATCAGTTCACTTTGGTAACTGGCGAGATAGTCGTTGACCGTGACTACGTGCACGCCCTTACCGCTAAGCGCATTCAGGTAGCTGGGCATGGTGGCGACCAGGGTTTTACCTTCACCGGTTTTCATCTCGGCAATATTGCCTTGGTGGAGGGCTATGCCCCCCATAACCTGTACGCGATAAGGCTTTTGTTTGAGGACGCGCCACGCGGCCTCCCGCACGGTAGCAAAGGCATCCACCAAGATTTCGTCTTCGGTTGCCCCTTTTTCCAGCGCCTCTTTGAACTCGGCGGTCTTTGCCTTGAGTTCTTCATCGCTGAGGGCGGCGTACTCTTCCTCTTTCGCCACTACTTCGCCGGCTGTCCGGTCTAAACGTTTGAGGGTGCGCCCCTCGCCCATCCGCAGGATTCTTTCAAAAAACGACATTAGTTCTCCCGTGTGTTCGCTCCGTTTATCGATTCTATATGGCGGCAGTTAAAAGCACGATTAGTTATTTCAGTTTTCCCCTTAGGCTTAGCACCTGGTAGCACTAGTTTTTATGCCCCCAGCTTTGCCCGCAATTCCCGTGCCTTACCGGTATCCTCCCAGGTAAAGCCGGAGCGTCCAAAGTGTCCGTAGGCAGCAGTGCGCGAATAAATAGGTCGGCGCAGCGAGAGGCGATCGATAATAGCTGCCGGTCGCAGGTCAAAAGTTCCCCGTACGGCCTGCAGAATCTGCTGTTTATCGGTCTTTTCGGTGCCGAAAGTTTCCAGTTCCACTGAAACTGGATGCGCCGAGCCGATAGCGTAGGCCACTTGCAGTTCTGCCCGATCCGCAAGTCCCGCAGCCACCACGTTCTTCGCTACCCATCGCGCCGCATAGGCGGCCGAGCGGTCAACCTTAGAAGCGTCCTTACCGGAGAATGCGCCTCCACCGTGACGCGCCATTCCCCCGTAAGTGTCTACAATCAGTTTCCTGCCGGTCATGCCGGTATCAGCGGCTGGACCTCCCAGGATGAACCGCCCCGCCGGGTTCACTAAGGTACGAAAGTCACGATCCTCTATCCAGGGCACCTGGGAGATAACCGGATCAATCACCGCGGATTTCACTTCTTCGCGCAGGTCTTCGAGGTTGACAGAAGCTAGATGCTGGGTAGAGAGCACGATCGTGTCCAGGCCCACCGGACGCCCATCCTCATAACGCACGGTTACCTGGGTTTTCCCATCTGGGCAGAGGTAATCGAGTACTTTTTCCCGGCGCACTTTTTCGAGTTGCTTGGCGAGGCGGTGTGCCAGCCAGATTGGGGCGGGCATTAAATCGGGGGTTTCGTTGCAGGCATAGCCGAACATCATCCCCTGGTCGCCCGCACCTTGCTGGTCAAAGGCATCTATTGCCTGCCCTTGGCGGGTTTCCCAGGAATCTTGCACCCCGTGGGCAATATCGGGGCTCTGGCGGTCAATCGATACCAGCACTCCGCAGGAATCCCCGTCAAACCCGATATCAGAGGAGGTATAGCCAATTTCGTTAATGGTTTCGCGCACCAACGTGGGCAGGTCTACATATCCGGAAGTGGTGATTTCACCGGCCAGATGCACTTGCCCGGTGGTGGCCATAACCTCTACGGCTGACCGGGCCTCCGGATCTTGTTCTAGCAGGGCATCCACAACAGTGTCTGCTATCCGGTCGCAAACTTTGTCGGGATGTCCGCTGGTGACGGATTCAGAAGTAAATATCGACTGCTTTGAGCTCATATTCTCCAGTTTAGGGCAGCGCCTGCCTCGGGGGGAATTAAGTGGATTTAAGCGTTAGAAGTCACCATAATGCGTCCTTCAGGAGCCGATTCGCATCCCAGCGCTCTGGAGGGCGGTTCTGTTCGTGGAGGGCGCTTTTGTCCCTGGAGGGTGATCTTGTCCCTGGGGGGTGATCTTGTCGCCGGAGGGTTCTTTTGTCATGCTCCCTCCCCTACAGGCGCCGGAGGGTGCTTTCGTCGCCCCCTTTAATCCCGCTGGAGGGCGGTTTCGCCCCTGGAGGGTGATTCTGTCGCCGGAGGGTGATTCGGCACGCCCCCCACAAGCACCTTGAGGCACAACGCGAACAGTTCCGCCCTCCCGCGACAGTAACGCCCTCCAAAGCGGTTAAAAGGACGCTCTAAGAGGCCCTCCAAGCGTTCCCGGAGGGCGCTTTCGTCCTTGGAGGGCGATTCTGTACGCCCTCACAAACACCTTCAGGCACAACGCCGACATTTCCACCCTCGCGCGACATTTACACCCTCCCGCGACATTTACACCCTCCAGGGACGGTTCTACCCTCCCGTGACAGTAGCGCCCTCCAGAGGGGGTGAAACGGGAAGTTTAGGGACCCTTGCGCGAAGCGGTGGCGGGAGGAAAACGCTACGAGTTGAGCCGAGAAATCGAGATGGGGAGAAGAAAATCCACGCGGTTTTCAAATTTTGACGGTCCTGGCACGGCCGAGGGTTTTTTCAATTTCGAAATAACCTGTGGATAACTTGTTGCGTAATTCATCGAAATTGAAATTAAGAATGCGACATGAAAATTCATTAAATTAAATGCATAATTTCTTTTCTTTTAAAGGTAAACTCAGTTTTCTTTTGTACCATTTATCTTTAATTCGCGAAATTAAAATGAATTTTGCGTAAAAACCGTCCGCTTGGAGGCGAACAGGACGTAGGAAGCGAAAAATTTCGCACCCAAACTGCTATCTTTAAACATTGCTAAAGTATGGCGCATTTCACACAAAAAGCACGCTTATTCTTCTTGCGAGTTCCCCCAGTCACTTGATTTTGAAGCAATCCGGACGTAATGGCAGGTGAAAGCATATACATAAGCCAAGATAAAAACGCCGGCGGGCAGCCAAATGAATCGCGGGTTAGTACGAGAGAAAGGATGAGGATGAAGAGTAAACCGCACTCAGCTATGGCTAACTAGGACGCGGGAGGGTTAGGGCAAAGAGGATGCAGAGTCACGGGACGAGAGTGAGGAAGCAGCACGAACTCCTATCACCGGTAGTGCGCACTATTAACGCCCACGGCAGCAAGACGCTATCAGCACCGGGCAAAGCACTATCAGAAGTGGCAAGACACGCTGAACTACGGAAGCATGGGCACTACCGCGCGAAATAAACCGCTACTAACCTGCCTCTATTCTTCGGCGCCCGCTTCGCTGCCTCCGGTAGGAACCACCAACACTGGGCAGGCCGAGTGCGCCAGCACCGATTGCGAGGTGGATCCCATCAGTACCCCGGCAAAACCTCCGCGGCCGCGAGTACCGACCACTACCAGGTCAACGGCAGTTGAAAACTCTGTCAGCAACGCCGCTGGATTCCCGTCTAGAGCGTGCGAATGCACTTTCACTCCACTATCAGCGACTTCTTCCTTGCAAATTTCCTTTAATTCGCTGCGCACATCCCGCAAGATGCTGTCGCGATCGACCGATGCCGGCAACCAGGAAAGAACCCCCGCTGATGACGCCAGCGGAATCGCATCCACGGCGGTCAGCTCCGCACCCCAAACTTTTGCTTCACTGATAGCGCGCCGCAACGATTTCCGGGAACGCTTGGAACCGTCTACGCCGATGACAATTTTCTTTACCGGGACGAACTCATTTTCAGCACCCCGCCGCGGTATCACCACTACCGGGCAGCGCGAATAGCCAGGTAGCGCCGAGGAAGTCGCTCCCAACAACCGGTCGGTAAACCCACCCCCACCCCGGGTACCAACCACTATCAAATCGACTTGCTGCGACAGCTGCACCAAAATCGCGGTGGGATCGCCAGCATCAACTCGCCCCTTAGCTTGGTAACCCAGCTTTTCTAGGTGGGCGATGGCTTCGTCAACTACGGTTTGGGCGCTGTCCCGAATCGCATCATTGTCCACCACCGCGAATCCGGAATCCATTGACGCGGCCGTATAGGAGGGCAGCGCGTAGGCGCATAATACTTGCAGCTCAGCACCACTTTGTTTGGCGCGCGCGCCCGCCCATTCTGCGGCCTCCAGGGATTCGGGGGAGCCGTCAACTCCCACTAAGATCTTTTCTTTTTCCGCCATGATGATGCCACCCTCCTGCTGCACCGATGCCTGCTTGCTTCCATTTTATAGGCCGCAGGACGCATTTGCGCTGAAATGAGCGGTGCGCACGGGAAACGGGCGCGGAAACCTACGGGGGAAACGAGCCTTGCGCTCAGCTGAAGATTTTATCTTTATCCTGAGGTGCCGCCGAGTCGTTTTTTGCGTTGTGTGTGCCAGCCTGGGGCGCGGGTGAGGACTTGTGTGATCGCCTGGAATGACGAGATCCTTTACGTTTACGCGATTCCCGGAACTTCTTCGCTCTTTCCGTACGGGTTAGTCTGCCTACTTGCGCCAAGTTTTCTTCTTCGTTCCCGCTATCTGCTTCATCGCCTTTTTTACGGTCTTTACGCAGGTAGCGCGCCACGATGGTGCCTCCCACTGCGGAAATAATTATCGGCGCAATCATCCACCACCGCAGTGCATCCCACCAGGTGGGGCCTTCTTCATTCATAGGGGGCGCGGTCTTGAGGGCTATGCGTTCGGCGGTAACCACCAGCCGGTGAGTGTTGGTGCCGTAGGGGGTGCAGGTAAATAGGGTCAGAATATCTTTACCTGGTTTCGGCTCGAATAAGTCCAACTGGGTGGGTTTGATTACGTGGATAGCGCGGACTTTATAGGCAAGTTTTTGTCCCGCCACCTGCACATAGGCAATATCGCCGACTTTGACATCGTGCAAGCCGTCAAACAAACTGGCGGTCCTCATCCCGGAATGGGCGGTGAGCACCGCGTTCACCCCTTTACCGCCGACTGGCAACCCGGTGCCAAAAAGGTGTCCGGCTCCCCGCGCGATTGCGTCATCTTCGGTGCCGTGCCGCACCGGTAAGTCTATTTGCCCAGATGGCACCACTAGACGCGCCATTACGTCTCCGGGGAGGGTCGCTAAGTATTCTTGGTATTCTTCCGACCCGGTTTTGGTCATCTGGTAGAGGTAGGGGTCAAGAATGGGGATTCCGCGGATGTTGGCGTTGTATTCATGCGCCGCTTTCAGCAGCGCCTGTGACTGGTCGGGATGATTAGCCATCCGCTTCATCTCTTGTGCTTCTAGGCGCGAGATTTCACCGATACGCACATTACCAGCGAAAATAGCGACTACCGGATATAGCAGGAGCAACGCTCCCACTACTGTTAAGACAATGATTAAGACTCTTCGCAATGCGGTTCCCCCTTTCAAAATTCTTAGCAGTTTTTGCCTAGCTATTCTTTTAGCTGGCTCGGTATTTTTAACCCACCTCGGGTGCTTAAGCTTCCTGCAATCTAGATCAGACTCTTATTACTTTTTAGTTAGCTGCTTCTCCCCTGGCCGGCTGGCCTGCTTTCCGCCGCCTTTTCCGGCAAACATTTTCCAGTTTAAGGGCGCAAAGAGGGGGCGACGCATTCGGTTGCGTCGCCCCCTCTTTGGCATTAGGGGCTATTGTTCACTCTATTATTAGTTTTCCTAGACCTGCGCCTATTCCTTACGGCGTTTAACCGCTAGGGTCACGCCGATGGAAACTAGGATCAAGCCCAGAGCCGAAACGAGTAGAATCCCCTGCGCACCAGTCAGCGGCAGCCCCAGGTTCTTGTGGTTGGTAATCTGCACGAAGTTACCGTCACCCGCTTTGGCGGTAGACAGAGTAGTAACCGTTCCCGGCTTAGTAAGCGAGAATTTAATCGGCTCCGGCAGAATCTGGTAACCAGCCGGAGCTTGTTCCTCAACCAGGCAGTAGGGTACCTGGTCCGCTTCCGCTACTGCTGCCCCATCAATCCAGTTAGTCAACTGCAAATCAGAGATTTTCACTAAACCGTCAGTGCCGGTCGCTTTCGAGGTCTTGATAGTCGAGCCATAGCTGGAGCAATCTTTATTGTCCGAGGTATCCAGGTGAACACTGAAAATAGCGCCAGCCAGAGTCTCGCCCGCGCTGTTGACCTTCTTAATCACGATATCGCCGTGCCGGGTCTCAACCTCCGGGGAGTTAATCGGCTTATTGTTATCTTTTGACCACTTATTCGGGTACAACTGACCAGTGTTCTTGGTCAAGCCATCAGCCGGAACGCTCTTTAGCTTAACGTGCAAAGTAACCTCGATCTTGGCGCCAGCAGCGATAGTATTCAGACCGGTACCTTTGAAGGCGACGGTGACGGTAGTACGTTCGGGATTACCATCCTTAACGGTCGTGGCATCAAAATCGGTCGTAACCTGGTCGGCAATCTTGGCGGTAGTCTTTACATACTCCACATTGGCGGGCAACTGGTCGACAATCTGGTATAGATTACCCAGGTCAGCGCCATCCATCTTTCCATCGCCATTGACGTCAGCACCAGTGGAAGTGGTGGTCAAGACGTACTTAAACTCATCCATAGTGTTTGCAGCGCCCTGATTCAAAGTAGTAACGCCCTTGTCTACGACCTTCTTATCCAGTTCGTTTTCCTGGTTCTTGGGGTAGACGTGTACGTCGCTATTCCAGGCCTTACCATCGGGATTGGTCATCGGCAAAGTAACTGCGAAGGGAGCAATCGGAGTGA